>NZ_AP023443.1 GCF_019976755.1 Nostoc sp. MS1
TAGTAGCCGCCGTTAATTCCCGCTAACCCAATGGCAGCATGACCTTGACTTAACAAACTGGCTGCTTTTTTCGCACCCTCAGTAATCGTGACAGGAATGTTATGTTTCCATACGCAATACCAAAATCCACTTGTGAGATCGCTATCGCTGGGATTCACTCCTGCTTTTTGGTAAATACTTTGTGCAATATCGTCTGGGACATCAAGTAGGAAGATGCTCTTTTCAGTACCTAGTGGATGTTCATATTTGGTAAATTTACCTGGAACCACTACAGTTTGACCATCTTTTTTCTCGGTTTTCGGTCTTGGCTGATCTGGTTTATAACACCCCCATTCTTTAGGATTGGCAGTTTCATTAGGAGTTAAACTGTGAAAATGCCTTGGATCTACGCCTGCATTACACCACCAGCCATCCGTATTATCTAAGAAGGAATATACTTTTAATATTCCCCCAGAGATTCTACCTGTGTTTGTGCGCGGTATTTTATCGCTGGACATCAATAAATCCCACGCTTCATGTACTCCTCTTGCCTGATTAAAGTGCAAAGATTCAAAATTCATGGAGGCAATGCCAGGAGCGATCGCACTACCGACTACTAGTTCTTGCCAATGCTGTGGATTTATATGTTCGGGGGCTGGAACATTTGAAATAACTGGCGAATTTAATTGTTCAAAAGAGGCAGGGGAGCAGGGAGCAGGAAGCAAGGGAGAGAGTTTGGAATGGAGATTGTACTCCGCTCCACGCTCCAGGAGGAGGGCTTGCTCCCCCTGCTCCCTGCCCCCTTCCCCTCTGCCTCTTCGGTCAGATGGAGAAACATCAAGTAAATTCATTTGTGCAATAGTTCCAGAGGAAAAAGCTTTAGCTAAAACTTCAGCTAAATGTTGCTCAAATTGTGACGGAGCTTTTCCCAAATAAGACTTGATAGCTTCGTGATTAAGCCCCAATGTATTAAAACATTCGGCTAAATATTTATTAATATCGGCTTGAAATTCAAGAATAAAGTTTTCATCGGCAACGATTTTATTCGTCTTCTCATCAATAACTGAAAAACCGATATTACCATCAGTTTTTCGGTGGGTGACAACAGTTTGGTTTTCGGTTTGAATTTTTAGACCTTGGGATTTGGCCACAAAATTGGCTTGTTCAGTTTCAGCTATGATACTTGGAGCAACGATCACAAAATCTTCTGTTGTGTTTTGTGCCACACTTTCATTTGCAGTAGTTTTCGTTACGTCCCCAGAGATAGAATCAGCAAGTGTGGAAGCGGCAACTTGTTCTTCAGTATCAGAAGTAGATACAAATTCGTTGGACTTTGGGTCATACTTTGACCATTTCCACCCACCGTTGCCATCCGGACTCATAGCATAAGTTTGTTTCCCAGTTTCCCAATATAACTTTTTATTGATAGAATCTTTAGCTTTTTGCTGAAGATATTTATCAATATATTTGGCTAAAGGATAAATGACAGTACGGATAAAATACTTACTACTATAAGCGTAAGCAGAAGTTAGTTGTAAATGTCTTTCATCAAACATATTTATTAAGGTTTAGGCATGGTAAAAGGTTGAATAGTCAAGCAATTGTAGATTGCCGTTCGCGCAGCGTCCCGCAGGGATTGTAAATTTAACAGTGACCAGTGAATAGTGAACAGTGAGCAGAACTGGTTGGTAACTGGTCACTGATACCTGGTAACTGATAACTGATTTAAGGACAACAGTTACAGAATCGTTTTTGTAAATACTGGTTATAAATAGGGTTATCGATGATGAGAGAACAAGATTGGCGCAGGATCTCATATTGTTGCCAGTTAGCCCCCAAGCATTTGATATCGATGAGTTGACCCTCTGGTGTAACACGATTAAAAATAATATGAATATAAATATTGCTATTTTGAATATCCAAAAAACAGATATATTGTAAATCATGCCAACCAATACCGTGAATATATTGATTAACAATTTTTAGGCAAGATTCTTGATTTAGATGAATATAAATGTTTTTCAAACTAATGATGGTATAGATGCCCAAGTTTTTGAGTTTTGGTCGAGTTTCGGATAAAGTATTAAATTCTTGAATAATTTGCCGGGGAGGTAAATTAATATCAATAAAGCTCCCATTAGCTAAAACATGATTTTGGGATAATTTGTCAATCACATCAAAACTATCAATTTTCAATTCTTCAATAGTCATTTTCATAATTGTTATACCATTTCCCGAAAAATCTGATACAGATACAAACCTTGAAAGCTTTGCTGCATTTAAGTTTTTTAATTGCGAATTGCGAATTGCGAATTGCGAATTGCGAATTGCGAATTGGTATTACACCCCACTATCAGAATGAACTTCGTTGACCATACCATGAACATCTTTAGCTGTCAGATTAGGATTAGGGGAAACAGCGCCCGGATTGTCGGGGATGGGGAAACGCTGCTCGACAAGATTCACCCGCAAAGCTAAATCTTGCTGGGAGGGAAATTTCTGTGTACTCTTCCTAGCAGCTAAACTAACAATTCTCGCCCATTTAAGTTGATTATATTTATCAATATTTTTGAGAGGTTGAGAAATTTTAATCGTCTTTAGTAGTGGAACTGACCCTTCGTTTTTATTAGCGTATGCTGGATTAATAAAAACACATTTACCAGCAATTAGTTTCAGGAATTGGGCCGATTCAAACAGCTTTCTAGTTTTTTCTTGCTCACTAATATTAGTGCTATTATTTTTACCACCAGAGGAACGGCTTTTCTGTTTATATTTAATTTCTTCATCACCCAAAAAGCTAGAGAATAATTGTGCGGATTCATTCTCACCAGGATTGAAGATGAATTTAGAACTGCAAGCACCAAGGATAGCCTTAGCTACTTCTTTACCGTAATTCTTCTCTAACTGTCCCATATTCTGAAAGCCGATAATGCCGCAGAACCCCTCAGAACGGGATTCGTTGAGCCACCTATATAGATCAGGCAAGTAAATCGAGGGTAATTCGTCTAGTGCAACGATTAATGGGTCAGAGCGTTTAAAAGCGATGTTACGGGCGATAGTCATGTGTAAGATTGAAGTCATGAGAGGCCCTACAGCATCTCGCCGTTCTCTGTCCAAGCCAAAGATAATCATCTGCTTACCCTTGATTTCTAAAGGCAGAGTCGTTTTCCCGATGAAACAGCCAAGAGTATTTTTCGCCATGAAGCGAGTAAACATAATCGAAGCTGTGGCAACAATCCCGGCAACAGTTTTTTCAGATGCGGCAGAACTGAACAACTGACCAAAGGCAATTTTCACCCAAGGGTTTAAGGAAGCAGCCATCAGGCGTTTGACCATGTGTTCACTAGAGAGTATCGCCGCACAGGTCATGACATCAGCGTAATCACCAAACTCTTTAGCTAACATCAAAATTGCTTGTGTCAGCTGATCCCCTGAAGGGCCAAAAAAACCATCCTCAGATGAATTACCTAAAAGTCGGAAGTTCTTATTAATAACAGTAGAAATTTGCCGTGCGCTTTCGGCATCAGAACAATCTCTTAAAAAGTCAAGGGGATTGCAGACTTCAGATTCAGGGAATCCAGGGGCGAAGATATGCACATCATAGCCCTTGTACTTGGCATAAGCAGCAACTTTAGCTTGAGAAGCGTACTTAAAGTCATAAACTATACACGGGAACCCCTGGTCAATAGCCGAGTAAATCATCGGGTTGATGGCAGAGAATGTTTTACCAGAGCCGGGAGCGCCGATAACAGCCGTACCTCTTTGTACATCAGGAATATAGAAAGTATTGCCACCACCTTTATCCTGATGCTTACCAATGTAAAGTGCTGCACTGTCACATTGCGGGGTTTTTATTTGCAAGAGAGCTTTTTTTTGAGCAGCAGTCGTTTCTTTAGTACCCCCCCAATAAGAAGTAGCAATTTTCTTTTTATTGGAGTCGCCAAAAAATACCCTCATGAGAATATAAGCACTAAGCAAGGATAAAACTGTTAGACCATTGGGGGTGAATAATTGGTGAGTGTATTTACCAATTTCGCTATCAGGATTTTGTAATTGCTCGAAGCGAAATCCTTGATGGTTATTAGTAGCTTTTAGAGACTTGCTCATACTTTTATAATGGGAAATATAAAGTCTACCTCGTTAGTTCTCTTAGCCAATTCATCTTTACTAGAAATAGTTTTAGTGTTCTTACTTACTACGTAATTAACAGATATTTCTTGGTTAAACTCTTTTGGCAAAGCAATGATTGGTTGTTGATAATTATGTTTGGATAGATGAAAAAATGACAATTTATCACAAGCAAGTATTTTCTTTGAGTCGAGATGAAGGTTTAAAAACAACTCGAAAATACTCCAAATCAAAGGAGTAGTGTCTTGATGACGCTCTGTTTTCATTCCCAAGATAATCATCTGGCGCTCTTTAATTGTTAGGGGAAGTGTAGACTTGCCAATAAACCAATCTACATTCTGATCTTCAATAAACCTAGAAAATATCATGCGGACACTGCTAATAATGCCAGCAGCAGTTTTGGGCGAGTCCGCGCACATGAATAATTGACTAAAAGCTACGATTATCCAAGGATTTAGTTCAGCATTCATCAATCTTTGAATCATGTTTTCACTGTTGACTATGGCGGCGGCGGTCATGTCCAATTCGCAATTCGCAATTCGCAATTCGCAATTTCCTTCGGAACGCTACGCGAACGCAATTCGCAATTAAAAACCCAAAAGTGTTCGTGCAACGTTCCCGTAGTATAGTTGGACAATTGAATATTGATAATACGCATTTTTTATTTTTTCATTAACAAATTGAGGGGCTTGTATACTAAGTGAACTAATTAAGAATTACGTCTACAATTGCGAATTGCGAATTGCGAATTGTTTTGATAATTGCTATCAATGACGATGATAGGATCGCCACTCTCTATTGCTGAGTAAATCATGAGAACTAAAAATGATTAAGGTAAAGAATTTGGACGACCTAAAACAATCGGGTCTTTCTCTCGGTACTCAATAAAAGGCACAGGGCCAATAAAGTAAGGACTGCAAGTTCTTCCAATGAAGGGGATGGTTTTACAAATACGGAAGAACATAGTAGTCTCTACTTTTCCACTGCCCTCATAAATATTCCAAACCACTTGCTTAAAACCAGAACCAAAGGGGTTTCGCCCCGTAGGTTCTTTACCGCCATTAAGAGCTTTTAAAATCCCAAAACCACCATTAACCTTTTGAAATTTCCCGGACATCCACTGTGTACCAGTAGTCTCACCAATACCGGACATTTCCATGTGAGCACAGTTATTCTGTAAACAGGGAACATTAAACCCTTCCTGGTAACTACCAGAGATAGAGCGAGTACGGTTAGCTTCAATATCTCGCAATGGCAGATCCACTTTGGCAACAAATGAAAGGTCAAGCGATCGCAGTCCGGGTAAATTATCCCAGGTGAGTGTTGATAGTCCAGGGACACCAATGATTTTGGAGTCTTGCCAATTAGCAAAGCGATTAATTGATGCGTTTTGGAGATTAGGGATGGAAGTGAGTGGGTAATTTCTTAAGTTAATTCCTCTGCTGAGTGGAACATTCGCCAAACCCGAATCACGAGCGATGTCAGCTATTCGTCCACCACTCAATCCAAATCTAAGAGCGAAATCCCGGATAGGTGGTACACTGCCAACATTTCTATTTCCCAAACCAGGAACGGCTTTGACTAAAGAGGGTAAAGTTTGCCACCGGGTCAATTGAAAATCATTTAGTCTCAGCCGACTTAAATTAATTCCTTGGACTCTAGCTATAGTTGAGAGGTTTAAGCTTTCTATGGCTAGTTCAGGGGTTTCAAAATCCCCCAATTCCATAAATTCACCAATACTTTGTCCTGCCGTCCAGATTCTCGTTTCTGTCCCTCTTGAACCAGGGTAGGTCACGCTGCCGTCCTCTCCTATAATCATGTCACTAAATTTGAGGCGTGACCAATCAGGGGTAAACCCATTAGGGGAATTAATCAAGGGAACTTGTGCCGAGGCTTTGGGTAGCAGAAAGCCTACAACTTGATTCAATAACCCATATTTTATGAAACTATGAATAAACAAGCTGCCTACTAAGCTAAAAAAGATTAGGTAACGTAAGGCGTTATCATTGAGGCGAAAAGATGATTTCATAAAGCATTACCTTGTGTTAAATCAGAACTCAAACCAATTAATTTGTTGACCAATTCTTGAGAGACAGAAGCTTTAGAAGCAGCAGTAGCAATGTCATCACCTTTTTGTAAATAACCAATAAGCTTTTGCAAGCGTTGATGTAATTCATCGTTGTAAGTCATCTGCCCATTTTTAATAGCGATCGCTATCCCACTCCTGATTTGATTAATCGTTTGTTGTGTTTTAACTAATGACGACAGTTGAGGAGTAGAGGTTTTTTGTGCTTGTGCCACATCAAACGTAATCACTACCTGACTATATTTAGGATTGCCATTACTTGTTGCTAGTCGAAAACTGTAAGTCTTGCGTTCACCAGAGGATGATTGTGTAACTACTGTTAATAAAGTTGCATTGGTTTGCGGTAAGCCGGGGATATTGACTTTCTTGATCCGTCGCAGATGAATTAGTCCAGCACCAGGATTGGGGCAATTGAGATCCAGTCCTTCTAAGCAACCATCTGTGTCAATGAGGATTTGTGAGGGGTCATCCAGCCATACCTTTTTAATTGTTTCGCCAGTTTCATAGAATGAAATCGCTACCCCGTGACCATTCCAGACGTTGATAGTTTGTAGTTTGGCAGTTGTACCACTAGCTTGTGATTGTCTGATGGTACGCACGACTGGGGCGGCAATTGTGGATAGTGGACTCGCCGCGATCGCTAATGCTAGAGTGCCGCTTGTAACTGTGTTAATTATGCTTTTCATGGCAACTCTAAAGAGCGATTAACTGTAATGGTGACTTTAGTACCCGCCGCAATATACCAAACGTTGGGTAGAGAAGATATTTCTTGGGTAGCACGTTGATTACGTTGACTGACGTTTTGGCTAACTTGACCAAAAAACCCTTCGAGCAATGCACCAGTAATATTGCGACGATTGCCACTAGTACGCCTTCTGGTAATGGCAGTCAAATCATCTCTAATTTCCTCTTCGGTATCGGGTTGGTTAATAATTTCTCCAACTTTTCCCAATGCAGACACAGCACCACCAAACAAGTCATTACGGGCAATCTCGCCGCCCCTGTCTTGAAGTTTTTTGGCTATTAAAGGTCTGCCACCTTCCCCAGTCACAGATATTGCACCAGTCGAGATCGGGTACTCGGTATTATCTTTCATGATAGCCCGAACATGAGCGATCGCACTTACGCCACCATCAACCGAAACTAGCTCGACTGCCAATAAAGTTCCGGCCTGTATTGCTACTTGCCCATAGTTATCGCGTAAATCTTGAGTTAGTCGAGCGACTGACCTAGTGTTATTAGGTGTTGATGTTTGTTGCCCAACAGAGCTATTAACTGTGGCTTGAACTAATGGGGTAACAATCACACCATTAGCAAAAGTACCAACAGTGAGGTAGCGAGTTTGTTTACCTTCAAGTATTTGCCGTTCCTGGTCTAAATATTTATCCGACTTAGCTTGAGATTGGGCTTGCCACCGAGGGCGGATCTTTTCAATCGAGTCGTTTGAGTCTTGCTGTGTGGTTTGGGCAGAAGTATCATTATCTACATTATTATTAAAATCAGTTTGCTCTTGTGATTGATTAGGTAAATTTTGAGCCGGGTCTAATGAAGATTGGTTGTTGATGCTAGATTCGGCATAGGCGATTTTGCCATAGGAACCGATGCTACGGAGTTTGTTGATTTGTTCAAGTGGATCTATGGATGTGACTGTCCGCGCAGATGCAGATATCAAGGGTCTAGGAGCAAAATTCGTGCGTGTTGGTTGTGGAGTGTAGGTTCTAATTGGTTGTGGTGCAGTTCGAGGTACAGGGCTTGGTGCAGGACGTGGCGACGGCGGCGTTCTTGGTACAACCTTTGGAGTCTCCTCAACTTTTACTGGTGTTGGTTGCCCTTTGTTTATTTTGTTCAGTTCTGCCTGTTGATCAGATAAGGCTAGTTTTGCCCTGGCATCACCATCGCCTTCTTCAGTTTGTTGGGCTTGTTCAGTAGTTGTTAGTTCTTCTTGTTTTTGAACAGTTTTTTGCGGAGTAGGCGGATTAAATACACCATTAAGCATCCAGAATATCGCTAAAAATCCTACACCAAAAGGCACAGTGATTATTGCCAGTCTTGACCAAGGAGAAGTAACAAATGTGTGCTTAGTCGTTACTAACAGAGTCTCTGGTTCTGGCGCTTTATTCCCATTACTTTTATTGGCATCATCTATATGAAGTAAATCCTCTAGAGTCGCTCCTGAACCATTTTTATTATTATCTATACTCATTATTTTCTTTTTCCTAAATCTAAATCGACAATTTCTGTAATTTCTAATCCAGACTTCCTGGCTAAATAAATTTTCTTAGACAGTTCACTAGTATTAGCAGGGATATACTCTGGATTATCAATTGATGAAACTTTGATGGTTTTATTAAAAGCAATTCCCCGACCTGAGTTATCATCACGGTCAAAAGTTACTAACGTCCCAATAAAATCTATCTCCCATTTGCCTTCTCTAATTTGTCGTGGATTAGAAATAAATCGGGGAATTAAAGATACTTGTGATTCTCCATTAAATAATCCATTAGGAGTGATTGATGCTAACTTCTTCAGAAATGCGGCTCTGAATCCTCCGTTTTCACTCAAAGCAAAAGCAGCATTGTAAGCTTTTTCAGCCACTCGGCTATTTGATTTATTATCAATTCTGCCTACTTCTATGCCAGTATCTTGCTTTGTAATAGGTTCGCCCTTCTCGTTGAAGGTTTGTATTAAACCATCCCAGTTAAACATCTTGATGAATGTGTCTGAAACAAACTTTTTGATAACTTCATCAGACCTTTCTTTAGGATCTACTGCTCTAGCAGTAATCGTATCACCTGATGATAATTGTATCAGGGCCAACTGTTTTCTATTTAAGGAAGAAATCGCGCCGTAATTGAGGAACTGTAAAATTAGAGATAACAATGCCATTGAGAATCCAGCTAGAGAAATTATGCCTACTCTAGTTGTGACGTATTTGTTATAACTAAGCAGTTGCAATGGCTCTTTCTTGCCAGGAGAAGCTTTTTTAAGATTCAGCATATAAGAAACAAGTTGTAGGAAGTAGGGGTATAACAATTCGCAATTCGCACTACCCCTTTAAGGAAGCAAGCTATGCAGTTCGTATTTGTAAAGCAGCTAATTTTATAGGCTCACTTAGCCATTTTTCCCACTAAACTGCCACCTTTAGTCACAATACCTTTGCTGACTTCAAGAGCAATACTACTGTAAGTTTCAGTCGCTTTATTAATTTGAGAAAGCACAGCAAGTCCACCACCAGCAGCCAAGCCAGCACTCAGGAATGGAGCCATTAAACCAATAGTAAAAAGGAAAAACATTGGCTGATAAGATTTAGAGTCAGCAATTAATTGTCCAGCAAAACCAACAATAATATTGAAGCAGAGTTTGCCTATTCCGATACTGAGATAACCAACAAGCCAAGAATAAATAGATTTAGCTCCATAAGGTAATAAAGAACCTCCCACAGCAATAGGGCCAATTAATGCAGTAACAAGCATTGTTAACTCAATTGTCCATTGAAAAGCTCCATTCATGCCTATCAATATAATTGAGATAATATCGGTAATAGTGGAACCAATTAGAGCATTAGTAGAAGATAAAATAATCTCTACAGGATTTTTTCGATCTTTAATTGCTTCAATAGGCGCTTCAACTATATTATCAATCGCATCAATGAACCAGCCAAACGCCCCACCATTCTTATTAAATTGTTCTGGATAACTTTTTGTTAATTTTTGTTTTGCTTGTTCAAGACAAGCTATGGCTTCTTCCGGTTTTAAAGATGAATTTCTACATTTTTGTATCTCTAAACCAATTGCACTACGAGCTGCTTCAGTTATTAATGATTTTTGGTATGCTTCTCTCAGATTAGTCTCAGCAGCAGTGTATTTTAAAACTGTACTGTTAATGTTATTGATATAGTTTCTTACACCTAAGATAGAATTACCTAAGACTTTACCATTATTTGATAGCAAAACTATAACTATTAGAGGCCAAATAAAATCTGTATAAGCACGCTGCTCGTCACCACTCATCATCTTTTTAGTCCATTCCACAATAAAAAAGGTTAAAGTTGCTACGGCAAATAATGCGCCAACTCTACACATAGCTGTATAAACTCCCCCATCCAAAGTTCTTACCCATAAATCATTAAAACCAGTAGCAACTGCATCAGCATTTTGTTGAGCTTGTATAACTAACTCACTACCATTGAGTTTGGCTAATAAGTACATTAGTTAAGTTCCTTTTATTCAAAAAAAATCTCATCTAAGACAAACGTATTTTTACTTATGATTTACAGCCATTTTTGAAAAATGCGCGAAAGAATAAATACATATTGATATTTAGTATCAAGAGTTAATAACTCATTTTGATTAACTTAATGTCAATTTATTTTTCGATTTCAGGCAAAATAAAACGTCTGTATTACCTAAGCTGTGACAAATAGAAATAAACTGGGGTAATCTTGAATCACTTTTGGAGAATAAGGATTATCTAATTCTTATAAAGAGAACTCAAGAATTACCCTAGCTTTAGTTACCGAGTTTACTCACTATAAGCAGGATCTAACACAGCATTTAGTGCTAATTCATGAAATAAAGAAAGAGTTCCTTCCTTTTCAATAATTTCCTGCTGACGTTGGGAGTCAAGGTGTTCGGCCACTTGCGTTAGCATCAAGTTAGAGTAAGCATTGTCCTGTCGGGCAGATAAAGAATCAGTGCGTTGTTCTGCCAGCATGGAAACAATTAAGCCATTCTGAGCCGCGATCGCTTTAAGTACGTTCTGAGAAGCATCCATGTTCTGAGCTTCATCAGCAATACTTTTCGCTTGCTGGGCGATTTGAGCAGTAGTATCAATTTTTTCTTGAGTTTGTTGTTGCCCACTTCTGCTGACGATGCTGGAGACAGAAGCCAGAGTTAGTTGACGCTCTAGTTGTTGTGCATTTTGTTGAGCTACCGGATAAGAATAATCATCCTTAAGCGAATCCTTCAACTGATCAGCTGAAGCAATAGGGTCAGGCGCACCCAATTGTCCGATAGAACTATCAATTGCGGCGATAGCATCTGTTTTGATCCCAGCCCAACTGATATTAATTTTCTCCTTAGCATCATCTTGGATTTTGGAAAGCTCAGTTTGAAAATCTGAGACAATGGAACTAAAAAAATCATTAATGCTGATGCCATAACTAGGTGCAGCGATAAATAAACTGCCAAAAGTAGTAGCAGCTATCGCACTAATGGTTAATTTTTTCATGATTGGTTTCATGACTTACGCTACCTGCTGTGAATTTGATTTTAAAATCAACCTTTTAGCCAAGTCTGATAAATTTTCTCCCCGAATCATCCTGATGTAATCCTCACTAAATTTGACTAACCCAAGCAGAGGATTATCTTTGTATTCTTTGAGAAACAGACTGCGTAATTCCTGCTCATTAGGATTATTAGCAACGGAAGCTAATAAGCAGTAAGCCGGATAGTATCTACAGAATGTGAGTTTGCCATTATCATCTAAGAGCCAATTAGAATAAATCCCCTCCTTTTTCGGATAAAAAGCTTCTGTACTGTTGACCCTAATAATTTCAGTGGGATATTTAAAGCGAACAATAAACGGATCAACAGCCGATGATTGAATCCTGCCTACTAAGCGTGTAGTCATATTGCTAAATATCTTCTGTGCGGCTTTAGTTTGGTATATAGTCTCAGCTTCTTGAGCCGAAAGTATGACGCGAATACCAGACTTAGCACCGTTGGCACATAATCGCCCAATCAACTCAGCGATCGCGTCAAATTGAAATAAAATTGGCGCTTCATCAAGGAAGAATATCGAAGCTTTTGATGAGAGTGCGCGGCGTAATGCAGCAGCGTAAGCACTAAGAGCAAGTATCGCTGCATCAGCCTCACTTGATAAATTACGTAAAGCAAAAACCAATAATTTGGCATTAGTTCTAAAGCTAGATGGGCGTGAGATTGATTGTCCGACCCTGGTATTTAACCAATAATTTATTCTCAGCCTAATCTGATTTAATGCTTCACTAATCTCTTGGCTATTACTGGCAATAGAATCTAACTGTATAAAAGCTGGAGAACAGAAGTTATAAAAATCTAATAGTGTCGGAGTTTCGTTCCATTCCTTACTACCAAACCCATTTTGTATTGCTAGTTTATAACGTAATTTAATCTCATCATCATTAAAAAACGTTTTCAATGTTAAAGCAATAATTGACTCAATGTTGGTGATCATTGAGGGGCTAACACCAATCATGCTCGTCCCGATCACCATTGTCATCAGCACAGAGGAGAGAAATTCTTTGAAATCGTTCAATCGCTCATTTCTTATTTCTGCATCCAGAGAGCGCAAATCAGGAAGTTCAAAAAGATTGTTTGACTCTTTGGAGATGTCAAAGTATGCCCCATCAAGACCCAGTAGATTGGTGTAATCGGTGAAAGTGGATGTACCGTCTGGTTTGGGATAATCTAGCGCCACCACGGGAATATCTTGTGCAAGTGCAGGTGTAAGAATACCTGCCACCAGTACAGATTTACCTGAGCGAGTTGCACCAAACACCGCTAAATTTTTATGGTTTTGGTATAAATCCAGGTGTACAGGTGTGCCACCCTCAGAGGCTATTAGCTCAAATCCAGTGAGATCGCCTGTAGCAGTCCGAATCAATGGCATCAGCCCTGGTGCTTCCGAACTGAAGTAAGGTAATCGGCGGTTGAATGGTTTAGTTAACAGTGGCTCCCACACCATAGGACAGCACTGCAACCATATCTTCCAGGCACACTCACATTCTCTATCAACTACGGCTGGACGCAAGAAATAGCTGGCAAGATATCTGCAAGCTTCATCCAATTCTCTAGTGGTGTTACGGTGAACGAGAAAAGCTACTGCTGTATGTACGACGACACTACCTTTATATATTGTCTTCTGTGCCTCTACCGCTTCCTCAATATTCATGCCTGACTTGACATCAATATTTCCTTTCTCTGTGGATAAAGAAGTGCTAGTGATTGACTGTTTAGTAATGCGTTGCAGGTTAGTTTTAGAGATAGTTTGGTTTGCCTTTGTTAACTGACAAATCACCTCAGTATCAGAAATATTATCTCTAGAAATTAGTTCCCACAGATAGCGTAGTTGTGCTTGTTCGTCATACCAACCCCCTGGCTTTTGGCTGAAGTTGAGCGCCCCAATATATTTATCTTGAATTTTTACCCATTTCCTATCGAAAAATGGTACAGACTCTTCGTTCTCCAACATTAAATGACGGATATGAAAATCACTTGTTTGAGTTTCTACTAATCCATCTATAGAGTCGATTTTTAAAGGGTTAGGAATCGCTGGGGGAGTAGAGTGATTAAACTGTTGCCAAATGACTGACCAGATTTCTTCAGGGCTTAAAGCTCTAACTCCTAACTTCATCTTGTTACCAAGAATAGCTGACCACTGTAAAAATCCATCAGTAAATGAATTTTGCAGAATGTTTTCTATTCTTGTATTATTTATGGCATGAATTTCGCCTGTAAATGAAAACCAGCCCTTTTCTAATTTCCTAATAATAGATTCTATAAAATCATGAGAGCGTTCATCGTCAGCCACTACAGTATAAGTACACCATAGCCTGAGAAACTTATTCTTTCTAATCCCGCTCTGTGTCAGTTCTTTGGTTCTTAATCTCTCACTACGAATCAATAATTTTAATTGGTCAATAGAGCAATTAGATTCTAAATGTGATAGTTCTTGCTGTCTGCTGTAGTCGGAAGTAAACGAACCTAAATGTATTGTTAAGCTTTCGCCTTCTGGAATTTCTTTTAGTCCCGCTTCTATCCCCTCAAAAATCGCTAACATTTGTTCTGTTGGTAAGTTC
Organism: Nostoc sp. MS1; assembly: GCF_019976755.1. Classification (NCBI taxonomy): domain Bacteria; kingdom Bacillati; phylum Cyanobacteriota; class Cyanophyceae; order Nostocales; family Nostocaceae; genus Nostoc; species Nostoc sp. MS1. Next base: position 14,034 of record NZ_AP023443.1, read on the forward strand.
GGATGCACCCCCAAGCAATCAAAGCCGAATTTAATCTGAATACTTTCACCCTTTTTTAGAATTAATGCTCCTATACCCTGTCTTCCTCCCAAGCTCAGATCACATATCCCTGCCAAGTGAATAATATCCTCAAAAGGAGTGAGCATTTTGACAACGCTAATTTGCTCATTTTCTAACTTACCTTTCCCTAATTTATCTTTAACCTTTTTAGAAGACTTTGACATAACTTTATTAATAGCTGAAATTTAACTAGAACTCAGAACTTGTTTTTCTTTCAACTTCCAACTTCCGACTTTCGACTTCCGACTTCTGCTCTATTGGTTGATGTTTCATATATCCGCGACTAATTCGAGGAGTCGCAACAAATTTACCGAAGAAATCGCCCTTTGTAGATATCGTCCACCACGAAGCCCATCCCCAGGCGATCGCTAAAAGCGTAGCTAACCAACTTGCTTTGAGTAGATAATTGAACAGAAATACATTTCCTACTGCTATCAATGTCCAAGGAAATATTTGGTCGGCGGGAAATGGCCCTAGTCTTGGTCTTTCTCCTAAAATTCTATTTACTGTGCGAAAACGTTGTTGTGTCATATATTCCCTCATCATTTTATTTGTTAAAGTCTGCAACAAATACAAATAAAAACTTGATTTGTTGTAAGGATTCAGAAGTCAGAAATTAGAAGTCAGAAGGAAAGCAATATCAAAATATTAAGGATTTATCAAATATTATGAATATCCTGATTTACCTCAACATTCTTACCTATTCTGACTCCTGACTTCTGGGTGCTAAATTCTTACGATTTGTATTTGTTGCTAGATATATCCTATTAACCCCCTGCTCCTCCTGTTCCGACAATCAATGTAGTAATTAAATCGCCACAAAAAACTGCCAAAACTATAATTAATGGAGTTCTTGCTAGCGACTGCCAATCTTCATCGTTGCGGGCCGCTTGAATAATCCTCACTAAACTAATCCCAACATATAAAAGGAATAAACCTCTTAATACATTGAAGAATAATTCAATAACTGTGTCTATTTGGTTGCCAGCACCACCACCAGCCGGAGCAAAAGCCTGTTTCATCCAAGTTTCAGCGCCATTAAAAAACTGAGCATTAGCTGGAGCAGACGCAAAATCCAGCACACAAATCACTGCTAACAATGCAAACAAAATAGCATAGAGGTTAACTCCATACTTTCGTTGCACTTTATCGAAGTTCGTCAATAAGTAATTAGCCTGCTTTGGTAGTGCAATGATCATTGCCGCACCAATCATACCCCCACCCAGCATAATGTTGTGGATTGACATGGATGCTATCATCAACACACCTGTTACTCCCATGAGTGCGAGTGTGCCGTTTTTCATAGAGTTATTTTTTGTTGGAGAGAGGGTTGCTGTTGCCGCTTCAACTTCGTATCTGTATGAAGTACGCATCTGGTTTCGTTCTCCTGAACGATTTAATGAGGAATACGCACATTCTTTAATAAGTCAACCCCAAAATCGAGGTACTCTGGTACTGAAAAAAACAGAACCCAGGTACTGCTATAATATTAATCACTAAGACATTCTAAGTATATATAAAATAAATCCCTTAACGGTAGGGGTTATATTTGCAAACACTGCATTCAAATCATTTTAATAGTATAAATATTTTGCAAATACTCTCAGTATATGTAAAAAGGGGGTATTGAATTTTTTGTAATTTTATGATATTGGACTCTTGATTAAAAAAGGTAGTAGCAACTTAAAAATTAAAAGGAATTTTCATAGAGGAAGTTGAGACATTCAACAGCTTTGCGTTTAGCAGTTTCAGAACGCAAGTCATACTTTTGAGTGGTAGCTAGATTAACATGACCTGCTAATTGACTGACTGTCAAAACATCAATGCCTGATTCCAGCAGTCTGGTGATAAATGTCCGTCGAAAATCGTGCGGACTAAAGGGTTTAATTCCGGCATTGGCAGCACGTTTTTGACAAATCGCCATGACTGCTTGATCTGTTAAATGTTGAACATGAATGTGTCCACCACGCTTGACTGGACAAATTAAAGCTCCTGACGATTTTCCCCTGATTGTCAACCAATCATTCAAAATAGCAACAGCCCCAGGAGGCAAGTATACTCTGCGTGATTTTCCTCCTTTACCCTGCCGCACTTTTAATGAATTATCTTCACGGTTAAAATCATTCATTTCTAGGGCTACTGCCTCAGACCTTCGCAATCCACAACTACTTAAAATTCCTATAAGTGCTGCATCTCTGATGCCAATTACATTATCTTGGTGACAATTGCGTAACAGGGAAATAATTTCTTCTGGCTTGATTAATCTTCCTGGCAATCCTGAATCACCACGCACACTTTTGAGGTCTATTGCATTCTGGTAATCTTGTGCGCTGATGAACCCCAAGCGTAAACTTTCCTTTAGCACTCGCCTCATGGCACAAAGCATTCTATTAGTTGTTGCTGGCGAATACTGCTCAATGAATATAGCTCTGATTGCTGCTGTGTGCTGGTAGCGTAATTTTGACCAATCTAAGGACATTGCATCGCATTGGTTGCTAGTTAGCAATCGTGCAATTACATTCAATGCCTTTTCCATCGTCCGTCGTGAAGTGGGACTCAAACTCGACAAGTACACTGCCGCCGGATGAAGCGTCAACGGCAGTGGCGTGGACAACACTAAATCGATTTGCCTTGTTGTGTCTTCTCCCATGATCCGTACTAGCTACCTGATAAAAACAGATAGCTTAGATCCTCATTCTCCCACCAATTGGATGACAACCCAAGCCCGATCACCTACGGTGGGCAGAACAACATCGCTTGACTTACTTTTTCCTTTTCTGGGTAAGCCTGCTATCAATTAACACACAATTCCCGATCAACTGTACAAGCGAAAAATAGTTTTGGTAAACTGTCATTTTCATAAACTATTTTTCCAGACATTTTCCAAAACCCTTATACACCTTTAGTTGTGTTAGCACATCATTTTTTACCTATTTTTTGTAAAAATCTAACTAAATTTAGGATTATACGCAGCAAGTTGTTAATATATGTATCTGAATTAACATAAATTTTGCCGCTAGTTTTTCATATAGCGATCAGCGCGAGCTGGGCGCTCTGCGCCATCGCCATCTATAAACATCTAAGAAAATCCACCAACTTTTGCCCACTCAGCAACTTGATTTCTGGATGCTGCTGCAAAACAGATTTAGACTTAGCCAGAGTCGTGCCAGTGTGAATAAAGAACCCTCCACTGGCTTGGTGCTTTGCAATAACTTGAGCAAAATCCTCTAAATGTTCAGCTTTAATAGAATTTTTGTAACGCTTGGCTTGCAACAGATACATTTGACCATGCACCCAAACATGACCATCTATCCCACCATCCCCGGTGTAACGTTGGTTACGTTTAATTTTGTACCCTTGACGCTGAAAACTAGACAGAAGCAGTTCTTCAAAAACAAGCGGATCTATCTTGCGGAGATATGCTATCACAGCAGGTAGTGGCTTGTGGTTTTGCTGAATGATTTTGTTGATTTTTATTAATACAGCTTCAGATGAAGTGATCCGTCTTTGATGCCCTATCTTTGGCAGATATCGACTTTTTTTGTTGCCAAGTAGCAACAAGCAAACCAAAATCAGAGCTAGTATGACAATTATTATCAGTTGATTCATTGGCAGCAAAATTGATATCAAATCGATAGCATTAATCCTACAAACTTACTGAACAATTAACGATTTTCACTATCAAAACCGATATCATTTCTAGGCAAAGTTGATAACGGCTGAATGTTGAGCCTATCCCCAACTTTGATATCAAGAGCGCCGGGGTTAAGTTCTAACACCTGATTTGCCACGCGACCCTTATATATGGGGCAAGGGGTTTTGTAACAAGGAGGAGCGTTGTAAACCGCAGTCGTCACCACATTGTCCTTGAGGTAGAAAATGTCTAGGGGAAAATTTACCTTGTACATCCAGAAAGGCACATTGTAAATTTCGCCGCCCAGGTTGAACAACATTCCGCGATTGCCCTTTAAAGATGCGCGAAATTTTAGCCCTTTTTGTAATTGTTCTGGCGTAGAGGCGACTGAGAGCTTGAATGTCTGGTTATTGTGGGTGAGGATATGGGTAAGGGGTAAATCTTGGGGACGAGTTTGGAAGTAACCCATCGCCACAGTGCCAAAGATAATTAATCCCCCAGCAATTGGCCCTAGTATGTTCAGTAACTTGAAAGCAGCGATATACAAATTCTCTTGTTGAGGGAATTTTAAAGTTTTCATAGCTCACCAAAAATATCGATATTGCCGAGACTATATATAGATGAATCGACCGGACTAGATGCCTGACCTTGCAAAGCCGCTTTATTCCTCATACTTTCAACTCGGTCAGCTTCGCGGATGGCCAGAGGATTCATGTTCTGCCTTGCAGTTAACAATGCTGAGAGCGTAATTAAGAGCGGTGGGAGTTCACTAACGGACAAAACATCGTCACCGAACATTTGACAAAAAGTAGAGATGGCAGCGCGTTCCACAATTGCGCCAATCTCCGCACCAACACAGCGTTGTGTGGCTTTGAGCAACCTTTTCCATTCAGGTTCGGTGTACCCATCGCCCCCATTGCGGAACCGAGTATCAAAACGGGCTAGGTGAATTTTGAATATTTCGTGCCGTTCGCCATAATTGGGTAAATCCACTTTGAAAATTTCGTCAAAGCGCCCACTTCTGGTTAGCTCTGGTGGTAGCCATTCAATATTGTTAGCAGAAGCAATAATTAAAACCTCACTAGTACGTTCTTGCATCCAGGTCAAAAGCATACCAGCTAGGCGTTTGGATAAATCATCATCCCCGGCAAATCCCTTATCAAAGTCGTCAAGGTATAAAATTACACGATTAATCCGGTCTACGAGTGCGAGTAAATTCTTGAGCTTGTACTCAGCCAAATTACCGTAACTGCGGAAATTACCCCACTCTAAGATAATCAGAGGTAGCCCCAATTGCGCCGAACAAGCTTTAGCCGAGTAAGATTTTCCTGTACCCGGAGGCCCAATCAGTAAAACCCCCTTGGGTAAACGAAGATTATAGGCTTTAGCTAGTGTCGTCAATAAGCGCTTATAAGTTTTAAACGCTTGCTGCATCAGTTCTAAACCACCGATAGCTGTAGCCGGGGGTTGAAGGAACTGGATGTTATAAATCCGCTTAAACAGTTCTATTTTGTAAGCCGAAAGCTTTTGTACTAACTCCAGTGGTGTAACTTCATCAGCAATCGCTTGTCGAATCCCATAGTCGATATCTGCCAAGTACATTCCCACAGAGGCGATCGCAGTTGGATGAATATCACTCCTACCATAATCAGGTAATACTTGAGGTAAATAAGCGCTTATCTCCTCGATAGTTGGCAGTTGTTGCACAATAGTGGGAATTTCAGGTGCAATGTCAGAAGAAAGACTAGCGTTAGGGCCTAAAAGTATTGCTGTCTTTTGGGCATTACAATTGTACAGTTTCAGGTTAATCAGGGCTGACTTGATCCACTCGGCAGTTAAGAAAAAATCAGGGTCAGTGGTAGATTCTCCCAGCCAAGGAAATATACCCTCAAGTATGAGAATGCCTTGTAAATCGGTAGTTTTCCAGAATTGGAGAATTTCAAAGTAATTTTCGCGTCGGTTTTTGGCGATCGCTTGGTATTGGTCAATCCTATGTAAAGTTAATCCCTCCTCATTAGTCTCTAACTGGTGTAGCGCATCATCTTCCAGCGTCCACAGGTAACAGTTAATGTTGTATTGCTGGCATTGACTGGCGAGATTTGTCAAAAGTTTGAGTCTTTCTTGTAATGGAGACTCGACAGCTATCAGCTTATTGTGAAGTTTGATTAGCGAGAATATTTGCTTTGTTAACTCATTACTCATCAGAGTTTTGGGTGAATTTCATCCTGATAATAGAGACACCCAAAATTCTTTACCAGCTACTTTGGTACTGAAAAAATCAGTGCTAGAGTTGCTTGACTTTTTTTGCAACTATAGCTCTAATTCTTGATTGTTTTGTTGTAAGCGTCGTTGTTGCAATTGACGAGAGAAATTGACTAACTGCGTATTCCAATCCACAGTTTCACACTTGAGTAACTTTGATTGTGGCAATAGCTTTTTAACAGTCCGTGCCATATTTGGTTGAATAAAAGCTACTTGTACATGAGGAACATGACGTAATCGTTCAACAGGTAAACTTGAGGTGTCGTCTGCTGCCATGTAAAGTGTTCTGTTGTCTGGTATTCCTTGAACGTGATATTCCAGTACAAACAGTGAAATAGCATCAATGGGAGAAGAACACAGCACTGCTTGAGAGCTTTTATCAGTTGCTTTGCCTCCTAAAGAAAAGTAAAACGAACAAGAGCGACGATGGGTTCCCATCTCATAACCAGAGAATGTATTAACTGTCCCTTGCAAAAATGCCCCTTTGGTATTTCCGTCCAGATCCCGCATCACAAACACGGCATTTGCTTTTGAGTCGGCATAAACTAGCCCTTGGTTGTGAAGCATTTGCACACAATCAGAGGGGATGCCCCGTTGTTGGGTGAGGTAACGTTCAACGGCAGGCCAGTTAGTTTTATCCTCAACGGGTGGGGTGAATTGGGGTGCGCTTTGAGTCTGGATAATGTTAGCCGCCACTTTTTGAGCGTGAGCGATCGCTGCCCGTTGCGCCCCAGCTTCACCAAATCGCTCCCCTAACCATGCGATCGCAGTTGTTTGGTCACATTTATTAACTTGTTTCACCAAATCAAGCGCCCCATTACCAACTAATGCTGAACCATTGCCAAGGTCGCTAAATTTGGAGCCATCTATATTAATGATGTGGTTTCGTCCTACCCATTCATTACCTTTACGCCACAGTCCCAACTCCCAAGCAACATCATCCAAAGCTAAATCAGTTGACCACTCGGTAAGGAGTCGTAATTGTTGATTGTCTTGCTGTAATTGCTCAATCCTTTGTCGTAATCGCTCATTTTCAAGGGCTAAGGCTTTGGCTGTAGCTTCCATTTCTTGTTTACGCTGATTGGCTCTTTCCCTGTCAGATGCTTTAGCTTTAAGATGCTCTACACTCAGTTGATCAACTTCTAAGTCTCGCCCTTCCTCCACAATGCGGTAAAAATCCTTGATGTCCTGGTGCTGGGCTTTGCTGCCCTTGATGCCGCGCTCCAGTCCAATCAGGCGCATCGTGTCATAGTACGAATCCTGAAACGCATGAATTTTCTGCCTGCCGTCAAAGAAATGATTACAGCGCAGTTGCCCCTCATCATCAATCGGCACAAAGTAAGCATGAATATGGGGTGTAGCTTCATCCAGGTGTAATTCTGCCCTGACAATGCGATCGCCATATTCATCGGCTAACCACTGGTGAGTCGCTTCTACCCAATCATCTAACTTTTGTGGTTCATAGTAACCTGCACTGGTTGGGCAGTCGGGACGGAAATAACTGGGGGAGGCACTTAGCAATAACTCCACGCAGTAGACCCCATCAGTGCGAATTTTTCGCCTCTGCTCATTTTCGGCAATTTTAGCTAGTACTAAATCCTCTAATCGCTCATCCGGGTCAAGGCTACCGATGAACCTAATATTTTTTTGGGTGGGATCTGCGTTAGGAGTTTCACGTTCTCGTGCGGTGTGAGATGCACTCCCTGATATGTTGCCCCGCTTTAATTTTTTTAATCGGGCGATCGCGTATGCCATTTTTTCTTTACGCTAAAATTTGGAAATACGAGTTTTTGGGCTGGCTGAGGGAGAAACAAATATTACGCCAATTATTGCTATTTTCCCCCGATTTTACGCCACTTTTAAAGCCTAATCGCTCAAATGCGAAAATGGGTGAATAAACGTAGTAAGTACGACTATTTTAAGCCATCCTACAGCACTTCTGGGGCAGTTCTCCCGCCATCTCCAAGATTTCGCTAGTATTGCAGTTTTTATAAGCACAATTTTAGCATAAGTACACAACACCTGATTTTTTAGGTTTCTGGCTAAAAAACCACGTAATATCAAGGCTTTGGGGCGATTATACTGTCAATAAGGCTTAATTAATGAGAATTTATAGACTGCTCACGGAATTTTTCAGAGATTACTTAAGGACGTTCAAGGTTAATTCAAAATTTTTAGCAGTTTTTGTAGTGCAAAATCAATAGGTTTGTAGTACGCATTCTCAATAAGACCCAAGCTTATTGAGAATAAAAAAAGGGCAAAAAAGTGGCTGTAACTGATTAAGGATAAGGCTTTCAAGGGGAAAAATGCTAAAATCGTGGACGGCCAAAAGGACAGAAAACGGCATTTCTTGTCCTTTTGTCCGTCCAAAGAAAAGTCATGAAATCTAAATATTTACGATTTAGGCTTGTGTAAGGACGGCCAAAAGGACAGAAAACGGCATTTCTTGTCCTTTTGGCCGTCCAAATTGATAGTATTTATTTTGACTAAAAGTGTACTGAAAAAGAAAATAAACCCGACTTAAATAGTGTAGATTCGATATTTTGAAGGAATTGGATTATGAAGTCTAAAAAAAATGATTAAATGAACAAGTAGAAATAAAATTTAAGCACTTCAAGATTGCTTCATAGATAAAAAAAAGTGAAATTAAAGTTTCTCAAGACGAAAAGTGTTGAAACTAAATTTTAAGAAAAATAAAGTTCAGCAGTATTAAAAATAAAGTGTCATAATTTTCAATATCTGCATTACCTCTGTGAGAAGCACAAATATGGCAGAGATAGAACAAATAAGAGTTTCGATTAAGCGCCCGAAAGATAGTTTAGATGGAAAAGTGGTTGGCTACATAAGGTCAAATCCATTTGGTTTAGAAGCAGATTATTCGCAAGTTATAACAGCAACGCTAAAAAACCACTGGCTACCTCTTGCCTTGTTTTCTTCAGGGCTGAGGGGAGAAGAACTAAGACAGATTGGCATTTGGGCAATAGGTCAGTTAGAAGCGCAAATTAGTGTAATTCGGAGAATTTGTGGAATAGTACCAGACCCGCTAGTGGTGACATCAAATATATCAACGCCAGCATCTGACATAGTGGCATCGGATAGTCTATCTGTCTTAGGAATTATTTCGGGAAATGGGCAAATAAGTTCTACTGATGAAGAAGATGAAGACGATGAAGAAGATGAAGACGATGATGATGAATTTATTTCCCCGCAAAAAAATCAAGAGATGACCCAGATTAAGCGGATGTTTGGCTGGAACGACCAAAACGGGGTGTTAAATGAATAAAAGGAGTAGTAATTCCAAAGACTACACAAAAGTTGTAGTAACTATTGACTTAGGGACAAGTTCCCAGAAAGGAATAGCGCAGATTTATCCAGATGGGGTGCCAATAGTTTTAGCAATGGAACCAGAAATAGCGGATTTAGGGGTAGAGTCAATAGAATATTTGTCAAATCAAGTGGTACAAGATACGACAGTGTGGATAGGGATTGGGGAAGAATACTATGTTCTGGGGGCATTAGCCAGAAGTATGTTTGCGGGGACATCAGCGATTAGGGATTTGAAGTATCAATATGCCTTACCCAAAGTAGCAGCTATGTTATGGTTGGCGATTCGGCGCTTGAGAGTGAAAAACCCAGATATAGAACTATATGTACATTTGTTGTTGCCAGTGGGAGAAGCGTCGGATGGGCAAACGCTCAGAGCCAAACTAGCACAGAATTTAAAAACAGGAATAATCACACCAACAGGAAGGTTAAAAGCGAAATTACGTAGCTTTGATGTCAGTCCAGAAGGTGCGGGGATCATGGCGTATCGTAGTCGTAACGTCAACATTAACTATTTCCAAAAGAGTATGGGAATGCTGATGTTAGGCTATCGCAATGCCAGTTTTATTCTGTCGCACAAGGGAAATGCAATCAAAGCTGAATCCACGGATTTAGGGATGAATTGGGTGGTGCAACAGTTTGTAGAACGGACTGCTGTAGGTCTATCAAAGGATGACTTACGCCTAATAAGAGCTTTAGCCGAAACCACTGTTAACAATTTTGATGCACTAAGATTTTTATCGCGGAAAACCAAAACAGAAGAAATTAATGCTGATATGGAGTTGTTTTGTCGGATTTTACCAATAGTGAAGAAAGAGTATTGCCGTGCTTTATGGCGCTGGTTGAGGAATATTGCCCAAATGGATGAAATCTTAGTTTGTGGTGGGACGGCATCGTTTATACGCCAAGAGCTAACCGAACATTTTGATGGTGAAGGTGTTCCTATTTGTTGGAATGGAGGAATGGAACTACCTAAATATTTAGACACAATGGGATTAGGCGTTAGGGTAGCCGATGTTTGGGCATCCCATATTAGCCATATTAAATTTTTGGATCATGAATTTAGCTATGATCGCCAAGACAAACCTTTAGTCCCTGATTACTATGTTCAACCATTCAATAGTTCTAATGTAGACATTGAGATTTGGCAAAGGAACGGTTATATAACTACTAGCCATTCGATTTAGACTAGTTGACATTTGTGCGACAACTATCAATACAGTTCGGTTAAAGGGAAAAGGGGAAAGGGGAAAGGTTTTGAATACATCCTTTACCCTTTCTCCCTTACCCTTTCCCCAGACCACAAGGAAAGTGAAAATGCTTATCCGAACCGGATTGCGACAACTATTGCTAATGCTAAGGGTGCTGTCTGATGTTAGACAGACATTCTGTCTAACATCGCCAAAGCGTTGAACTGTAAGGGTTTGGCTTTGAATGGTGTTTTCCACAGCAGGCGATCGCTTATAGTGAGCAGAACGCCATCTCTACGAGAGGAGTAGCATCGTCGCGCAACTCCACCCCTCTCAATGTATTTTCAGATCGGTGGATGATTTACTTAACTAATTGCTGTATTATCTGCCCAGTGAGACAAAAATTAGAAAATTTGCTCTCCCAAAACTATGGAGATTAGACATTTATATCTGATAGTCCACCAAAATTATGTCACCAAATACTATGTTAATCGTGCCTGTTTTGCTAAGAACAATTATTATGTAATTGGCAGTAATGAATCATCTCACTTACTAATAAAGGATATAAGCGTAAGTAGGACTCATGCGATTATCATTAAGAAAGATGAGCAGTATTACTTGGCAGATTTAGATAGTATTGATGGAACAAAAATAGGCGGAACAAAGCTAGAACCAAGGCAAGGTTATCTTTTGTCGGACGGTTGTTTAATTCAAATTGGTCAGGTCATCATTGAGGTAGAGATTGAGTCAGAAATTCCAGCGAAAAAGTTTGTTTCAGAGCCACCAACAGTTACAGCAACATTTAAGCCAATTCAAACACCAAATCATATATATAGAGAAACTAGACAAAGAGCAGGACTCAGGCTAGATGCCATCGACTTGCGAAAATATAGCCACCCCATACTCGCCTCGACAAAGTTACTCAATGAAATCTCGCTGTCGTTCTTGCCGAACGAGTTCATTGTTATTGCTGGGGTAAGTGGTGGGGGAAAATCCACATTGATTGATGCACTCAATGGGCAACGACGCGCTAGGGGGAAAGTGTTAGTGGATGGGGTTGACCTGTACAAGAACTATCACGCATTCAAGAACCTCATCGGTTATGTTCCCCAGGATGATATAGTCCATCTTAATTTAACCGTCTGGGAAGCATTCATGTTTGCTGCCCAGCTTCGAGTACCCTTTTTATCAATTAGCGAACAGCAGCAATGGGTAGAAGCAATACTGCAACGTTTGCATCTGGTGGAGCGAAAGAATGTCCCAGTTAAGCAACTCAGTGGAGGACAACGTAAACGAGTCAGTATAGGAGTGGAACTCATCAGCAGCCCCAGTTTGTTTTTTCTAGATGAGGCGACATCCGGGCTAGACCCAGGAACAGAATTACAAATCATGTCGTTGTTACGTTCTTTTTGTGATCAGGCCAGTACCGTAGTCTTAATTACTCATGCGACTAAGAATGTAGCGATGGCGCAAGCGCCCACCGTAGGTGATCGCAGATCAAGTAGTTTTCCTCGCCAAAGGTGGACGACTGGTATATTACGGGCCGCCCCAGTTGGCACTAGACTATTTTGGGGTACAAGATTTTGATGGGATTTACAACTTAGTTGAACGACAACTAACACCGCAACAATGGGAAGAACGGTTCAAATCATCGGGATACTACAAAAAATTTGTAAGCGATCGCCTGCAATCGCTACCACAACAGAACCAAGTACCCACAACAGATAAACCGAATTTGAGAGAACAACTGGTGGTGTTGTGCCAACGTAATCTGTCGATTCTGCTCAAAAATAAGTTGAGCTTGGCATTAATGCTGCTGGGAGCGCCGATTCTAGGGTCACTCAATTTTGTACTGTGGAAAGTTGACTTGTTCAGTACCAAAACTGGGAATGCGGGACAAGCCATTTCCATGCTGTTTGTTGTGGTGGTGATGGCGATTATGTCTGGTTCACTGGCAATGATGCCAGAAATAGCAAAGGAAAGACCAATCTACAAAAGAGAAAGAAGTGTGGGGTTGGGATTAGCACCTTATTTGATGTCTAAGCTGCTTCTGGCTTGGGTACTGGCTTTATACCAGTCGGCGGTACTGCTTTATCTAATGCTGTCAGCAGTGAATGTTCCTGGTGCTGATACTCATACAGCAGCAATGTACTTTACCCTGTTTCTGGCATCGTTTGGCAGTATGGTGTTGGGTTTGATTGTTAGTGCCGTTGCACCGAATCTTAGTGTTGCCCCCTTGATAATACTCGTTTTGTTAGTTTTTCAAATCGTCTTTGGTGGTGGAATACAGCCGACAGAGAACTTAAATACTAATCCCAATGCCAAAGCGGTGAGTGAATTGATGCTGTCAAAATACTCGTTTGAAAATTTAGTATTTCTGTCAAGAATGGGTGCAGAAGTGGCTGATGACTTTTGTTGGCAGAAGTCTCAAAGCCAAAGAAAAAAATTACCTGCTGCATTGATAGCCCAATGCAACTGTTACAACAAAAATGTATTCACCAAGTGCGAATTTCCCGGTCTAGGGAAGATAACGAGAACATCGTCACTGAACAATGATTTGTTAAAGGCTAATTTATTGATTCAAAGTATTCTGGATGGTTATGAACGGCTTATCTATACCGATGTATCCCGAAATAATTGGAATCTAATTTATTTGATTGGGGTCATGATATTGATATTGTTTATGATTCTGCTTTTCAGAGGTTAGCAACAAAAAACTTCTGGAATATTCCAGAAGTAATTGGTGTGTTTTGACTTTTGCTAGTAGACGATTTCCACCGTTTACTAGAACCATTGTACTATAAAATAATTACTAAAATAACTATTTATGATAAGGATATAAATCAAAATTAAAGATAGATATTTTGAAGATAAAAATTATTCATCTTTAATGAAATTTCTTCACAATATTTAGTAATAGGTCTAGAAAATATCTAAATATGTTCTAGTAATAGAATATAAAATACTTGATAAGTAGCTAATGAGAGATAACGTTTTATTATCATCATAATTGTTGCTACTTTATCATTAGTAAACCAAGAGGTTCTGTTGTCAATCAAGGAAGAATATGCCGAAAAATTGGACGTTGAAAGTTGACCAATATATCAATGCAAATTCTAATTGCATTATCGCTACTGCTCATGTAGAGAGTTTCCCAACCGACCTACCACTAGAACCAAATATCCGAGAGCCAAATCCTAAAAGCTCAACCTACAAACAACTATTTGATTCACTTACCACCCAGCCGGAAAAATTCTTTCAAAGAAGTAACGGAATTGTGCTGTGTGTTAATAAAGTTAAGTCGAAAAGTAAAACTGAACTAGAGCTAGAGATACTACAAGCAAATGAAGGTGGTGCTGATGGCATCATCAACGGTGGTCATACAGTATTAGCATTTGAACAAGCTAGAGCAAACAAGTACGACCTCACTCTTGCCAGAGTCAAAGTCACAATCCACATTGGGTTAAGTGAAAATGAGGCTCTTGATATCGCCCTAGCATCAAACACCTCAGCCCCAGTAGATGCGCGTTCCAAAGTGAACGCCAGGGGTGACTATAAATTTATCAAACACTTTTTAGGGCGCTTAGAGAACGAAGAAGATATTAAATTCCGTATAGCTTACTACCAGAACCAAAGCGGTGCGCCAAAAAGTCCACAGTGCAATATCAACCATTTAATTAAATTGATGAACTGCTTGGATAGGAATAAATACAACCCAGACAGCAAAAGCAGAACCAAGCACCCACCAGTGAGTAATACCCCATCATTGAGTGATGCGGAAAGACAACGGTTATCGAAATTGTTGCCACTACTGCCCAAAGGGTTATGGATTGAGCAAAGGCTGTTCAATATCATTGAAGAACACATTACCAACCCCAGAAAAAAAGGAACCATAGACTTAGCTTCAATCGACCCGCGCAAGAATACACTCTTAAGCGACAGCCGCTATTCATTTGGTTTTGGTGCGCCTGCGGATATTGCCATGCCCATTGTTGCTGCTTATCGCGTGTTCTTGGACGAGAACTATAACTGGTTAATTCCTTTTGATGATTTCGCGGAGGATTTTTTACAACATCTGTGGGCTAACTATTACCGCAAGTATTTGGTTTCCGAGAAATTGGCTGGTAATACAGTAGGTAGCAAAATCTGTCGTAACCCAGTGATTTGGGACAACCTCTACGTTTCGGCACAGAGTTACCTAAATCAACGGTTGCTGAAGATGGTTGGTTCAAATAATAACAAGCGTGAACAATTAACCTTAGCGAATTAATATGCCTGAAAATACACAAGTGCAGGTACAAGAATTAGCCCGGTTCGCCCAAGAACAACAGTTCAACGCCCAATATCGTCAGTATTTTGGTGACGTATGGGAGGAAGCAGGGGTTAAAGATATTTCCAAAATGACCGTCTCTGATGCCGAACAGACATTGAAAGTTTTGGCTGATAGTGAAGCATCGCCTCAATTCATCAAATCTCTACTAGCACAAGCGGCTCATAATGGTGCGCCACCGCAAGTTTTGGAGTATTTTCTAGCAAGTGATATTGATGGCGATGGCCGGACTTTGGCTCAGGAGATATTTCAAGACGGCACAAATCCCTTGGAACCGGATACACCCCAACCATCACCCAAGGCTCAGGTTGTATCACCATCTCAACAACCGGATTTGGAGTGGGAAATCTAGCATAAACTCGCTAATTTTACTAGCAACCCCAGTACCGATTTTTTCAGTACTGGAGTTGCTAGTTCTTTTTTGAAAGCGCCTTTAAACTTCTTGAGTTAGGTATAGAGTTCCACTTTTCACTTAAGCACAGTAGGTGTAGTTGAAAAATCGATTACACCTATTACCTCACTCAACATTAAAAAGGCGAAATATGACTTTATTGAATATTGATAAACCCACCAATACAACCCAAGCAAAATTGTGGAATGAACGCGATTTATCTTCCAGCGATCGCCGGCGAGAAAAGCTAGAAATTCTCCTGTGCCAAAAAGTGCAAGCAGGTGAAGATCCAACCTTGTGTCAAAAAGTATTAGACTACTTATATTTCTCCGCGTTACAGGAGAAACTCAATCGCATCGTTGTCCAAAAGGAAAAAGAAAGGTCAGTATTTGCCTCTGTACAGCAAGTAGTTATTTTATCTTTCGCCATTCTGGGGATGTTTGCGTTCCTCGCCGCCGCTTGCAATAAGTCAGTTGTGCGATCGCCTTCGCCTGGGGTGAATCCGCCTGCTATTGAACGGCAGTCTCCTTAGAATACATGAGCATACAAAAGCTGAAAGTATTGCGAAAATAACACTTTCAGCTTATTACCAACTGGAGATTTATCTCAAAACCAAGAAGTATCCTTATCGAACGGTAAGCTGCTTGGCTCTTCAAAATTAGCTAAGTCTTGCTCCATCTGTTTGACACGCTGTGGATAAGTCAGGCTGGAAGCTAACCTTTCTTCCATTTGTTCTTTGCCGAAGTTTATACCTTGTTGGGCATATCTTGCAGACAGCCGATCATAATTATCAACCTCTATCTTTTTGCGCCGTTCCATTTCGTCTAGCCAATTTTCGCTAGTCCCTCGTGCTAGTTCGGATTCCCTATATTCGGGCTTGAGAGAACCATCTGGGTTGAACTGTTGTTTTTCTGTGGGGGTGAAAAAGTCGTAGGCAGTGAAAATAGGCCAGGGTTCGGGGTCGGTTTCGTCTAGGTGTTTCCATTCATCAAATTCTTGTTTCGCTCTACGAGCATAACTGTCGATTGATCCCTCATTCATCCCTTGAGCTAACATTCGTTCCCTAGCTTCAAGTTTTAAGGTTCCGTCTGAATTGAACTCTTTGCCATTCATATTGAGCCAGCGTCTGGTTCTGGACATATTAATAGTATTTGACATATTAAACTCCTAAAATTTTTAATTTCATTGAAAATTATGACTTTAGAATTTAGACATTTTGATACAAGGTTAAATCAATGGATTCACACTGACGGAGACAAAGAAAATCCCAAATCAATTTTAACCGAGAAACTAGATAATACTTTACTAGAATTTTACTTTCCTCTTAAACAATTCTCTTTTGGGCATATAGATGAGTATAGTAAAGCAGAAGATTTAAAGAATCATCCAGATGGACATATTCTATTACTTTCTTCTAAAACAAGACTACTGTACGGACATCCAGAATGTTTGCCAGAAATTGAAAAACTATGCCCAGACAGGAAAGACCGGGGTGCATACGGTTCAATTTTTTTAGGTGCTTGCAAAAATTCGCTTCATGAAGAGTTAAATATTCTAGTTGTAGATGATTCTCAAGAGAAAGGGGAGAATGGAGGTATTCTTGATAGGGAAGAAGCTTTTAAATTAGTAGGTGATTGCTACGGACAAATATCAACCGAACTTTATGACAAATTAACTAAACGTCAAGAACAGTCAGATAAAAGTTATCGTGTGATTCAGCATCGCTTTGGATGGAAAGAAACCGATGGTGAGGATACTAAATACAGATTTGGTAAGGGGACATTAAGACCAAATAAATTAAACAAGTTAAAATACTCAGAACAAAATAATGAACCCAAAATAGATTTAATCCTACCCCTATCCAGCTTTAAAGGAACAGACAAGGATCGCCCTGGTGGAGCAAGTAAGCCACAGATCAAACCAGGGTTATACAAACAGAAAATATGGCTAGGTGAAAAGTCTCAATCCGAGCGCGGTAAGACAGCGATATCTCAGTTATTAGCATCATTCCCTCAAGGGATTAAGGATTTCGCTGAGGAACTAGAGGCACAAGTCCTAAAATTAACCGAAATGCAGTCTGACCCCAGGAAAGTTGCCCAACTGTATTGTGAGAAATATGAAAAACGTAAGGCTTTTACTGAAGAACAAAAAGCCGCTTTACGGCAAACAATTACTGAACAGGTTGCCGATGGAACTCTCGTAAAACAATTAGAACTATTAGCTGGGAATGAAGACTCAGAAGAATTTGAGATAAATGATGAACTTGATGAATCTCCGAAAGAAGATTTATTGATGTACAGAATTATTAAAGCTGATTTAATTGGAGGTCATAATCAACTTTTAGAAACTGAGAAAGTCAGAAAAGAACTGAGTCGATTTGTACAAAATGAGTGGCGCGATATTGCAATTGGGCGAACGCTAACTTTTGACAGGGGTATGATAATCCCATCCAAGGAACTGAAAAACGGCGAAATATGCGTACCTTGGTTTGATGATGGTGAAAAGGTGCTAAATTTTCGTTCTCCCTTCCTTAACTCCAATGGTTTGTGTGTCTCAACTAATAAGCTTATAGAAGATAGACTTGCACCAGACGGTGCGAATTTAAAAGGTATTATCGTAGTAAATGATGAAGACCATAAGCGCATATTAGCAAGACTTGAAGCTGATGAAGTAGCCCCATTAGAAACCGAGTCAGAACGCCAGGGTAGAGATTTTGACGGTGATTGTATCGGTGTAGCACTAGCAAGTAATTACCCCAACTTTACGGCAGAAGCAGAATATAGAAACCAGAGAGAAAATGCTTATGCTCCCACAGTAAAGCTGAAAAAACAATCGTTTTATAACCCATCAAATGGAACGCAACCACCATTTGAAGAAATCGCCATTCACATGAGCGATAGTTTAAGCGTTGGCGTGATTAATAATCAAGTTACAGCATTAGAAGCCCTAGAATCAGAAATTGAAATATTAAAAACTTATGGGACACCAGAACAGAAGTCTGAATATTTAGATAAGGTGTCATCTCACTATCAAGAATTATTCTCCCAAGAAAACCAAGAACGCCCTAAACCAATTAGGCAAGAGTACAAATCATACATGGAAGATTTTGTAGCTCTAGCCCAGACCGAGAGAACACCCCAAATCATACTTCAGGCGATGGAAGTTAACCGCCAAATGTACCGGAAGATGATTGAAGAAGGATGTTACCAAAACCAGATAGCGGTAGACTTATTCAAAAGTTCTAAAACTCCAGAAATGGGTTTAATAAAAGAAAACAATCGCTACTTGTATCGTCAGGTTGACTATATCAAAGACAAGAAATTAAAAACAATTTATTTAGACGAGGGAATAAAAACCACAGGATATTCCCCAGTAGAATTATTAATTAACCAAGCGAATAAATATTTTCAATCCGCACAATTAGAATCACGTCCTATCGTTCAGTTTCAGGATTTATTCAAGGGAGTAGAGTTTACACCGCAGCAGAGATTAGAAGCAGTTGCCGCGAAATTCGAGTATGACCGACTGTTCAATGCGGCAGTGCGGATGGATATAAAGCGCGAAACTGAGCAAGGGCCGTCTGCGGTGATCCAAACAACTCAAGGAACCCAAATCGAGGTGACGAACCTCACACGCTATGGGCATCCTGGTATTTGGAAGGCGCAAACGATAAACCTGAAGTTAGAAGCGATACCGGAAAAATACCAAACCAAAGAACGACCGCATAAATTATTAGCACTAGCGCAAATAGATAATGAACTGACAGATAATGGTAAACCCGCGTACCATAAGCTGGGGACAATCAGCCAGCAGTCGGTGATAGACAATAACCTTAAGGCAGGGATGGCTACTGATAATGCCAAATTAGTGGAATTTAAACCAGAACTATCGCGTAGTCAGACGAAGCTGATGTTTGAAGGGGCTAACCAGAACGCCCAGTCATGGCGCGAAAGCATACCCCCACAAAGCCGATTATCCGCAGCAGCAGCAGCTTGGGTTGTTGGAGCGGCACGTCAGGATGAACTAGAACGCAAGGAAGTTGGGGATGAGTCGGAATCCCAAAAAGAAATTATCAAAAAAATCCCCAATTTCGTATTTGCAGCATTTTCTGATGAGATAGTAGCTCAGTTAAATCAACTGCAATTTAAAGAGTTGACCTTGGGAACGTTGAGTGAGGAAGCAAATAATTACAAGGGAAAACAATGGAATCCCCAAGAAAAATACCCGATTGAAATCAGGGCATCTCACCACCCACCGGGACATAAGCGCCACGGTTTAAGATTAGCGTTTGTACAAGATACGGATGGCGAGTACAAGGAATACGCATCGCTGGAGCCAAGAACTGGACAGCTACCAATTGGTACGAAAGCTCTGGCTAATATTATCCCTGGTGAAACATACACTGCTCTTGCCACAATCTCAATACCAGGAAAGCCTGTGGTAAATGTTACCGTTAGAGAAATTAGTAAATTCGCTTATGCAGGACAATCGTTTAATGGCGAGTCGGCAACATTAGAAATAGGTACAAAATCAGTACCTAGTCAAACAGTGAAAATCAAATTAGAAGGAAAAACTCTAGGGGAATTAGACGCGGATTCGGTGAAACAATTACAAGTATTTAGTTTAGTTAAAGACGCTCAACCCTTGAACCTCAAGTTAAAAACAGTTTCTGACAGCGAAAAGTTTGGATTTATGCTAGCCGAATCACCAAACGGGAATTTACTAAGAATTAATAATATTGGTCAATATGCTTATAAAGGGCAAACATTTAATGATGAAAACTATCGCAAGCTGACGTTAGAAGTATCACAAACCCAAGTCAAAGATGCAGTGTTCCTCAATGGTCAGCCGTTGGGGGTGTTGTTTTTCAAAAAAGACAAGGAAGTTCTTCAGGAACTAGGCGCTTTACAACCAGGGAAATTGACACCAGTACAAGCAACGCTACAAAGTAATTTCTCAACCACAGTACTCAAAGTTGACCCAGAAAGTATCAAGTATCCCCAAACCTGGACAAAGCAGAGCAGGGGAGCAGGGGAGGCAAGGGAGGCAGGGGAGGTAAGGGAGAAATTGTTAGTAAATTCTCCCCCTGCTCCCAATTCTCCCCCTGCTCCCCCTGCTTCTTTTCCTGAGACAGCACCGATCCTGCACAAAATTAAAGAGCGCCCCACCATATTGTTCGCCAGTCCTGAAGATAAAATGCTGGGCATGACGCTGTTGGCAGTTGATAATCACAAGGTGGAGGCGGTTAGTCAATGGTTACAACAGAAGAATGTGGCGATCGCCCAAATACCACCAGATGAAGTTCCTCTAGAAACTAAAAAAGGACTAGCAGTCTTTAGCTTGGTTAATTCAACTATCCCTCTTTCGGTTAGTACGGCGATGACCAAGAAGTTTGGTGCAGTGATAGAGTCGCCAGACGAGTATGACTTCAAAGTGCGATCGCTGCCGAACCGCCCTCAATCTTTACAACCGTCACAAGCGTCAATAGTGAATCAAATTGCATCAAATCGAGAGCTAACAGTTAACAATCAAGTTGTAGATACTCAACAGAAGACTTCGCCAGATCCATCCGTGACAATCGAAGACCTACGCAATTGGTACGACAATGCTCATAACTTAGGAAAGCCTGATGAATACAAAAACCGCATTGTGGAAATAGGTCATGCCTTCAAAGCGGGAATGCCCTTGCCGGATAAAGCTTATACGGCAATGCAAAAGGATAAGCAAAACCTAGAACAAATCATTCGCCTCACTGAAATCTCTCAAAGACTGGGTACGGTTTGGGGTCAGCCGATTGAAGATAATCTGACGCTGGTGAGTGGGAAAATTTACGACTTGGCTTATAACCGCGATCGCCAAGATTTAGTCATTGCTCAAAAAGATGGTGAGGTACTTTTGAGAGTTGAGACTGGCAAGATAACAGTCAACAAAGTAACCCCTCAACTGTTAGAGACTTTTGAGAATGCAGATAAGAGACTTGAGGCGATTAATCGTGAAAAACAGCAGATGGATATGCAGCATTGAGAAAATCTTTTAATTAGCAGCCCAAATAATCTTGATTAAGATAGAACTTCGGAAAAATTCATTATCAATTCATGAAGACGAAAAACCTATGGAAGCAACAGAATTAGAGCAAGCACAAGCTTTTTTTAATCAAGGGATGGAGCATCTTATACCAATTCGCAATTCGCAATTCGCAATTCGCAATTAATAAGACTTCGATCTAGAGAAACTTCCTTGATTAGTATCTGTTATGATATTTTAGTGAGTTATTGTCACTAAACTCAATACTAAAAATTACAAGAAATTAGTAATTTTATTACATATTACCAGTATAGAAACCTAGAGTGTGATTAAGTTGTTTAACTGCGAATTGCGAATTGCGAATTGCGAATTGGAGATGGCGCTTAATCCAAACTTTGCAGATGTTCACAATGCTATAGGATTAGTTCAGTTTGGTATTGGCAAATACGAAGGCGCAATTGAAATGTTTGAGAATGCTATTGCTCTCAATCCAAACTTTGCAGAAGCCTACAATAATCGCGGTTTATCCCGTCTAAAAATCTGTCACAAATCGGAGTTTCCCAAAATTGTTGAGGATTATAATCAGGCACTCGCTCTCAATCCCAATTTGGTTGAAGCTTATTTAAATAGGGCAGATATCTATAAGAATTACATTGGTGATTTTGATGCGGCAATGCAGGATTATCAAAAAATAATCTCGCTTGAGCCTAATCGGGTAGAGCCTTATATCAACGTAGCTCACATTCATTTAACATTAGGGAATTTAGAAGAATCGCTTGGTCAATTAGAAAAGGCATTGTCTTTAAATTCTGATTGTCCAGAAGCTTATTGTGGAAGGGGAACAGTTAGGTTTCATTTGGGTGATAAAGAGGGGGCAAAAAAAGATTTGTTCTTGGCATTTGATTTATACGAAGCGCAGGGAAATATAGTTTATTGCGTTTTCACAAGGAGTTTAATCATGAGTTTATTTAAGGATTATGAAGTGTATAAAGATTTATTTGCTATTGAAAGTAAGATGAAAGAAAAAAAATAAATACTCCTAACAGGAGTATTTATCTAAGAATTAGAAAGGAAGTAGCCGTTTTGATACAGACTGCGATCACTTGATAACTTAACTAAGTTCTCTCACCGACTAAAATTCAGGAACTGGGAATTTTCCAAATAAATTAGCGTAGTTTATTAAAATAAATGAACAGTCACAAAAGCTCATCAATTAATAAATATTCTTCACTAAAACCTTTGAGTGGTGTTACAGTTGTTGTCACCCGTGCATCTGAACAATCAAACCAATTTGTGGGTTTATTAGAACAAGTTGGTGCCACGGCATTATCGATGTCTTGCTTATGTATTTATCCACCTTCGAGTTATGAAAAACTAGATGAGGCGATCGCTAACTTACATCAGTTTGATTGGTTGATTTTTACGTCAACGAATGGCATAGATTACTTTCTGGAAAGATTAACTAGATTAGGTTATAATACAAACGTACTTGCGAACATCAAGATAGCTGTAGTCGGACAAAAAACAGCAGCACGACTACAAGAATATGGTTTAAAAGTAGATTTTTTCCCACCAGATTTTGTCTCAGATTCTCTAATTGCATCATTTCCCAATCGGGATAATCTTCAAGGCACTAAAATCCTTTATCCCCAATTAGAGGCAGGTGGGCGAGAAAATATTGTCGAGGAACTTACTTCATTAGGTGCAGAAGTACAAGCTGTACCAACTTATCAATCGAATTGTACAACTGAAATCCCACTATTAATTACCCAGGCTTTTCTTTCAGGTAAAATTGATGTGGTCACGTTTGCCAGTCCTAAGACAGTAAGATGCTTCCGTGAGTCAGTTAAATTAATTAATGCCGAATCTGTTCTAGACAATATTTGTATTGCATCTATCGGGCCAGTTACCTCAGAGGCTTGCCGAAGTATTTTGAACAGGGTTGATGTTGAAGCTAACCCTTACACTCTTGATGGTTTAACAGATGCTATTGTACAGTGGAAGCAAGCGAAAAATATTTGGGCTAATCAGCCTATAAGCTAATTGCCCAAATATTTAGAAATCAGCCAGAACAGCAGCAGCTTTATCGCCCGTTAGCACAAACAAAGGCTTGCGCCACTGAATTACATTAAGCTAAGTATTGTGGACAGTAACCCAATCCTTTGATAACATCTGTTCGGAAAACCTCAATATCATCGCACTGAGGAACCCCATGAGAAACTATAGAAACGTGATAGTGACGCATCACCTCAGTAATCGTTGCGCCTGAGTCCAATTTCATCAGGACTGAATTTATTAACTTAGATGGGGTAGAAACTACTCCTAGTTCATTGAAAACAGCTTGAATATTTTTTTCCTGTTGAGGCTCAATAGTGGATTTTATTTGTGTGTTAACTATCCATCCATCTCTTTGATTAATAACTGTGACAATGCTAGAAGAAATATAAGAACAGTTGGCTAAATAATTAACTAGATATAGTGTCAGGCTAGCATTTTCTAAATGATAGAGATATTGCTTATCCTGATTGAGAGAGGTGCGAGTGAAACCTAGTATTGAAGTAAGTCTTGACGCTAAATTACTATGATTGTTAGCCATAATTTTAATTGTTTTGTAGATTCTACTTTTTAATTAAAAGCGATTAATACTCATGCTAATTGGAATATATAATATTATTTTATACAAAAGTCTTGACTAGAATTAAGTTAAATCAAGATTTTTATCTTGTATATTTATCACAAATTCTCAGATAGCATTTGCAAAGTTGCTATTAGTTAAACGTTAATTTATTCACCAGAAGTATTATCACAACAATTGAAATAAAATGCAGCTTACTTTTGATAAAGTGGTAGTTTGTGGCTTTAGGAGTAGAAATATTTCTATTTATCTATACTTTTTACAAAACTACTTGCAAAAGTCTATGCCACAATCTTATATATAATTGTGGATCATTAGTAGGGAGCATAGCTAGTAATATCGCCTTAACCAAAGCAAGGGTCATTACTAACTTTCTAACTGTTGTAACCATATGCAGCTAAAATTGTCAATCATTATCAGTTGACATGACCAAAAATTTTCTAAAATGCTAATAGATAAAGCAGTTTGAATAATAAGTAGATGCAATTAAAGACTCCGCCGCAAAACTTTCTCCCCATACTGTTAGCATTACGTGATTATTACGCGCCGATTGTAGAGCAGTATGAAAAGTTATACAAACAAGCGAACGATAACCTTAATCATGTAGAAGCGTTATTAGCAAACTGGCCAGCAAAGTCAAGCGAACAGATGAATCGCTTAAAATCAGAGCAATTGGCACAAGTGTCTACTGCGACTGAAAAAACAAATGAGTCTTTAAACGGTAGTCAGACAGTTTTAGAAACTAAGCCTAACTTAGCCCAAACCGATACCAAATTAGAAACAATTCATAACCTAAAAACAGAACATTTATTTCTAGCGATGGTTGAGACTAATGCCCAGCTAGAGATTCCACAGCCAGATGATACCACTTTAGAAACCTCATCCTCAAACAATAACAATGCTATTAGTGAAGCTGAAACCACCGCAGTAGAATCTAACCCCACTCAAGAAGACTCATTTTTAGATCAAGGGGATGAAATTTTAGCAACACAGGGAGAGCAAGAAGAATCGAATGATGTACAACAGCCAGCCACAGACATTATAGAAACCAATGTATCATCTGTAAGTCAAGAAGATAACCAAGAGTTAGCCATTGATGAATCAGCTACTGTTGCCCAAGAGGGCTTATCCTCAGACAAAAACAATAACATAGTAGAAACTGAGGACGAGTTGTTAGAAACTGAAGATGCGGCGGAGGTAGCCACAGACAATGTAGAAACCAACAGTTCATCAACTGCCACCCAAAGCGAACATCAACAGCCACAATCAACATCTAGCGAACAAGAGAACATACAGCAAACTCAGGACGAAGCGCGTTCTTTGACAGAGATTCCTATGCTGGAGGAATACTTTGGACTCAGGCGCATAGAAGCAGTCCAAAAGCTACTACAAAAACATCCGGGTAATATCTGTCATGTAGATTTCGTGTTGCGTGCGCTGTATGGTGAGTTAGAGCCAGATATAAAAAAAATAGTCAGAGGTAGAGTTCAATCAACACTAACTCAGGGGAAAAATGACGGCAGATGGTTTTTGGTTCCTGGAAAGTCGGGTTATTACACTATAGATTTAAAATTGCTCAAATCGAACCGGAAAACTAGTTATTCTAAACAAGAGAATAGTAAAAGTAAAAAGCCGTCTCCGCAGTCCAAAGCGAATGCTGTACCGATGATGGGAGAATTTGAGGGGAAATTTATAATTGATGCACTGACTACTTTGCTACAACAAAACCCAGGTAAAGTGTTTAATGTCGCTCAAGTCATTGAAGCCCTATATGGTGAATTAGACCCCCAAGAAATTAAGGAGGTCAAGCCCAGTGTGCTGAATGAATTGTCGCGTGGTCATCGTACAGGCATATTCTTCAGAGTGCCAGGGGAAAAAGGTGTTTATACCTGGGATGTTAAGTTACTGACCTCACAAAGTTAGCTGACGGAACATATTGCTTGGAGATTTATTTGTAGACAGAAGTACACATAATACATAAAACTACACCTTGTGGTTGATATGTTCTTCAAGGCTGTTTGTTATATACTAGTGTGGTAAAACTTACTAGAGCGAAAATTCAAACCTAGTAAATTCGTTGTTGTTGAGAATTTTGATTTACTTATTTACGCCTGTTTCAATCATTACAAACCTGCTCTAGTTTATTTTGCCGTTCTAGGTTATATACTTTGAGTCTTGTGTAATTGTAAAAAACGACTAAAGCTCTATGCCTAGCCTAAGTTCTGATTTGGTACTAGAGTATGGGCAAAGCCAACGGAAGCGGCTAGAGTCACTTGAACGAGATGCGGCACATAAGGCACAGTCTATGCGATCAGGACAATATTAGTGTTAGTCAGTGCTACCTGATTTGAAAGCTGTGTGATCTGAACTTGGTAAGCGCTACCACTGCCATCAGTATCAAAAAACAGATTACCAGTGGATTGATCGTAGATAAAGCGATCGCTTGCATTTGTTGCAGAGCTACCAAGCTGGAAAATATTGGAGTTAAGTACACCCAAAGGTTGAGCTAGTCCAAATTCGGCAATGGAAACCACCAGTTTGTCGTCAGCAAGATTAAAGTCAGTGATAGTATCAAAGCCATCACTAGGCGGATAATAGGGATAATAAGGATAGTAACTATCGTAGTTGGGAACACGCAAAAAGAAACTATCGCGACCATCACCACCAGTTAAAACATCTGCACCCACTCCACCAATAAGCTGGTCATTACCTGCACCACCATCTAAAGTATCATTGCCGTTGCCACCATTAAGAGTGTCTTTACCTGCTAGTCCCAATAGTTGGTCATCACCATCACGCCCAGCTAAAACATTAGCACCACTATTACCAGTCAAAGTATTGTTAAGGCTATTTCCGATGCCATTAAGACTACGGTTGCCGGTGAGTACTAAGTTTTCTAGGTTATCTCCCAATAGCCAATCCACGGAAGATATAACTGTGTCTGTATCTGCAAAAGACGATTCAATAATGTTGTCGTTAATACTATTTATGTAGTAAGTATCATTACCAGTACCTCCCGCCAGAGTATTATTACCCGTACCGCCATCAAGAATATCATTACCTGTTGAGCCATTGAGTGAATCATTACCAGCACCGCCAAACAAGGTATCATCGCCTGTCCCACCATTGAGGGTATCATCACCTATTCCGCCATTAAGAACATCATTACCACCACCACCATTGAGTGAATCGTTACCAGCACCACCAAACAAGGTATCATTGCCAGCAGGAGTAGAATTATTGAAACCAACTGAATCACCACGCAGAATATCATTACCAGCACCACCTCTGAGAACATCATTGCCACCACCCCCTTCAAGGATGACGTTCCCTAATGTGAATCTAGAGGCATCGATGATATTATCCCCATCATCACCTTTTAGCTGAACCTGTTCAATATTTAAGAACCTATCTACGCTGTTACCTAAAATGGTTGTGGTAGTAAGTTTGTTATTGGTTAAAGTAAATTTAATTAAATCTGTTCCAGTTTCAACTATCGTATCAATCCCAGCACCGCCATTGAGGTAATTATTACCGGCTTGTCCACTGAGGATATCATCGCCATCAGAGCCGTACAGGATATCATTACCTGCATCACCATTGAGGACATCATTACCTGCATCACCATTGAGGACATCATTACCTACACCACCGTTGAGGACATCATTACCTGTACCACCATTGAGGAGATCGTTTCCTGCATTACCAGAGAGGCTATCATTGTCAGCACTACCATTGAGAATGTCGTCTGTATCCGTGCCTTCTAGGATTAGCCCATTTAATCCTGTACTTGTGGTAATTGTTAGTCTGGGATTAGGAGAAAGCGCCAAACCTCCAAAGTCTAAAGCACGGACGGCTAAACCGACAAATGAATCACCATTACTAACTAAGTTTTGAACAAAATCAGTAATGTCAAATGTCAGTACTTGACCAACAAAAAGTGATGAGATATCTACGGCATCTATTAAACTTCCAGCCTGAAAATCGGCAGCATTAACTAAGCCGTTACCTACGTAACCAGCCACGCCCAGAAGTGTTGGGTTTTCGCCAAAGCCTACTCCCAACCCTCCTACCTGTGTGCTGGAAATCACAACTTGAAACGTTGCGCTAGTAATGATGTCTTGAGAAGGAAGAGAAAATCCACTGATATCGAATTCGGCATTTTCGCTGTTTTCTCCACTTGAACCGAGAACTACAGTATCAAAATTACCTGGAAACACTGCGTCAGCATCACCTTGACCATCAAATGGTTCTGAGAAAAAACCATCTCCTACTTCAAAGGTGATTGTTGGGTTAAATGTAAAAGTTGCCATGAATCAATTCCTCATCTTGATTTATGTTTGTTGATTATTGCCAAGAGAACGAAAATCTTTCCAATTAGAGCCCAGTGAATGAATCTAGCGAAGTAGTAAGTATGAACCTAGCTTTTTCAAAGTCTTAAACAATCAACACTGCGCTAATGTTTGCTGCCATTCCTATGCGTTATTCCATTACTTGGGATGAATAAAAATGTCACTCAACTTTTAAACAAAGGCTAGAAGATTAGTTTGGAGCTTTATTTTCTAATATTCTGCCTGTGATTATCTCTTTTAGCTAAAAGTATTGTTGAGCAAGTTTTATGTTTTTTACCAAGAGAGCCATGAAAGAGGGGTAGCTAAAATAATTTCAGCACAGAATAGCTAAGTTGCTTCAACAAATAGATATTTATCATTGTTCATACTAAATGTGAAGTTCTTTACCCAATCTTCAACAAGTTAAATTCTATAAAAACTTATAAATAGTACAAAATTATAAGCTTAGTTTTAAACTTTAATCAAATCTAATTTATTTACTTATTGAAAGTTTGATGGTTTGTTAAATTTTGTTTTGTTGTTTATCAGAACGTATATTTTTTGATATAAATGCAACTCCAAATTGAGACAGTCCTACTTTCGTGATAAAGAGTTACAATAAAAATACATAAGTTAATCTTATAACTAATCTCAAGACATTTTTGTACAAACGAAACTTAGCTTTATATAAGCCTTATATTATGCTGTTGTGGGTAGATACGCTGAATGGGAAGCCCGTTGGACTGGCTTTATTCACACTTGCCACTGCCCCAAATACCCATTCCAAAACAGTTCACCCAGTGCGATCTAGTCCCAAACCCCCACACTCACCCCATCCACTCGACCCAATCGGGAGCAGATGCCACCAACTGCCCAAATATCTGCGGCTCTTGCTCCTTAAACGTCATCATCACGCCCCAGCGCTCGTCACTGGGGAGGGTAGTGAGGAAGTGTTTGACCCAATCCACCCCATTCTCAAAGCGTTCCATGACTAATGCAGTATAGGATTTGACTTGTTTCCACCATGAATTAATTGGATTATCTTGTCCAGCAACATCCCCCGAATTATGACTTTCATCTTGATTAATGGGGAATGTGGATAGCGGTGATGTGTCAACGACTGGTATTGTTATATCTATGTTATTGGTGACTGACACCAACTCATACTGTAATACTTCATCCCGACCAAACCATCTCCCGAAAATACCATCACGCTCATCATCAGGAGCAACAAACTTATACACACACTCCCGATGACCTCGTGGCCCCAACCGCCCCACATAAGACAGTCGCAAATCAATCTTGTTCAATAACTTCTGAGCGATGGCTATAGGTGTCAATTTTTCGCTAATAGTCACATTCAGGTAGTTCTTGATAACGTGCCGATTTTGCACTGCCGCCCGTTTCAACTGCTGCATCGCCTCGTCAGAACCCCTCACCTGCTTATCTGCCTGGAGGAACTGCAACAAGTTCAAGTTTTCCAACAGCAAAACAGCACTCATCACTTGCCCCTTGTTAAAGTCAGGTTTCCATATCGCATTCTCCCCAGTTTCGGCTTGTGCCTTAACTCGTTTACTGTCCCGTTTCGTTAAGAATCCCCGCCCCAGTGTCAGATAATAGTGTAGTCGCAGTTGAGGATACCAACCGTCATCATCTTTCTCCACCAAATCGGGTGTTACCTCAACCTCATAACGCCGGGACAATTCAGCCTTACGCTGCTGATGGCTTTCGGCTGGAGTTTTCGAGCGTTGGTTTTGCAACTTCTTGAGTTGAGCATCAGTTATGTCATCACTGGCAGCGATCGCCTGACGTTCCAAGGCATACAATTGGTTAGATGCGGACTGAACCTCTTTGAAAATCTCCCCGCTATCCTCACCGTCAAGAGCATCAATCACCGTATACCCATCTGCTATCAACCCCCGCACAACAGACTCACGATAGTCCCGCATCTCCACGTTGATGACGCAGGCTTTTTTACCCCATGTCTGTAAAGATTCGGGCTGAAAGTTTTGGTCAATGAAACTGTAATCCTGATTATCTGCCGCCGACAATAGCGCAATGTTAGCCTGAGTCGCAACGTTTTGACTCCTGAGCAATCCCCCAATAGAAGTTGAAGAGTTGCCCACAGTACCCATACCGTAGCGACTGACCCAGATATGACGGTCAACAGTTTCTCGCAGCCGTGCCAACATTTGTCTAACAGAGTTCACAGGCTGCACACCCTGGAATATCCCCCAAACTCCATCGAAATGACCCTTGATATCGATAGAAACCCCAGTTTCTAGACTAGGT
Organism: Nostoc sp. MS1; assembly: GCF_019976755.1. Lineage (NCBI taxonomy): Bacteria > Bacillati > Cyanobacteriota > Cyanophyceae > Nostocales > Nostocaceae > Nostoc > Nostoc sp. MS1. Next base: position 44,507 of record NZ_AP023443.1, read on the forward strand.
GAGGCAATGACTAAATCGTACTGGGTGAGAATCTGGTTGAGATGAGAAATACATCCATAAGCTGGGTGCGTCTTGTCTAGCACAGAATCGCTATCAATCCGCAAAATGCGTAGGTGGGGAAATTTGCGGCGGAACCGTTCTTCTAATGCCTGAGTCCCCCACTTTGATTTAGCCTTTTGAGCAGAACAGCATAATAAATGATGTCCCCCTTTGGCAATCGCTTTATCTAACGCTGCAATCAAATTCTTGGGATTACTGCCAGAGTAGTTGTAACATTTGCCAGACACCGACTGGTAATTGTTGATAATGACAAAAGGATTTACATTATATTCTCCTGCCAAAGAAAGAACATACTTAACATCGGTATCCGACACATCAGCCGAAGACAAGTAGATTTTTCCCAGCTCACTGCTCAGAACATTCTGAACTAGCTGCTTGAGGTTCTTGAGAATTGACACACGACGCTTCTGCACATCGGTAGTAGAGTTGAGCAAATGCCAGAACACTTGGTCGCACTCATCAATAATGACGACATCGTTAGACCAGTCCTCTGGGTCAAATCGGGCTTGACTATCTTTGTGCAACGAGTCTACACATACACCATAGCCGAGTAAACCCCCAGTGTCAGATGTGTAGATTTCGCTGACGTAATCTACGCCGAAGCGATCGCACAAAGCCTCACCCAATTGAATGCGGTGAGTGATGATGAGTACCCGCCGTCCCTGCTCATGAGCTTTAGCCACCTCATGAGTTAACCATTCGGTTTTACCAGTTCCCTTTGGTGCTTTGAGGACGATGAGCTTTTCGCCTACGGGAGCAATCAGCCCACCTAAGAACCGTTGGTTCATTGCGATCGCTGGAGGATAGGTTAACAATGTGAATAATTTGATTTCCCATAGACTTAAAGCTTCGGCTGTATTATAAAGTGCATGAAATGCCGCTTGACCTTGCGCGGCGACAAAATCATCAACGCCTTTGTCTGGCCCTGGAAGGTCAATAACTCGCAGTTCACAGCCTTCATTCACAAACAACCGACCCATGCGGCTGATTGCGGTTCGCACTCGTTGGACTGTTTCGGGCTTGGTGTCGTGGTCAAAGCAGATGTTAACCTGTCTCCCCTGTGTAGCAAAATGCTTCAGTTCTGGGATTAACGATGGTTTACCGATGATGTTGCCGTACTCATCTTGCAATGTGCGATAGCCAGCGTTGACCCCAGGAATGGCGATCGCCGCGTAGCCTGCTGATAATAAACAAGCAGCTTTTTTGGCTCCCTCTACGATAACGACTGGTACATTGTTCTTCCAAACCCAATGCCAGAACCCCCAAGGGTGCATCAAATCTTCATCAGTGATGGGGATACCAGAACGATTGGAGACTCTAGCCCAAATCTTCTTTGTGACGTTCAAGAAGAAAGCTCGGATCTGTTCTCTATAAGGATGCTCGTATTTGATGAACTTGTGGAACTTCTGGGTATCTCGGCGGGGCTTGTCGGGTTTAAAGCAACCCCAGAGCATTTGTTCATAATGGCTCAGTGGATCAATGCCACTACACCACCAGCCGCCCTTTTCGATGTGCTGGTATTTCCTCAAGTCCCCGTCTCGGAGTCGTCCATCGTTACGGCGGGAGATTTTATCGCTGTAGAGCAGGTATTCGTATGGTGTAGTACCAGATAGTGATCGCACATTCAGCAAAATCAGTTCTTCGTCAACGCCACTGTCAAGCCATTCTTGCAGATGATGTGGTTCGAGATTAGTTGCGTTCGCGTGCATAGTTCCTCCGTAATTGCATAGGAAACTAAGCGGTATAAAGCCATACCGCTTAAGAAAGTTCAAAAAACAGTCAGTAGATTGAGAAAAGCGTTAAATCAGCAGTTCTAAAGTGTGTGATGAATATCGAAGTTGTACGAATGAGAGCTAAATCTTTAACAGTACCCATGTACTAACATTTCGAGTTAATCTAACCTGTAGCGCAGATATGAACAATCTAACTAAAGGCAAGTATTCTCACAAATTAGGGTGTTAAAGCTAGAAAGTATTGTGAGATAAAGGTTTGAGAAATTACAGTTTTTACTTGACAAAGCAATTAACCCTCATACAACTTGATAAATGTCTATCATTAGGCTGATGCAGTAAACCTTGTTTTAGGATTTTTGGGTCTTCCCTTTCATCCACACGTTGGGGGTAAAAGGTAAGATTGATACGAGGATCAAGGTCAAAAAGTCTGGGTAGTAACTGACAGGTAATGTAGGGACTGATTCAGGAAATAAGTTGAGTTGTTGCATAGTATGTTTCTCCTGAGTTTGGGTCATTGCAACGGGCGTATTTGGTGAGATTGTTGAAAATTATGTAAACGATGCGGGATTTTGCTAGCACTGGGTGAAAAATATAAAAACCTAGTTTTCCTTCTCTGGCGATCGCCGATTCTTGTGCGGTTGCTTTTTACTGTTTGACCAGCTTCATCCGTTTTTTGTTAGAGAAAGCGCCAGCCTGCCGTAGTGCCGCAGTAGGGTTCGGGTGAGCAAAGAACTCCTCAACTGCTTTTGTCAAACCATCAGCCACAACTGGATCATGGCAGGCATAGATGTAAACTGATTGCTGAACTCCGTTGACCAACCGATATTCCTGGCGGTCGCCTAACTGTGGGTAAAATGTGCGAACCCATGTACCTAAATGACCCCGATAATGGGAGCCGGACAGAGGTACTTTCTTGCCAAGCTCGATTTCTGCAAAGTTCACAACACCCATCCATTTTTCAGGAGAGGCTGACAGGGCTGCTCTGTTATGTTCAGCTAAGAGGTTAGCGGCGAAGTCTTTGAAATGCTGCTCAATGTATGGGTTGAGTTTTCCCCCGGTGAGGTCAGCTAAAGTCTTCATCGCCTCAACCAAAGTATGTAAGCGTTGTTCTACAGGAGGCAGGGCAGGAACAGGCGGTTGTTCTGGCTGTTGGGTGGGTGTTGTTGTCCAGCCCGTGATATCCTGCATCCAGGCGCGGACACCGATGGTTTTGAATGCTCGGCAAATTAACTTTGCTTGAGCAGTGCAGTAACGCCCGGCTTCATAACCGTAATAATCGAGGATAATAGCGATCGCTATATCAGGAATACCATTAGTACGCCAAGAATTTAGGTTCGCGGCATCGAACCCTTGCTCCATAAGCATTAGAGCTAATTTAGATGGTTCTAGGTTCGCGCTTTCTAATGCTTTACCGATAGCCTTGTCACTAACTCCAGCTAATCGTGCAGTAGCTTTCATACTGGCTTTACCCCGACCATCTGCGTCAACTTCAATCTCTTGTTTTATCTGTTCAATAATTTGAGCGACTTCTATTTGTGACATAAATTTAGTTGTGTGATGGAGGGATAATTCAAAATCTGTTGAGCTTGGTTAAGAAAGTTAAACTTTCACCCGCACTAAATCTTCTTCCCTGACCAAAGAAGACCTATTGAACATAGAGATAGTAGGTACAAGCATTGGCGACTGCCACTCCACGACATAGAACCAGCCCCTATCCACAAGCTGCACACCCAAAACCAAGCGCTGCTTTGTCACCGGCGCGTGACCTACTAGCATGACGCGATCGCCGATAACAAAAGCTGGCTTCTTCACTGTGCTAGGTTCCATACGTCCAGTAGGAACAATCTCGTGTTTGGTAGCGTGTACAACCTCGTCTTCAAGGTCGATAAAATAAACCCACTCGCCTTTGCTCCACCCCAGTCCACTGCAATAACCAAATGTCCGTGAAGCCTTAAGATAAACTCGCTCCCACAAGTTCACTTCAACTGGAGGAATTTCTTGACCCCAAGGTGGAGATAAATACCAGCATTTTTCTAGCTCAGTGATTGCTTCCATTTACACTTTCCCCTTCAAAAGATAATCAATAGCTGCTGTATCCAGACTGGCAATGCGTTTTCTGATTTGATGTGGTGGATTTTCTAGAAACTCTTTGAGATGTCCTATGCCAATTTCGTAATATTTTGGACAACGCTTGTTTGCCTTAAGCCAGCCCCGGTTTATCCAAAGGCGAACAGTAGATAAATTCAGTGAGAGAATACTGGCGATTTGGTGGTAGTTGCAGTTATCTGAGTGAGTACAATTCTTAGTCATACGCCAGCCCCAGATTCTTTGGATTCAGTTGTTAAAATCTGTGCGCTGATGGATATAAAATCGACTTGAGCAATATTGAAGTCAGTCTGCATTTGACCACTGTTGTACCTAGTGACTATTTCCTGCTTTATTGCTTCTTGGGTTAATCCATCAGGGATATCAATGTGAGCTTCACTCGTAATTTTCTCGACTACAGTAACGATGACTTTCATGGTTGAATAGTGTGTAAATAATGTGCATAGGAGCCATAACAGTGTTGATTTATGACTCCTATAAATATCCCTAAGCAGATCCAGTCTTAGCCCCTTGCACCTGCTGCATCCATTGATTAATCGCTGTTAACTCATCATCTCCATTAGCAACCAAATCAACCACCTGCTGTTGATATGAAGTTTCAGCTTGATTAGGATGTTCAATGTAATTAGCAGCCCAGGCGAGACACATATTTTTGACGAGAGCATCCACTTTACCAACAGGTAATTGACTGGGGCTAGTCGCATCTTGAAACTGCAAATACTCCTTGACTAAATCAAGCGGATAATCTAACAAAGTGCGAATATATTTCACCCGCAAATCTTGAGGATGCGGGGGCTGTTCTGGTGTTAACCCAACAGATGAAGATGCACCCCCAAGCCGTGATTGTATATCAGCAATGAGTGATGCCCAGTCAGCATTAGGATTCCATTCACGACGAATCCTGACTTTGGTAGCTGCATCATATAATCGACAGAACACGACGTTCTCGTCTCCGGCTGTAGCAGCAATAATCAGAGGTTTAGAAAAGTCGTAAACTTGAGATGCTGCGAGTAAAAATGTCTTCGCAAAGTTGGTTTCTATGCCAGTGCGAATGATGTAAACTTCATCAGCAGCAATGACAATATCTAACTTGATGTTGCCCTTGCCCTTAAACTCTTTTGCAGTGATTCTCAGTTCTGATAAGTAACCTGTTAAACCCTTTTGATGCACAGGTGTTGTTTTATCTCTATCAATGTCGTGGAAATACCACAGATAAGATTCACCGTTTAATTCCCCATTTTTACGTATAAGTAAATTGGTTCGGGAGGGTTACAAAACCCTAACTTAATTTCGTTATTCATTCTTAACCTCAAAGCTTTTTGCAGCGTGCAATAATAAAAATCCTGCGGAAGATGCTACTTATATAGATTGGCAATCGCCTGGAAAATAGCACTCACTCAGGCGATGTCTACGACAAGCCGCTTTGCGTCTACGCTTTTTCCTAATTTGTTTCCTTTGATGCAGCAGATAACTGTTGATTGCTCTCTAGCTCATCTTTGATATATGACAGTGCAGTTTGAGCATCACCAATGGTTAAGTCTGGATAATATTCCAACTTGAGAAAATCTGGATGTTTCTCAATTTGGGATAGTAAGTATTGAGTGACACCGATTAAATCAATTAGCTTGACTTCACCTTTGCTCATGACACTATCTCCTAAAACTTGTTTTTGTTGATAATCAAAAGTCAGGAACCAAAAAGTTGATGGTTTTAATTGCTTTGGCTCCTGAATACTCCTTACGTTTGGTCAATAATTTGCAGCAGAAAACCACAGCCAGTATTCTGGACTTTCACGAGGTTTTTATCTAACAAATATTGGATAACTCCTGTAGAGAAGCCCAGAGTATGCAAAGGTGCAGATCCGCCACGACAGCGCAAGGAATGTAATAAATTTGCAGCAGTCAAATCATTACCGTTCTTCTTTGGTCTAGCCATTACTGCCTCCTGTTATTGCTGCTAATTGCTGTTGCAGAATCATGATTTGCGTTTGGTGTTGTTCGAGTTCTGTTGTGATTTGTGTAAGTAATTCTTGAGTTGAAAGTGTCTTAAGTTGCGATTCTTGATAATGCGATATTTCTTGGCAATGTTTATCCCGCATTAACCCATAACGCCAGCCATGACCGTACTCATAGGCTAATTGGGTATTGACAGGATAGTATTCCAAGCTCAGAATTACGCCTTGTTGAGTGCGTTGACCAAAAACAAAACGGGGATAATCCCAATCCTTGGGAATTGATATTGTCGGTTGCATAAATATGCTGATGGTTGAAGGGTTGGGGAGCAATTAGGACAGAATTACTGAGGTTGCCCCAATTGCTGGTGATTATTATTTAGGGCAATAAGTTCTTTCATCAAAAGATAGTAGTGGGCAGTGATGCCCACTATTTCCCTAAACTAAGCCGCTACTAATTCCTGTACTGGCTCAGATTCCATCATCAGTAACCACTCGTCAGCCGTTAGCTCGTCAAAAGCCTTATCCAAAAGTTCATCCCAATCGACAACCTCAACTTGCAACAGTGAGCGCACAAGAGCGATCACCGACTCACACGCCGCCTTCTGCTGCCCAACTGAAGAAGCCCGGATGACCCACCAGTTGCCATCAGTAAAGCCGACTTCGCCCAATTTCTCACCATCACGGGTATAAATCCCATCATCGAGAAGTTCTAACCCGCACTGTTCACAAGCTTGGGCAATCTCAGCCATGATTTCATTACCAGTCGTGCATGGTTCTTCTTGTGTCTGCACTGGTAACATACCTTGCTGATAAGCTTGTTTAACGTAGCTGTGGCATCTGGCAGGGGTGATGTTTCGATAAATCTCAACGTTATTAACCAGGACTCGCCAGTACAAATCTGCATGGTTGTCATTATCTAACTCAACGCTGGCAATAAGTTGACCATCAACGATTACTTCTTGGTCGTAGAAGGAGATTTCTGCAATGGTGGGAACTTCAGGATATTCGATTGGTGCAGGTAGTGGGGCTGGGAGTGAGCCATCCTTATGATGCCATTCAACGTAACGCAGGCAATGGGCAATGGTGTTGTGGCGGAAAATCTCGTTCCCTTGCACCATGACTACCCATCGTTGGGTGATGAAGTCGCTATGGTCGTAGGTGATATATGCGATGAGTTGTTTACCAGCAAAGATTTCAAAGTGATGGGAGTGGATTTCTACCGTGGTCAGTTCTTCCGGTGCTATAGCTTGCGCTTGCTGGTTGATGTACTGCTGTAGTTCAGCTTGGGCTAGGGTTTGTTCGCTGACGGGTTGCTGTCTATGTGCGGTATAAGCCATAATGAAGATCCTTACTAAAGGGTAGAAGGCGATCGCAAAGTTTTCCAGGCCGAGCGATCGCCTTTGTTTTTTTCGGACAACGTTGTGGGGGAGCCACAACGCACTCATACTGATTTGGCGTAGCCATAAAGAAAGTCAAAGCCAGCAGTAGCACTTGAGTATTAGCAAGACAAAAATCTATGGTTGCAGAAGTTGATTATTGATTTACTTGTGCTGAGTGATGTCTTGAAGCTATTTAGTTTCCAAGGTTCTGTAGACCCAAACTTTCACGTAGTTAGAACAGATGCAGTTTGCTTTTTGCTGTCCTTACTTATTAATATAAAGCATAATACTGGATTTATCAAGCCTAAAACTGGATTTATTAAAATCTGTACTGTATTTATCCAGTCTAAATATATATTATTTGTGGTACAGTAGGGATAGAAGTAAGCTTAAAGTGTAGAATTATGAATCAAGCCTTGATTAAGTGGAGATTAAAAGAAGTCATGGCAAGGCATAACATTAAAGCCCGTGACCTTGCCGATCAAATGGGTGTCAGTGCTAATTCCGTTTCTAACCTACGTAATGCTCGAACTATGCCTCGGTTAGATGGAGAAATCTTAAATAACCTCTGTGAAGCCTTAAACAGACTTGCACAGGATTTAGAAGGAGAAATTACTCCAACTGATTTAATTACTTATGTTCGTGGCCCTAACCCTGTGGTTGATGAGACTCATGAAATCAAAGGAGCCAGAGCATCTACTCAACAAAGAAAATCTCGTCAAACTAATTCTCAAGCTCAAGTAGAAGATTCTTTAACTTCGTCTGCGGCTTAGTAGAAGCGATCGCCGCCGACCAAAGCAATGCGATCGCCTGCTCAATCCGTTAACCACAAAGTGAGCTACATATAATGCTGACACATTTAAGGTGTAAACCACCAGATCAGCATCAATGTTCACTTTGGTTATGCGTCCGTGACTGTTTTCGTGCATTTACCAATAGTGGGCAATACATATGCTGACACTAGACCGCGAAGAAATATCAGCACCTCGCTACAGTATTCTCAATGACAGCATCAAAGAAACGTTTACTTCCATTGACCGCTTTGAGTCGCAAGCTGTTGAGGAAATATTGCAGATGCGAGATAAACAGATGTACCTTGAAGCCGGGTACACCAGTTTTAAAGAATACTGCCAGCATGAACTATCGGACTGGGGAGGCTTCCGGCGAATTAACCAACTGCTAGGGGCGAAGAAAGTAATCGATACGGTTGGCGAGTTAGGGCAGCACATCAAGAATGAACGCCAAGCCCGTCCTTTGCTGCGTTTAGTCAATGAACCAGAAAAACTAAGGGAAGCTGTAGCGATCGCAGTGCAAGAAAACTCTTCCCCTAGTGAATCGGATTTTGCGGCTGCGGCTAACAAAGTCCTTCCTCGCCAACCACGCCCACGCATAAAAGCCCCATCTCAGGAAGCAGTGGTTCCTAAATCCAATAGGGTCAAAGTAACGTCACCCTCTCACCCCAGATATGGAGATGGAGGAAGCATTGAAGCGGACGCACCGAACCCAAGCCAGCAGATTGTCACCTTTGCCGATGGTGAGAAGTTGTTAGTAAACAATGATGATTTGACTAACTTGAGTAATGACGTAATTGAGTCATTTAGTAGTGAAAGGGCTTATCCTCCAGAATATGCCGAAGCGATCGCCGCATTGAAGCAGCAACACCAGCAAGAATTGGAACGGCTAGAACAGGAGTTAAGGAGGGAGCAACGCGATTTTGTGAAGTCGGATCAAAATCAAGCGATCGCTAAAAATCATACTTAATTTAATAGTGATTTTATTTACAAATAAAATATTGATTTACACGAAAAATCATCTTGATGAGATATCTCAAAAGATTGCTAGCAAGTCATTTGAGGATTATTTCCAAAAATCTCTGCAACAAGTCTTTGATACTTAGTATCAATTACGGCAGAAAATAAATTGAAGGCAGAATTAAAGTATAAAATTTATCAACCAGTTTGGGGTTTGATAAAAGAATTAAAGATAGAATCACAAAAATTATCCCAACTTTTAGCTATCCATTGACAACGCAGATGTAACATAATTTCTGCATTATTTTGTAACCAAAACTTACTGTTTCCTTTCATGCGTAAATTAACAACTTGACGAATTAAACTTTCAACTGCACCACTACCGAGAGGTAATTTTCGAGCTGCAACTTCGTTATATTTTAAAAGCCTCCTTCTATACGCTTTTAAAATATAATTTCGCTCTCTTACCATAATTTTACAGCGCTCTCCTGTTGCCTCGGAAATAAATTCACCCATATTTCTCATTAAATCTAGTGCCTGACCTTTCTTTAAAATTTTCCGAGATTTTTTAAACCAGGATTGACGCTCATTATCTGTACTAAAAGCGGCATCAGCAAAATCTTGTAAATGTGATGCTGCGTGATAAAAGTCTAATAATTGATAAGTTTCAAGTGGGCATTTTAATTTTTTAGTAAAAGAGGAATGTGTATCCATATCCACTCTGCACCATCAGCAATCAATAACACCTGCTTGGCTTCACTTATACCCAAATTTACTAAATACATCTCTAAAATTTTGAGGAATTCTTTATAACCTGAATATGTGCCATCATTCGTAATAGGTATTGTCGATGTCCTAATTTTTTACCTTCTTCATTTACTACATAAATTGTTAGTAACTTTGGCTCCATCCATTCACCAACAAAGCCATGACGGTTTGTTTTCTTACTGCGTCTACCTTTTTATTAAACCTAATTTTAGTTCTTCCACCATCTACAGCGATTACAACTCGTTGGCCTTTTGAGAACATTACTATTAGATAAGTGGTTCATCTCCAGATTTAATATTTTTGATTGGCGTAGATTAATACCAATTTCACCAAAAAGGTAAGTCAGGCGTTCGATTCGTTTTAAACTAACATTTATTCCCCAATCCGTTAGCGTCGAACGTGCTGCATCGAAAGAACTAGCGATCGCACCATATTTTGCGATTATTGACCAGACTAGAGGGGTAATACCTTCAGACATCCCTAGCCACTTTAAAACGGACAAAATCCTTGATTTGAAGTTTTTATTTTTGGCTCATTGAGCAGAGGATTATCAGATTCTTTACTTGTGGGATTCCGTTCAAGTACATAAGGTAAAGTTAAAGTTACTTCGACGTTTCCAATTGTTACTATTTTTCGCTTTTTAGAACCATGTTTTTGTGTATTTAAATTTCTCCATCCCTGTGTTTGACTAACAGAATAGTTTAGGATTTTTGGGGATACGGAAAGATTATATAATAAAACAGCTATACATTGACCTGCTAAAATCATTGCCTGTTCTCTAATTTCTTTTTCTCGTTCTCTCAGCTTTTTTCCATCCCACTCTGTGATATTTGTAAATTCTAAAAGTTTTGTGACCTGTAAGTGAAAACTTTTAACTGACTTGTTTAAATCAAGAGTTGCACTTATATTTTTGCCATAAAAGGTAGACGTTAAAACTCTGGAAAGATTACTTAACCGGAATCCTACCTTGTTTTTGACCTTTATAAATTTTTGCACACATCACCAGACTTGAAATTGGTTGATAGCTTACGTATTAATACGGCTTCTAATATAAGAAATATTTTTAGTACTGAAGAAAGTTGTTAGCGATCGCTGGTTTTTGATCCCACCTCACCAAATCGCGTTGCTCCCAGTTAAGGATTGGGTTACTCTCCGAAGCCAATGCTAGAGCCGAAGAACAGGTAAAAGAACAAATCCAATCATTGCAACTACTATTTCAGCAACAGAAGGTGCAAAACATCCAGTTACAACAACGCTTGGATGAGATGGAAGCACTGAGACAGTTGGAATACGAGAACCAGCAGTTAAAGCAGCGTATTGAGGAGCTAGAGAACGCGCTTACAGAACGTCCCACCCAGCAATGGGGGAATACTCTGACCAAGCAAGCGGCTAAGGCATTAAACAAAGAAGTTAAGGAAGCTCTAGAGAAAACACTTGACTTGCGATCGCTTGCCCAAGAACCACCAAAGGAGAATGCCCAAGAGTGCTTACGCCTGATGGGTATTGCTTTGGGGAATTTGGGCCAGTGCTATGAACAATACCCAAGCCTTGCAAGCTGCGGCGTTAATACTGGGGAGTGAACCGACCCCACAGGCGATCGCATATCGAGCCGAGCAACTGCAACTATTGCCCCAAGCGGTGAGTGATATTCAGGCAGTGCTGTCCAAGCCTGGGTGTACTTGGCAAGACTATTTGAGTGTGGCGCAAGAGTACGAGGTGATTGAAGAAGATTACTTAGCCCAGTTAACCCCACAAGAGGTACAACTAATCACCGAATTAGAGAAAGCTGCACAACCCAAAACTATAACTGTGGGTTCCATCGTTGCCCACAATGACCCGTACTTCGCTTTATACAACGCCAGAGGTGAAGTTATTCAAGACTTGGGTACTGATGTCTGGGTGGCGTGGGATCACTGGAAAGAGCGAACTGAAAAATCATTCCGACATTCCAAGGACGAGTTACGGCTGTTGTCGGACTAGCGATTACTAGATAACCCAAACAACCGAATGCGGCATGGCTGAAGTGCTGCCGATATTTTCATGCGCCAAAAATTGGAGAAATATATATGGATGCAATTACGTTTCAGATTCAGGACGAGTTAGGATTCTGTACCCGCACCAGCGACGGTGTAAGTGGAATGACCGTCACAGCTTTAGCTAATTTCTGCGGTGTAGATCAACCTGCCATCACCCAATTGCTCAACAAGATTCGTGATTGTGACCCCATAACGAACGACTTAGCAGAATCGCTAAAACATTTAGCTGGTAAAGACTGGAGGCTCATAACGAACGATACCCAAAATAGCTTGTACATAATTGACGAACTTTGCCACGCGATTCTGGAATATTACGCTGTTGATGCTCGAAAGTACAAAGGCAAAGCGATCGCCGTTGAAAATTACCGTATGGTTGCCAGGGCAGGGCTGAGGGTATTCATCTGGTCGCAGACGGGTTATTCGCCACAAACTCTCAGTGCAGAGCAGATGGCTTTGCTTCAGTCTATCCCTGCCATGCAAGAAGCTATCGCCCAATTGCAAGCCCAAGTTCAAAGCCTACTGCCTCCATCATCCGACTTTATGCCCCCGGCTGGGATGCCCAAGTGTGGAACCAGTTACCCCCACAAGATAAACGCCACTTCCGTTTTCTGTACCGTCGCCGAGGCTTTCGCCCCTCACAGCAGGGTCAAACTGAGCGGTTAGCCTTGCCTTCTGTCACTGTTGAGCAGTTGAAGGAACAGCAACGCGATGAAGTAGCGCAGTTAGTTGGTGAAGTATCGCCCGAAGAAAAACAACGATTGCAAGCCGCAAAACTCCAGGCACTCCGAGAATTTTGGTCACAAGCACCAGAAGAAGACCAAGAAAATATGCCATTTTAAATATTGAGTTAAAAATATGACTAGTAAATTAATTACCCCCGAATCTCCTCTTTTGGTTCCTCCCCTACTAGCCGCAGAGATTGGTTTAACAGAAGCGGTAATACTCCAGCAGATTCATTATTTTTGTCAAATCTCCAAGCACATCAAGCGTGACGGACGGCGGTGGTTTTGGAAGACGCTCAAGGATTGGGGCGAAACTCTACCGTTTCTTAAACCTTCTGCAATCAGACGAGCGATCGCCAACTTAAGGGACAATTTCAAGCTGATAGATGTGTGCAGACACAGTGAGAAAACTTGGTATCAAGCAAACTGGTTCACGGTTAACGTCGAGAACGTACAAGCCTTGTGGAATCGCATTTGTCAAAATCAGCAGATCGATGTGAGCGTTTTGGAACTATCGAACTGCTCACAGGCGGCAGATCATAACAAAGACTTCCCTCTCAAAGACTTCGCTTCACAACAACACAGTGCTGTTGCGCCTTTTAAAACTGAGGAACTGGAAAACGAGAATTTGGAGTGTGATCAAGAAGGAGCAGTCCAAACCCCAGAGTTAGAGTTACCCCAGACTACCCACTTTGTTGAAGAGATAGAACAGGTTGACTCGACTAGCGAGATAGACCATCATGGAGGCCATTCTTCCGCCGCCCCGGTTGCGTTGAATTTTTGTGATGAAGACTCTGGTGATGATGATTACACTGAGCCACAAGAAAAATCAGTACAGCCTAGTCAGCAGGAAGTGCAGGAGGTATTGCAGCAGTTGCGAGAAATCCCCTGTACCCCACAGTTTCGGTTGAACGGGGAGATTCAGCGCACGGTCAAGCGGTATTGGGAAAATGTACCAGGGGCGATCGCGTATTTGAAGGAGGCAGTGCGGACTTGGAAAGGGGTCAAATCACCGGAGGCTGTGTTTGTAGCAGCTTGTAGGGAGGGTAGAAAGCCGGAAGCACAACAGGTCAAGTCTGCTGTGAAGGATTGGTTCGAGTGGGCGAGGAAGGAGAGGATTGTGATTGCGATGTCGGGTGAAGTTGTGTATACGCCGGATGGTGAGGCAGTGGCGTTAGCGGAAATGATGCGGCGGTTTCCGATGGGGGAGTAGAGGTTTGTGTCTAAACAAAATCCTGAAATGGTCGATTGATAACTTGTTTACCGCCGAAGGCAGAAGGTGCGGCCTTGGCGGATTGCAAAGTTACGGATGGCAAGAGCTAGGAGATAGGAATAGGTTGACCGCTAGAGAGAATTAAAGGGAAGTTGTGGACATTAGGAGCGTGCATTGCACTTATACCAAGATTGGCACGGTTGAGGATATCAGCGTTAGTTTTAATCACTTCACCACGGCTATCTAAGATGGAATGATTAAAGTTCAAACCATTGATATTAAATGCCATTGAACATATAGCCATTGAGGCAAACCAAAGACCTACTGTTGGTAACGCTGCTAATAAGAAATGGAAAGCACGATGATTTCTGCTAGCAAAGGTAGGAATCAACAAGCGTCCCAAGAAGCTATGGTGTCCTGCCAAGTATTTGTATGTTACTTGCTGCTGACCCAACTTATATCCAGCATTAATGGATTCATTTTCATCGGTATTGCGAATTAGTGTTGAAGCCACTAAAGAACCATGCAAAGAACTCAACAGTGCGCCACCAAACACACCTGCTACACCCAACATGTGGAACGGGTGCATCAAGATATTATGATCGCCTTGGAAAGCTAACATAAAGTGGAAAGTTCCAGCAATTCCCAAAGGTAAACCATCAGAAAAACTACCTTGACCAATGGGATAAACTAGCAAAACGGAAGTAGCAGCAATCACGGGTGCAGAATAGGTGATCGCTATCCAAGGACGCATTCCTAAACGATAGCTAAGTTCCCAAAATCGCCCTACTAAGCACCAAATACCAATCAGAAAATGCAGAACAATCAACTGATATGGCCCGCCATTGTAGAGCCATTCATCCATTGATGCTGCTTCCCAGATAGGATAAAAGTGCAAACCAATGGCAGCAGAAGTCGGCACCACTGCGGCTGTAATTAAATTATTACCGTCCATTAGTGAACCCATAATTGGCTCACGTATGCCATCCATATCTACGCTAGGCGCAGCAATAAAAGCCAAAACAAAACAGGTGGTAGCAGCTAACAAGGTAGGAATCGACAATACACCAAACCAGCCGATATAAATCCGATTTTCTGTGCTGGTAATCCACGCACAAAAACTATCCCATAAATCCAAAAAATTCAATTCCCTTTGACGTTGAACAATAGTACTCATGGTTTCTAGCTCCTAAGTAATTCCAAGTTCAAAATTTTTCTACTACTTTTAGCAGATGCCTATCTCTTAGGTTTGACTTACCGTTGTATGTTCAGCAATTCCGATAGTTTTCAGAGAGTAGAGTTGCCAGTTATCAATTAGTTGAATATCTCTAGTTTGAAGTTAGAAAAAGAATTTGAGGAACTTGTGAGGAAACACAGTACTTATGAAAACTTAAATTTTGTCATAATTTAGATTAACAACATAGCTAACGCCTCTTAAAAGTAATTAAACCAAAGATTTCCCGTAAGGATTCAGGTCTAATATTGAGGAAGTAAAGAAGGGCGAGACTCAGAATTATTAGAATGAGCAACTAGAGCTTGTGCAAAAAAATCGATGACAGACTTACTTTGACGGCGACAAGTCTGTACTACCGTCAACAAATTAGCAGTGTGTTGAAACCGCTCTATCGAACGGGAGCCGCCACTAACCTTACGTTTTGTCACAGCCAAATTTGGGTGATCAAGGCGCTGGGTATTACTGGAACTAGTGCTGTTTTAGGATTCATGTTAAGAGAAAAACAAAATCTCAGCGTCAGTAGCATTGCCTTTATGGGTTGTGCTATACCCTTATTTTTCTGGATTCTCGAAAGTCAATGAAAACATTTTCAGCGTGGTTTTTATCCCCGTGTTGCTCAAATAGAAGCCATCTTTGCTAATACTTATGGTTTATGTAGTCCTAAAATTTACAGTAGTTGAACTTATACTTTCAAGCGCAGTCCTACTCCTCAACATAAAGGTTATCTATGGGATGGTTTGCTGAATCGCCGTGTCTGTCTCAGCTATTTGCTAGAGACTGCCTTTCTATGCAGCATCGCGGCGATCGCCTACTTTTAGAAAAGGTATTGATGATTGTTGTATAAATTAGATAAAGTAAGCAATTTCTATTTCATTCTCCACTAATTCATACTTGATTATGTAACATATTATTTACTTTTATCTATGTGCGATTATTTGATTAAATAATTCCTCACATTTTCTTCACATTTTATTTCTAACCTTAAAGTAGAGTTCATGTTTAAAACAACAATGTGGCAAGAGGTGAGCAACTATGTTTATTGATCAAACTCCAAGAGAAATAGAGAGTATTGGAGGAAAAGTATGCTCAATGTTGTGCGTCGTAGTCAAATTATCGGATGGATAGCAATAGATAGTTCAACAGCTAATAGTCTTGGTGAGTTAGAAGAAGTTTGGTTAGATAATTCTGGGCGTATTGCCTATTTTTCAGGTGGAGAAACATACTTACCAGTGTTAGGAATTGCTGGGGTAGGTATGGGTGCGGTTTCTGTGTATTATCCTCCACTAGAAGACACGCCAGACAATCTCCGCCGCTTGCATGAAATTACAGTTGAATCTACGCTGGGTGAAAACCTTGGTTGGGTGGAAGATTTTTTATTTGATTGGCAAACAGGAGAAATCGCAGCTTACATTGTGGCGGGAGAAATTGCTGCTCCTTTTGGTAGACGCGCAGTGCTGTATCCCGAAGATGTTGAGGAAATTGCCATCGATAAAGTCATTATCCGCGAAGATGTTAAACATCAACTTGAGGCTGAGTCAGAGGGATTGAAGGGTTTCTTTAGTGAGAAATCACAACAAGTGCAACATCTAGTAAATATCATAGGCGATCGCCTGCATCATCTGATTTCCCCCAGCGATAAACCAGAAGTTGTCCGCGTCAAAATCAAGGAAGTTAGCGATGAAGTAGCAGCTTCTACTAATCATCCACACCACGCCTTGCAAGAAGCTACGGTGTTTTTACAAGAGTAATGGCATAGTTTACAACAAAGTATTGCCCGTGCAGGAGAGCGTGCAAAAGCGTCTTTAGATGCCGCCTGGAAGCAAATCCACCAAACAAAGTCTTGATTATGGACAATTTCATCCTCTTTGCTGGCACAGCTAACTCTGATTTAGCTGCCGCAGTTGCCCAGAAACTCAACATTGCTTTGGGTAAATCTCTGGTTGAACGCTTTCCAGATGGTGAGGTAAATGTGCGGTTACTGGAATCGGTACGCCAAAAGGCTGTGTTTATTCTCCAGTCCACTGCACCACCTGTCAATGACCATCTAGTAGAACTTTTAGCCTTTGCAGATGCTTGTCGTCGATCTGCGGCTAGTCGAATTACGGCGATTATTCCTTACTTTGGCTACGCCCGTGCAGATAAACGTCACGGTAGGCGCGAACCAATTACTGCCAGTATGGTAGCTGAAGTTTTACAGGCTGTAGGTGTAAATCATGTTGTCACACTAGATTTACATACACTTCAAATTGAAGGTTTCTTTCGCATTCCTGTAGATAGTCTGACGGCTGTACCCATTTTTTGCGAGGCTATACGCCATTACTTACCGCCTAATTTCGTAGTTGTATCGCCAGACACAGGGCGGGTACAGATGGCAACACAGTATGCTCAAAAACTTGATAGTTCAGTAGTAGTGCTACACAAACACCGCACCAGTGGCACTCAAACAGAGGTGACTCGTGTTGTGGGTGATGTAAAGGGTTATGCCTGCTTAATTATCGATGACATGATTTCCACTGGTGGCACTCTTGCGAAGAGTATTGAAGCCTTACTCAAAGCCGAAGCACGCCCAGAAATAATTATTGCTGCTACTCACGGGTTGTTTGTCAAGGAAGCACGGGCTAAGTTAAGTCATCCCAGCGTTAAGGCGATTTTTGTCACCGATAGTGTAGCTCCCAAGGAAACTGACTGGCAGCAATTAAAAATTGTCTCCATCGCACCTTTAATTGCTACTACTATTCAACGATTTAAAACTGATGGTTCAATTAGTGATTTATTTTAGAGGTATAAAAATATGTGGCAGAAATTCCGTAATCGAACGGAAGCAGGGAAACTATTAACTTCTCGGTTAACAGAGTATGCCAATCGTTCAGATGTTTTAGTATTGGGGCTTCCTCGTGGCGGTGTCCCTGTAGCATTTGAAGTAGCCAAGGCACTTGATGCACCATTAGATGTCTGCTTAGTGCGGAAACTAGGTGTACCAGGGCATAAGGAACTAGCGATGGGTGCAATTGCTACCGGAGGAGTCCGTGTATTAAATGAAAATGTTGTAGATTGGTTGCGGATTCCTCAAGCAACTATTGATCAAGTAGCAGCAATTGAAATGCGGGAATTAGAGCGTCGCAACATAGCCTATCGGGGTAATCGTCCTCCACCAAAAGTCAAAAATCATACGATTATTCTTGTAGATGATGGTATTGCTACGGGTGCTACTATTCGTGCAGCGATCACCACATTAAAACAGCAACAACCCCGCGAACTGGTGGTTGCAGTTCCCGTTGCAGGTGTAGCCACTTGTGAAGAATTACAAGCGGAAGTCGACAAAATTGTCTGCGTAATGATGCCAGAAAATTTGTATGCGATCGGTATTTGGTACGAGAATTTTGAGCAAACAACCGACGCAGAAGTATGTGAACTTTTGACAAGACAAAAATTAACCACAAGTAATTCGTAATACTCGTTATGGATAGGACATTAACACACCAACCCCAAGAATATGCGGTGTCAGTGCCAGTAGGTGAAGTAAAGCTCAAAGGTAATTTGGTGATTCCCAACGGTGCTACAGGCATAGTGTTATTTGCTCATGGTAGTGGTAGCAGCCGTCATAGTCCCCGCAACCGCTATGTTGCTGAAGTTTTACAACAGGCGGGACTGGCAACTTTGTTAATCGATTTGCTCACACTCGAAGAAGAAGAAATTGACTTACGGACAAGACATTTACGCTTTGATATTGCTTTTTTAGCCTCGCGATTAGTTGGGGCTACAGATTGGCTGATACAAAACCCAGATACTCAACACCTGAAACTAGGCTACTTTGGTGCTAGTACAGGCGGCGGTGCAGCTTTGGTAGCAGCCACACAACGTCCAGAAACAGTGCAGGCTATTGTTTCTCGTGGTGGAAGACCAGATTTAGCTCCTTTAGTCTTGCCCCAAGTGAAAGCGCCGACGTTGTTGATTGTTGGTGGGTACGATCTGCCAGTAATAGCAATGAATGAAGATGCTCTAGAACAATTACAAACATCAAAACGCTTAGTGATTATCCCCAATGCCAGCCACTTATTTGAAGAACCAGGTAAGTTAGCCGCCGTCGCCCAACTGGCAAGTGAATGGTTTAGGCATTATCTCAGATAAGGGTGTAGAGGTTGAGGCTAGTTTTACAGTCATTCATCACTTACTTTTCCGAGAGTTCCCCATCCCCAATACTTAGCACCTAAAGTATCACAAAAATTTTTGTAAATCTTAGCGGGTGTATGTTACCCGTCTAAGCTTATCCTTAAAAGCAAAGCGAGAGTTCTTCACCTTAGTATGTAGAGGTGATATGGATGTAGTCAAGCGTCGTATCGGTCTTGAGCAAGAGTTTTTTCTGGTAGATGAAGTTGGTCATCTGAGCGATCGCGCTGATGAATTTTTGCAGGGTTGTCACATCTTGGCGCAAGCACAAGGTTTAAACCCAAGTTACTTTGTGCCGGAGTTTGTCAAGAGTATGGTGGAAATTAACACACCACCAGCTTACACTGGCACAGAACTAGCAAGAGTTTACCTCAAAAATCTCAAATTGGCGCTGACTGTGGGGCGACAGATGAATTTACGCCTTTATCCTCTGTCTAGCTATCCCTTGCATATTATGCCAGTGATGCGCGATCGCCCCAATTACCATATTCAAGCACGGACGGTTGGCTATGATAAATTTCTGCACGCTGGAAAATGTACTGGCACACATCTGCATTTGGAAGTCCCGCCTGGGGTAATTGACCCTCGTGTTGCAGTCTCTTACAACTCAACATCAGCCGAGCGAGAAGAACTACTAAATATCTATAATTTAGCTACCGCTTGCGACTCAGCCCTCATTGCTTTAACACGGGCTTGTCCATTTTATGAAGGACAAGCGATCGGACTAGCCGCCCATACAATTCGCTATCGAGGTAGCCAAACCTTTGGCTGGGAAGGAGTTTACACGAATTTACAATCCGTGGGCGGGCTTATGCCTTATGCCGAGAGTGTGGAGGATTTAGTTGAACAGCAATTTGCTCGTTACTATGCTTGGTTGCAAGCGATGGAAAAAGCTGGGATTCCACCTCACCTATTCCTAGAAGCAGGAGGAAGCTTACTCAAGTCTGCTTGGAATCCAGTCCGACTCAACAAACTCGGCACTGTAGAAATTAGATGTATAGATAGCAACTATCCTTCGGTGATTTTAGCTGTAATTGTGCTGCTTGAAAATGCTGCGAATCGAGTCAGGCACGAGCAGTTAACAGTTAAATCAGCTAAAGGGATGCAGATATTTGAATTAGTAGGTAAATGTCTTTATGTCCCAGATTTCGCCTATCTAAATGGTGAATTACTCTATACCTCAGCTACAGAAGGAGTTAAAAACTCCAAAGTTAAGGCTTACGTCGATTCAATTTTGCAGTTTGCGATGAGAGACGCTGGCGAAGGAACAAATTTTTTAGCAAAACTGAGCAAATATCTGGATTGCTATCAAACAATAGAAGCTGTAATATTGCAAGAATTTACTCCAACAACTGCTCAACTTTCATTAGATGCGGGTTTGCGTCTAGTGCGTGATTGTTGTGACAAACTCGAAGCCCAAGTTGCATGGCTAGATACAGAAAATCCCTTAGCAGCATTGGACATTGAAGAAGGATTGTTACTAAAGCAGCATTAATAGAAAACTAAAATTTCACAAAACTTAAGACTATGGACGTTAAAGAACTTCTAAATCGATATGCAACAGGTGAAAGGAACTTCTACGGTATTGCCTTACCAAAAGCTGACCTCAGAGGTGTTAACTTGGGTGGTGTAGACTTTGGTAGAGCAGACCTAAGTGGCGCTAATCTCACAAAAGCATCTATGAGTGGCGCTAATTTGAGTCAAGCAAATCTTCAAGGCGCGAACCTAGAACACGCAAATTTATCAGAAGTGATTTTAAGTGGTGCAGACTTGCGTGAAGCTACTCTATCGACAGCTAACCTGAATGAATCAGACCTTAGCGGTGCATATCTTTGTGATGCAGACTTATGTAATGCAAGTTTGCATATGGCATTACTCAGTACAGCTAATTTGCAGCGTGTGAACCTCTGTGATGCCAAAATGAGTGGGGTCAGGATGTGGAAGGCGGATTTGAGAGAAGCTGACCTCACTGGTGCTGATTTAAGTGAGGCCAATTTGAGTGACGCAAACCTGACTGGGGCAAATCTAAATGCTACAGATATGAGTGAAGCCTTTTTAACTGGGACAATTATGCCTGACGGTACTATTCATAAATAAGTAGAAGGACTAAATTAAACCTAACTTGAGATCACTGGGTTTCGACTGCGCGGAAGTTGAATCTCGACTACGCTCGATTACCGCGTAGTCGAAACTCAACCCTCTTGGGATAAGGTTAGCCAGTTCTAAATAATTATGTCCACCTAATTAGTTGTCTAGATTCTCAACTATTAGCACTATTAATGTCGTTTCATCAACCAGTCTGGACATTACCCATTGCAGCCGTTTATGAGTTATTGGGAACTACTGACAACGGCTTGACTGAATATGAGGCAACACAAAGCCTTGAGCGTTATGGTGCGAATGAACTGCCAGAAACGGCCCAGCGTCCAATGTGGCTTCGCTTTACGGATCAACTCACCCACTTTATGGCTCTATTGCTATGGATAGCAGGAATTTTGGCATTTATTTCCGGCACTCCAGAACTGGGATGGGCAATCTGGGCTGTGATCTGGATTAATGCCGTCTTTAGTTTTTGGCAAGAGTTTCAGGCAGAACAAGCATTATCAGCACTCAAGAATGTGTTACCGATGCAGGTAAAAGTGTATCGAGATGGTGAACTCAAGCAAATACCAGCACGGGAACTGGTGCGTGGGGATGTTATGCAATTGGAAGAAGGCGATCGCGTTTCGGCTGATGCGCGTCTGGTAACATCCCAAAGTCTATACCTCGATGTCTCTGTGCTGACTGGTGAATCTCTGCCTGTGGCTCGCAATGCCTATCCAGTCAGGGTGCGGGAAGTTGCTGCTATTCGGGGTGGAAAGACTCTACCAGCCGGTGAACAACCTTTACAAGAACCAACTAATTTGGCGGAAATTCCCAATTTGGTGTTAGCAGGCTCAACAGTGTCATCAG
Source organism: Nostoc sp. MS1 (assembly GCF_019976755.1). Classification (NCBI taxonomy): domain Bacteria; kingdom Bacillati; phylum Cyanobacteriota; class Cyanophyceae; order Nostocales; family Nostocaceae; genus Nostoc; species Nostoc sp. MS1. Next base: position 66,582 of record NZ_AP023443.1, read on the forward strand.
GACGAGGAGTAGCTGTAGTCTATGCCACAGGCGCACAAACAGAATTTGGTCACGTAGCGCATCTCACAACCATTGTGCAACACGAACCTAGCACTTTAGAAGTGCAAGTGGCACAAATGGTGCGGGTAATCACAGCGATCGCTCTGACGATGGGAGTATTGGTATTTTTGCTGACATCTCTGTTAGTGGGGATGGAAGTGAAAGAGAGTTTTATGTTTGCGATCGGTATCATTGTAGCCTTAGTGCCGGAGGGGTTATTGCCTACCGTCACATTATCATTAGCAATTGGAGTCCGGCGGATGGTACGGCGCAATGCTCTAGTGCGTCGGCTGTCGGCGGTGGAAACCTTAAGTGCTACTACGGTCATCTGCACAGATAAAACTGGCACATTGACCAAAAACGAAATGACGGTGCATTATCTCTGGATTCCCTGGCAGCCTATTGGCAATGAACTGCCAGAAACACCATTGGCTATCTCACCCACCCTGATTGAAGTCACTGGGGCAGGATATGACCCTACAGTTGGGAAAGTACAGATGTCTGAGAATTTTGCTGCCGCCTGGAAGGTCAATTTGTTACTCACAGGCGCAGCACTTTGCTCTAATGCCCGCCTGATTCACCTGACAGCCCCTAGCCGTTGGCAAGAGATTGGTGATCCCACAGAAGCAGCTTTGTTAGTCGCTGCGGCTAAAGCTGGGCTAAATTTGGAAATCTTGCAAACACAACTTCCACGCTTGCGCGAAGTGCCATTTGATTCGCGGCGGCGAATGATGACGGTAATATTAGATTGGCGTGCCTCAACGGTATGGACTGGTGACTTGCCAAACTTAGCTTTTACTAAAGGTGCGCCGTTAGAAGTCTTACGCCACTGCACATCCATTTTACGCAATGGTACGCTGGCAGACATCAACCAAGACGACTGGAATCAAGTGGTAGCAGCCAACGATAGTTTAGCCGCCCAAGGTTTTCGGGTGCTAGGAGTAGCGGCGCGGCGTGTTGGGAGTGAGATGTTAGATTTGCGATCGCAAGACCTAGAGCAGAATTTAACCTTCATTGGTTTAGTGGCGATGTTTGATCCGCCCCGTCCAGAAGTAAGTGATGCGATCGCTCAATGCCATACCGCCGGAATTAAGGTAACTATGGTGACAGGTGATTATGGTTTAACTGCGGAAGCGATCGCTCGTCAAATTGGACTGGTCAACAACTCGGTACGAGTAGTCACAGGTGAAAGCATAGGACATTTGTCTGATGCACAATTAAAGCAAATTGTCAAATATCGTTCTGGATTGGTCTTTGCGCGGATGTCTCCAGAACACAAGTTACGGTTAGTGCAAGCCTACAAAGATATTGGTGATGTCGTTGCAGTCACAGGGGATGGAGTTAATGATGCCCCAGCCTTAAGAGCGGCTCATATTGGGGTAGCGATGGGGATGAATGGCACAGATGTAGCACGGGAAGCCGCCGATATTGTGCTGACAGATGATAACTTTGCCACTATTGTCAGCGCGATTAAGCAGGGACGTGCGGTTTATCAAAATATCCGCAAATTTATGACTTATATCTTGGCATCGAATGTGGCGGAATTAGTGCCTTTTTTGCTAATGGTAGCCCTAAAAATTCCCCCCGCTTTGGTAATCATGCAGATTCTCGCCATTGATTTAGGTACTGACTTAGTACCGGCTCTAGCCTTGGGTGCAGAAAAACCAGAAGTTGGCACAATGCAACAACCACCTCGGAAAAAATCGCGATCGCTTCTTGACCGTTCCCTACTTTTACGCGCCTATTGTTTTCTAGGACTACTCGAAGCGATTCTGGGAATGACAGCATTCTTCCTCATCTGGTGGAGTTATGGATATAACTTACAACAATTACAAGCCGTCACTCCCAGTATTTTATCGCACTCAGCTAACGCCGCCACCGTTGCTATATATGCTCAAGCTACAACCATGACCTTAGCTACCATTGTTGCCTGTCAAGATGGTAATGTTTTCGCTTGCCGTTCGGAGCGCACTTCTATTTGGCAGCTAGGATTATTTTCTAATCCTCTAATTTGGTTAGGAATTGCGATCGAATGGATGTTAGTCATACTGATTACCAACAGCACATCCTTAAGTAGAATTTTTTCCACTGCACCCTTAGTACCTTGGCAATGGTTGCTGTTGCTAGTATGTCCGCCAATTATTTTAGGCGCAGAAGAACTAAGAAAAGCCGCTTGGCTCAGAAATCCTAGACATAGACGATAAGGTACATCTACTGAAATTTCTCAGCAAATACTTTGCGTACCTTGGCGTGACGCTGCGTTTGATGTGAAACATTTTTTAGTACATCATCAATAGCAATTAAAGAGGGTCTGTTGCTGAAAACAATAATCCGAATAAAATTCTAGCAAGAACTTTGCCAACGCTATTGGACAAGTTTGTGATGAGCAGGTGCGAGTGAAAGTGATTCAAAAGTTTGTATCGAGGTGAAAATAAGGTTTTCTTCACGAGTTCCTCATGTTGTTTTTCTATAACTATATTCATGGAACTCAGAAAGTGCATTTAGTCCCAAGCTGGTACATCGAAAATCAAGATATTAAGATTCAGTCAAGGGACAAAATTCAGGTCAAAGGCTCAAGAATTAACTTTGCAAGACAACCAATTATCATTGCGGCTGAAGTCAAAAAAAAGTAACGCACTAATGAAATTGCGAGATAACAATGGTTTTCCTGTTTAGAATGGCTGGAGACAACGCTACTAGGGAGTATGAAATTATGGACAAAAAAAAACCAAACAATCCAGAAAATATCCTGTTTGCTATGTCAGAAGTTGGAGTTTGGCAAGAAACTGTGTTTGATAGTGACGCTGCGATTGTGTCACCTCCCACAAAAGATTCATGCTCTACGTACCCCACAGTACCTGGTATTAGTTACAGAAACTTCGCTCTATCTTCAACAGGTTTGACTCCCGAACAACAAAGCACCGCTCTAAGCCAATTGCACAACTATCAGTTTGTGCAGAAAAGTCACTTCCTCGGCTATCAAGTCAACCAAAGCTTTAACTACGAAGAAGACTTGAAGCCGTACCTCAATTATCACATCAATAACGTCGGCGACCCTTTCCAAAGCGGCAATTTCACCATTAACAGCAAGTTTATGGAGCGTGCGGTACTGGATTATTACGCCTCACTATGGAACGCACGCTGGCCACATGATCCCAATGACCTAGAGTCTTACTGGGGTTACGTCCTCACTATGGGTTGCACAGAAGGTAACTTATACGGTTTGTGGAACGGACGGGATTATCTAGCTGGCAAGTTCTTACTTAATGACCCTAGCGTTGAAGAAGAAGCCAGGAAAGCTAGTTTATCAGGTCAGCCACGCTCAGTACCGCCCCGTCTCATCTATCAGCAGGCACCTGTTTTAGAGGAAAATCCCAACGCCCATACTCCAGTTGCATTTTATTCAGAAGACACGCACTACTCAATTATCAAAGCTATGCGTGTGATGGCTATGCAGAATTTCTACGAGATTGGTACTGAAAAATATCCACAGGAAAATCCACTAGCACCCGGTCAGCCCTGGCCAAAAGAGGTGCCATCCCAAGGTGGTAACGATGGGCCTGGCTCGATTGATATTAAAGCGCTGTGCAAGCTCGTCGAGTTTTTTGCTGCTAAGGGATATCCGATTCTCGTGTGCTTCAACTACGGCACTACATTCAAAGGTGCTTACGACGATGTAGAAGCAGCTGGCAAAGCTCTGCTTCCTATTTTAAAAAAATATGGTCTTGACGATCGCAAGGTGTATTACGACCCCGAAGACCCAACCAAGTACGATATTCGCAATGGCTATTGGTTCCATGTAGATGGGGCGCTTGGTGCTGCCTATATGCCATTTATTGAAATGGCACATAACATGGGTAAAATCTCGCAGCGCGGGCCGAACTTTGATTTTCGTTTGCCTTTTGTACACTCGATCGCCATGAGCGGACACAAGTGGATTGGCGCACCCTTACCATGCGGCATTTATATGACCAAGACAAAGTATCAGCTGCGTCCACCCGACGATCCAGAATATATCGGTTCTCAAGATACTACATTTGCTGGTTCTCGCAATGGCTTTTCAGCCATGCTTCTCTGGGACTACTTGGCAAAAAATTCTTACGCAGCCCAGGTTGATAAGGTGCTTTATACAGAAAATATTGCTAACTATACATATTTGCAATTAAAGGCGTTAGAAGAGAAGTTGGGAGAAGATTTATGGGTAGCACATACGCCACTATCCCTGACTATCCGCTTCAAACGTGCTAATGATGATATTGTCTTTAAATATTCTCTCTCAAGCGAAACTTTGTATGTGAAAGGTCAAAAGCGCGAGTATTCGCATATTTTCCTCATGACACACGTTACCACTGCTCTGATTGATGAACTGCTCCAAGACCTCAGTCAGCCTGGTGCTTTCCCGAAACAGGAAGAAGAACAGCCAGAATTTGAAACTGATATTTACCTGACTCACAAGCCGAAGAAACTTATCCACGTTCCACATATCGGTCGTGGCTTTAAATAATACTGCCAGAGCGATTGCTCTTGCGACTTTCGTTATAAGAAAGAGTATAACGATACACAAGAAAAACTCCCAAAGATACAATTGCACCTCCTAACCCTACAGTCCAGGTTAATGCTTCACCGAGAAACCAATGCCCAAACACTACACCGATGACTGGTGCAATAAACAGGAAAGTCGAAACTGTATTTGCACTGTAAGTAGAACAAGGTGAAAAAACCAAAGTGTGTAAAGATAAGTAAGTAAGTCGTGGTGAAAATTTATAAGTATGTAACAAACAATTAAGCAGAAGAATAAGAGTTAAATTTTACACGTTTTGTACTGTAGTTTCTCTTTTCACCTTTTCTTTGAACTCCATCAATGACAGCATAAGCAAGGTCTAATTCGTCATCAAAAGTTTTCGAGGCAAGTTCATCTTTTTTAAGGTGTTGCCACTCTAATTCAATGGGATTCATTTCTGAACAATATTTGGGTAAAAAGAAGATGTACAAACCCATGTCTTCCCACTTTGACCATAATTGCTGAACCTCTTTACACCGATGTATCGGGCCGTTGTCCTGCACGATGACTCTGATGCGTCCTGATTGTTTGGCTTCTGCTGCTTCAAGCTCCATCATTTGGATATAGGATTTGCGTGAAACGCCGCCAATCACCAAACCGTACACAAAGCTAATTAGGGGTTGAAGGAACCCAATAATACTTAACCTTCGCCCCCTACGTTTACTTTGCTCCAAGCGTTTTTGCTGTCCTCGAAAGTAATAACTGTAACTCGGTTCACTCCAAGCACAAAACCCTGATTCATCCACATACTTTAAATCGATTTCGCCAACAGCAGCAGATAATTCCAGCATTTCTAAGTCTGCCTGTTTGATTTGCTGTACTACCGGGTCTTGTTTCCCCTTATGACTTTTTCGTGTTCGCTTCCAAATGACCCCCTTTTTTTGAGTACCTGCCTTAACCAGTCAGGACTCAATTTCACGGAGCGTTCTTGCTCTAATTTTTGGGCTAATTGAACACTATTATATGTACGTGGTTCTTGCTCCAAGCATTTTTCTAAGAACGCCATGTCAGCTTCTGCCCACCTTGATTTTCCTCCCCGCCCTGCTTTCTCCCACAGTCCTTCTAGACCTTGTTTTTCCCATCTATGCAAAACTTCTCTTACTGTTTGGGCAGTCCAGTCAAAGTGATCTGCTATCTTCTCTACGTACCAACCATGTGCGCTTAATCTGATCACTTCGGCTCGGTCTTTCACTTTCTGGGGTACATCTGCCGTTCTCAGGTTGAACAGAATTTTATCTTGCTTAGGAGTCAGAAATACCCTTAAACGGCAGCCCATATCCCTGTTACCTTGGTAAACACATTTATGTATTTACTTATCTTTACACACTTTGGTTTTTTCACCTTGTTCTACTTATCATCACCATAGCAATTTTGGCAGTAATAGCAGGAGCAGAAGGTTGGGAAGATATTGAGGAGTATGGAATCAGTAAACAGGAGTGGTTGAAAACGTTTTTGCAAATACCATTTGGAATACCCAGTCCCGATACTTTTAGGAGGGTGTTTGAAAGAATTAACCCAAAAGAATTTGAGCAATGTTTTCGGGAGTGGGTACAATCACTAATTGAGAAATTGGGAGTAGAAGTAGTAGCCATAGATGGCAAAACCCATAGAGGCTCATATGATCGGGAATCTCAGCTAAAAGCATTACACACGGTCAGTGCCTGGTCGAGTGAACACCGTCTGGTCTTGGGACAAACAAAGGTGACTGAAAAATCCAATGAAATTACTGCGATTCCAGCACTGTTAGAAATGTTAGACATCTCTGGCTGCATCATTACTATTGATGCAATGGGTACTCAAAAATCGATTGCCGAGAAAATTATCGCGGCTGATGCGGATTATATTCTGAGCCTGAAAGAGAATCATCCAAAACTACATCAACAAATCAAAAATTGGTTTGCGACAGCACAATCAATTGGATTTAAAAGTATTGATGTCAGCATTAGTCAACGTATTGAAAAAGGACATCACCGCATCGAAAAGCGTACAGTTTACACTGTACCTGTGTCGCAGATTCCTGAACTTTATCAACTAGACTTATGGGTAGGACTCAAAACAATGGTGATGGTAGTACGTTCGAGTCAGCATTGGAATAAAACAACACAAGAGGTGCAATTTTACATTACTAGTCTCAAGAGTGATGCCCACAAAATTGGTAGTGCAATTCGACAGCATTGGGGTATTGAAAATTCTGTTCATTGGACATTAGATGTCACTTTCAATGAAGATGAATGTCGAATTCGTTCTCTGCACAGTCCACAGAATTTTTCTTTGCTACGTCGCATTGCTCTTAATGCCTTAGAGCGAGAATCCTCTTTCCGGCGCAGTATTCGCCAAAAGTCACGGCGAGCCGCGATGAATGATCAGTATATGCTTTCTGTTTTGGCTGCATCTCTCCCAAATTCAATACTCTCCTAAAATCCTACTGTCAATTGGGTTTGAGACGCGCTGACCCTGTGGCTTTTGATTTATATGAAGCGCGGGGGAATATAGTTTATTGCGTTTTTACAAGGAGTTTAATCATGGATTTGTTTAAAGATTACGAAGTGTATAAAGATTTATTTGGAGTTGAGAATAGGATGAGGAGAAAAGAATAAACAGCCCCAGAACTTAAAATCAATAAAAACGATAAAATGTAAATATATGAAATGCAACCATCAAAGTAAACTTAATCTCTCCCAGGATGATTATCTATATTCTCTGTTGCGAGTTGGGGAGTTTTGTTATGTTTATAATCTGCCTCAGACGAGTAAATCTGGTTTGCGACAGCGAGTAATGCGGCGATTGCAAGACGATGGATTTGCTTGTGCGGTTGTTGATGTCGCGGAGATTAATACAGATGTTATTACGATTGAACAATGGTACGTCAAGCTAATAAATAAATTGGTAGAAGAATTTAACCTTCAGACTGAATTTAATTTAAAAACTTGGTGGCAGAAAAACAGTTTATTTTCTCCTGTGCGGTGTTTTAGTAAGTTCATTGAGACAATTTTATTGCCAAAAGTTAACAACAATATTGTGATTTTCGTTGATGAAATTGATAGTGTTTCGAGCTTGGCTTTTAATTCAGATGACTTTTTTGTTGTAATTCGGGATTGTTATAATCGCCGAGCAGATAAACCAGAGTATAAACGTATCACTTTTGCATTGCTTGGAGTTTCTACACCTTACGATTTAATTCAAGATAAAAAACGCACACCTTTTGATATTGGTCGGGTAATTGATTCAGCTTCTTTACAGGCGATGTGAGCAGAAAAAACTAGCCACTCTAGCTGATAGAGTAGTTGAAATATCAACCCAAAATCCCAATCACCGTAGCCAGAACAGCAGCAGCGCGAGTCTACGATTAGGCTTACAACGGAGATCGCAAGGATTTAGCAATCGCTCACAAAGATGGACAATTAATTTTCAGCTTGGAATCTGGGAAGGTGAAAACTAATCAAGTTACGCAGTCCGTATTACAAGCTTTTGAGCAAGCCAACAATCAGGCACAGGCAATTTTGGCTAAAACTAAAGTTCAGGGAACTGAAATTCAACAGTGATGGTGAAAGACAATTTATAAATGAAGAGTGTAACAGCAAGCAGTTGATTAAATCTATGAAAGCAATTGTATTAGAATCTCCGGGTGATCCGACAGCGCTGAAGTTAAAACAGATGACAAAACCATCTCCTCAGCCTGGATGGGTGCTAATCAAGGTAAAAGCTTTTGGACTAAACCGTTCTGAGATGTTCACTCGTCAAGGGTATTCTCAAGGTGTTCAACTTCCCAGAGTTTTAGGGATTGAGTGCGTTGGAGTTGTGGAAGCGGCTCCTGAAACAGCATTTGAGCCAGGTCAGAAGGTAGCAGCGATTATGGGAGGCATGGGACGAGCGTTTGATGGCAGCTATGCTGAATACACCTGTGTACCCCAAACCTGTGTTTTTCCGATTAATAGTAACCTCGACTGGTCAGTCTTAGGAGCAATACCAGAAATGTTCCAGACGGCTTATGGTTCTCTGGTGTCTGGTTTAAATGTGCAGGCGGGACAAACGTTATTGGTTCGGGGGGGTAGTTCATCAGTAGGTATGGCCGCTACACATCTTGCCAAACAAATGGGGCTAACGGTTGTGGCAACTACTCGTAATTCTTCTAAAATAAAAGCTTTGCAAGCAAATGGAGCTGATCACGTTGTCATAGATACAGGAGAGATCGTTACCTCAATCCGGCAAAGCTATTCTAAGGGGTTTGATTGCGTTTTAGAACTGGTAGGCACGTCTACTTTGATGGATTCACTGCAATGTGTGGTTCCTGGTGGTATCGTCTGCATGAGTGGAATTTTGGGTAATGCTTGGACATTAAGTAACTTTGCACCAATGGATGATATTCCGCATACAGTAAAATTGACGGTTTATAGTGGAGGTTGTGAAGATTTATCTGGCGAATACTTACAAAGATTTATTGATGGTGTAGAAGCAGGGCAAAATCGAGTAAATATAGATCGTGTGTTTAAGTTTGATGAGATTGTTCAAGCACATCAATATATGGAATCTAATCAAGCAACAGGAAAATTAGTAGTTTTAGTTGATGAGCAGGATAACTCTAACAAAAGTTCAAACATCTAAAGTTAAATTTGAATTTGTATTTTTGAAAATGGAGTGAATCAACTGACAAGCCTACATGAGCAAAAATTTTCTAAAATTTTAATAGAAAAAGCAGTTAAATAATAAATAGATGCAATTAAAGACTCCGCCGCAAAACTTTTTGTACACACTGTTAGCATTACGTGATTATTACGCGCCGATTGTAGAAGAGTATGAAAGGTTATACACACAAGCGAACGATAACCTCCATCATGTAGAAGCATTACTAGCAAACTGGCCAGCAAAGCCAAGCGAACTGACCAATCGCTTAATACCAGAGCAAGTGGCACAAGTGCCTAGTGCGGCTGAAAAAACAAATGTGCCTTTAAACGGTAGCCAAAACATTTCAGAAATTGAGACTAACTTAGCCCAAACCGATACCACATTAGAAGCAATTCATAACCTAAAAACAGAACATTTATTCCTAGCGATGGTTGGTACTAATGCCCAGCCAGAGATTCCACAGCTAGATGATACTGCTTTAGAAACCTCATCCTCATACAATAGCAATGCGATTAGCGAAGCTGAAACCGCCGCATTAGAATCTAACCCCGTTCAAGAAGACTCATATTTAGATTCTGGGGATGACGCAGGGCAAACACAGGGAGAGCCAGAAGAAACTAATGATGTACAACAGCCAGCTACAGACAAGATAGAAACCGATGTATCATCTGTAAGCCAAGAAGATAAACAAACACAACCTATTGATGAATCAGCTACTGTTGCCCAAGAGGACTTATCCTCAGACAATAACAATAACATTGTAGAAACTGAGGATGCGGTGGAGGCAGCCTCCGATCACGTAAAAAGCAACAGTTCATCAACAGCCACCCAAAACGAACATCAACAAGCACAATCAACATCTAGCAATCAAGAGACTGCACAGCAAACACAGGACGAGATGCGTTCTTTGGGCGAGGTTCCCATGCTGGAGGAATACTTTGGACTCAGGCGCATAGAAGCAGTCCAAAAGCTACTACAAAAACATCCGGGTAATATCTGCCATGTAGATTTCGTGTTGCGTGCGCTCTATGGTGAGTTAGAGCCAGATATTAGAAAAACAGTGAGAGGTAGAGTTCAATCAACACTAACTCAGGGGAAAAATGACGGCAGATGGTTTTTGGTTCCTGGAAAGTCGGGTTATTACACTATAGATTTAAAATTGCTCACATCGAACCGGAAAACTAGTTCTTCTAAACAGGAAAACAATAAAAAACCGTCTCCCCAATCCAAAGCGAATGCTGTGCCGATGATAGGAGAATTTGAAGGCAAGTTTGTGATTGATGCGCTGACTATTTTATTGCAACAAAACCCAGGAAAAGTGTTTAATGTCGCTCAAGTCATTGAAGCCCTATATGGTGAATTAGACCCCCAAGAAATTAAGGAGGTCAAGCCCAGTGTGCTGAATGAATTGTCGCGTGGTCATCGTACAGGCATATTCTTCAGAGTGCCAGGGGAAAAAGGTGTTTACACTTGGGATGTGAAGTTACTTACCTCACAGAGTTAGCTGATAAGATATATTGCTTTGAAATTTATTTGCAGGCAGGAGTAGGTATAATACATAAAATTACATCTTGTGGTTGATATTGTTTCAAGGCTGTTCGTCATATACTTTGAGTCTTGTGCAATTGTGGAGAAGAGCTAAAGTTGTATGCCTAGCCTAAGTTCTGATTTGGTACGCATCTATTTACAAGAGATTGGTCAGTTTCCTTTGTTAACCTCTGACCAAGAAATAACTTATGGCAGGCAAGTACAGCAGATGATTGCCGTTCAAGAGCAACAGCATGAACTTAGTCAAAAACTGGATCGAGAACCGACAACAGCAGAATTAGCGAATTTCCTCAACAAAACTGAAACACAAGTCAATCAAATACTTGAGCTTGGTCAAAGAGCCAAGCAAAAGATGATCACTGCAAATCTACGGCTGGTAGTTTCTATCGCCAAAAAATATCAGCGCCGTAACTTAGAGTTTTTGGATTTAGTTCAAGAAGGCGCGATCGGTCTACAAAGAGGAATAGAAAAGTTTGACCCTAATCGTGGTTATAAGTTATCCACTTACGCATATTGGTGGATTAGTCAGGCTATTACCAGAGCGATCGCCGAAAAATCTCGCACAGTCAGGCTACCGATTCACGTTAACGAAAAACTCAACCAAATTAAGAAGGTACAGCGAGAGTTTTTTCAAACGCTAGGTCGCCGTCCTAGTGTAGCAGAAATTGCCCAAAAATTAGAATTAGAACCCAACCAAATTCGAGAATATCTCAAGGTTGCCAGTGGGACGATTTCTCTAGATTTAAAGGTAGGGGATAACCAAGAAACAGAACTGAGCGAACTTTTAGCCTCGGAGGGCATTTCGCCAAATGAAAACACCACTCATGAAATGTTGCGTCAAGACCTAAGTGATTTGTTAGCTTCACTCAAGCCAATGCAACGCGAAGTGTTAATCTTACGCTTTGGACTTTTGGATAACCAAGAGCAAAGTCTAGCCCAGATTGGCGAAAAGCTAAATATTAGCCGAGAGCGAGTGCGCCAAATCCAGCAGCAGGCAATGACTGCTCTGCGTCGTCAACAGCCATCTATTGGGCAGTATTTAACTTCTTGATAAATGTAACGGTAAAACGGGAGCAAGGGATTAACTAAGGTAGATTAATTACTTTGTGAAGGCTGTGCTTGTGTAATTGAAAATATTGTAGAGTCAAGAAAAGTCCTAAGTATTGCCTTATGCAAATCACCCTATGACTACCGCACCCTTAAGCTGGCAAGAACTAGAAACCCTCACGAACTATTGAATAGATACTGTTAATGGTCTTACCAACGCTAAAGCCCGGTTGCGCTTGTTTGGTCAACCCCTTAGATGATAAATTGTTTGATCTAGCCCTACGTTGTGCTTTAACACACATGATGACAGGGATTGACTGTGTAACCTCCATCGGGATCTGATGTCGCCCTACGATATCTGCGAGATGGGCTACGCCCCGCCGTAGGCGATCGCATTAATGTACCGCGAGATATGTCCATCTACGCAGCCAAGCGATTGAGGGAATCTCTGGAAACAACCGCAGCCCTTGTGGGTGATGGGCAGCCAGAACCTATTCCCACTAAACATCGACTAGATCAAAACCCGTCTAATTTTGTCAGAAATTGACACTTAAAGACCTGAATCAATAATATGACTGATTTTGCCTCTAATTCTTCCCAAATACAAACAAAACTACTTGCTAAGAAATACTTTGAGTTACACCCTTCTGCACAAAAAATTATCCAATTATTTGCAGTAATTTATGCACCCATAGACAAAAATTCATTTTTAAGCTGTATTAGTAAAACTCGCGCTTTAGATGAAAACAATAAACCTTGGGGGACGAAAACTCTCAGTTCGCAAATTGATAAATTGGTAAAATCAGGCTTATTAATACAGGAAAGTAGATCGGGTACTGAATGTCATCCTTTACTTACAGAAATTGCAACTCGTCATGCTGTACAAACCGGACAGTTTGAGAGCCAAGTTATGGCAGTTGAGGAAAAGCTACCCATACGGAAGCACTGGCAAAACGAAGCTCGGATGTTCCAAAGCTTACGCCAGTGTATCAGAGAAATCCGCATAGGTTTTTACCGTAAAGACCCTGGTTTTATTAATAAGCAAATTGAAGATTACCAGAAATACAGTTATAGCCAAGAAAAACTAGCGATAGAAAAGATATTAGAGCAGATATGCAATAATCCATTTGACGCAGATTGGCTGCATACCCTACCTCAAGGATTATTTGAAAGCTGTATATCTAGTATCCTGCTCAATGCCACACTAAAATTGTCTGCTTGTGAAGATGCGTTTATGCTGCTGGAAGCAGAATGCTCTACAGATGGAAAACATCGCTCAGATTATCTGCACTTGATTTTAACAGAGCAATTGCTGTTACGCGGTTGTAGCCAAGAAGCACAAGAGAGTTTAGAGCAGATATCTGATGAATATCAACATAACGCTGCGGTTTTTTGGGGTTGGTTAAGTTTTCTGCGGGGTGAGAACGACCAAGCTATTAAATATTATACAGATGCTCTCAAAGCCCTGAAAAAAGCTACAGGCAAACGCCAAGTATATTTTAATACTATAGGCGGGTTATTTTTCATCCTAGCACTGTTAAAAGATGGTTCAGCGCAAAGCCTACGCCAAGCAGAAGATTACGCTAATCTGATTGCGCGTCAATCAGATCATTGGCTGAGTTTTATTTATGCCAGACTGGAAATGGTATTGCAAGTTCACCTTGGTGATATTACCAAAAAACAATTTGTAGTCAATTCGCATATTTCTCCTGTAGAAGAAGAAATTAGCTTACAAACATTGTTTTGCTCACTATGTCTTTACTGGATGGATGCTGATAGTGCTAAAAAACGCTTACCTAATTTATTAGAGCCATTATATAGGAGATCGCTCGCCTCCGGTCATCACTGGTTGGCAATGGAAACAGCAGAACTCCTATCTCGACTCAAACCCAGTAGTAATTATGATCAACAAGCAGCAACACTGCGAGAAGATAGCGGTATCCAAACTATCGTAGACCTAATTCAACCGCAAGAAGCTTGGGAAATGTGCCTCAATGCCCTGGCAAATCTTCAAAAGGAACCACAAACACAGCCAAAAGCAGAGTCAGAACTACGTTTAGCATGGTTCATTACCTTCTCTGGTAACAGATGTATCGTGCAACCACGGGAACAGAAAGTTAATGCCAAAGGAGAGTGGAGTAAAGGTCGTCCCATCGCCATCAAGCGTTTAAGCAGTGGACTGAGTGAGTTTAATTACATCACACCCCAAGATATACGAGTATGTAGTTGTATTGAGACATACGGCGATGGCTCTTATTATGGCAAAGTTGAGTATATATTCAATGAAAAAGCCATCTGTGCCTTAATTGGACACCCGTTGGTTTTTTGGGAAGATGCGCCCAATATCCGTGTAGAAATCGTCAAAGGAGAACCGGAACTACTAGTCAAAAAAGGAAAACATGGTCGTCTCACCTTAGAATTTTCTCCCAAGTTACCAGCATCACAAAATATTCTGAATATTAAAGAAACCCCAACCCGTATTAAAGTCATTGAAATTACTAGCGAACATCGACGGATTACAGAGATCCTTGGTAAAGATAATAAATTAAATGTGCCGGCGATCGCCGAGAAGCAAGTTTTGGCAGCCATTAATGCCGTCTCTGGTATCGTCACAGTACATTCTGACATCGGTGGCGGCTCAGAAGGAGCAGAAGAAGTACCCGCCCAAACTCTCCCCCATATTCACCTGTTACCCGCCAATACGGGTTTGAAAATCACCATTTTGTCCCGCCCCTTTGCCCAAGGTGGCCCCTACTACCGTCCTGGTGCTGGTGGTGAAACTGTCATTGCCGAGATTGACGGTAAACGTTTGCAAACTAGACGCAATCTGCCCGAAGAGAAGCAACTAGCCAAAAACGCTGTAGCCGCCTGCCCTACCTTGAGTCGCACCCAAGAACGAGATGGGGAATGGCTAATAGAAGACCCAGAGGAATGTTTAGAATTACTCCTAGAACTGCAAGCATTGGGAAGCAGCGTAGTCATGGCATGGCCAGAAGGAGAAAAGCTGCGTGTCAGCCACCAAGCAGACCTGAAAGACTTTAATTTATCAATTCAACGTCAACAAGACTGGTTTGCTGCTACTGGTGAGTTGAAATTGAATCAAGACTTAGTGCTGGATATGCAGCAACTCCTAGAACTGTTGGAGAAAACCCCTAGTCGTTTTATCCCCCTTGGTGATGGTCAATTTCTGGCTTTAACCCAAGCTTTTCGCAAACGCCTGGACGAATTGCGGATGTTTTCAGAAAAACACAGTAAAGGTATCCGGTTTCACCCATTAGCAACATTAGGGTTAGAGGATTTTGTCGATGAAGTAGGTAAGCTAAAAACAGATAAACACTGGAAAGCGCATATCCAGCGCCTCCAGGAGATGAAAAACCTCCAACCAGAATTACCATCTACATTTGGGGCAGAATTACGTGACTATCAGATGGATGGCTTCTGTTGGCTGTCGCGGCTGGCGCATTGGGGTGTGGGTGCTTGTTTGGCAGACCAAATGGGACTGGGCAAGACCGTGCAAGCCTTGGCTGTCATCCTCAGAAACGCCCATGAAGGGCCGACCCTGATTATTGCTCCCACTTCCGTGTGCATGAATTGGGTGAGTGAAGCCCAGAAGTTTGCTCCCACCCTAAATATTATTCAATTTACTGGAGCTAACCGCCAAAAATTACTGGATAATTTACAACCCTTGGATATGTTGGTATGCAGTTATGGTTTATTGCAGCAGGAAGAAGTAGCGCAAATGCTTTCTGGGGTACAGTGGCAAACGATTGTCTTAGATGAAGCCCAGGCAATCAAAAATATGACCACTAAACGTTCCCAGGCTGCCATGAACCTAAAAGCTAATTTTAAGTTGCTGACTACTGGAACTCCCATTGAGAATCATCTAGGTGAGTTGTGGAATCTGTTCCGCTTTATTAATCCTGGGTTATTGGGTTCTTTTGAAAGTTTTAATCAACGCTTTGCTATCCCCATTGAAAAATATCAGGATAAACTTGCACGTAATAAACTCAAAAAACTGATTCAACCATTTCTTCTGCGACGGACTAAAAATCAGGTACTAGAAGAGTTACCTTCCCGCACCGAAATTTTACTTCATGTGGAGTTGAGCCGGGAAGAGAAAGCATTTTATGAAGCGTTGCGTCGTCAGGCGATATCTAAACTCAGCGAAAGTAATGCCGAAGCAGGAAATAAACATTTGCAAGTTTTAGCTGAGATTATGAAACTGCGTCGTGCTTGCTGTAATCCCAGCCTCGTTATGCCTGACACTGAATTATCCAGTTCCAAGTTGCAACTTTTTGGTGAGGTGCTGGGTGAACTTCTAGAAAATCGCCATAAGGCATTGGTATTTAGTCAATTTGTTGACCATCTGCACATCATTCGAGATTACTTGGATAAACAAAGTATTAATTATCAATACTTAGATGGCAGCACTTCTGTAGCAGAGCGTAAAAAACGGGTAGATGCGTTCCAAGCAGGGAACGGCGATGTCTTTCTCATTAGCCTCAAAGCGGGAGGTACAGGACTCAATTTAACTGCTGCCGATTATGTCATCCATACAGACCCCTGGTGGAATCCTGCCGTGGAAGACCAAGCCTCAGACCGCGCACATCGCATTGGGCAACAACGCCCGGTGACAATTTATCGCTTAGTAGCAAAGGATACCATTGAAGAAAAGATTGTAGAATTGCATCACCACAAGCGAGATTTAGCAGACAGCCTATTGGAAGGTGCTGATATGAGTGGCAAGATATCAACAGAAGCCTTATTAGAACTGATCACTGAAGTGTAAGCGCCTCAGATTGTACTTGCCCGATTGGGCTGGTGTAATATGACGCTTCGTTCGCTCACTGCTTCTAGGATTATTGTAATTGATTTGCTAATATTTGCGATCGCTCTCACCCAATTAGACCATAATTTACATCAAGTTTCACCAGCGAACGTTTATAAAAATTGATTGAAAAGCACAAAAAGCCAATATTATTGGTGATTGAAATTGAACTATACTGATGAGGATTTTTCAATGACAAATATTGAACTTATTAAAGAACTTTACCGAGCTTTTAGAGAAAAAGATTACGATGCCTTTTTGAAAATTTGCACTTGTGATCTGGAATGGATTCAAAACCCAGGATTTCCTGGAGGGAAAACTTACATCGGCGCACAAGCTGTAATTGAAGGAGTATTCAAAGCTTTCAATAACGATTGGCAGTCATGGTCATTTGAAACCGAGCAATATCTTGATGCTGGAGAAACTATTATTGTCATTGGTAAATATGCAGGCTGCCACCGCATATCAGGGAGGTCGTTTCTATCTGGGGCTGCTCATGTGTATGATATTTGTAATGGGAAAGTGTGTCGATTTCGGCAGTTTACAGATACCAAAATTATTTGGGATGCGATGATTTAGGCTATTTCTAACCAATCGCATACTACTGACCAATAACCGTCTACAAAGCGATTTTGCCAGCATACACTGCTCTCATTATCTATTCCAAAACGGCTAACCACTAGTAATACTGACACCTGACCAAATTTTTCAAACTGCACAACGGGAGTGCAAGTGTTCTTTTCATTTCCACAACTCACCCCATCCAATTCACCTAATTAGGAGCAGATGCCCCCAACTGCTTAAATATCACAGGCTGATGCTCATCAATTGCCACCATTACGCCCCAACGCTCATCACTTGTTAAAGTATTGAGGAAGTCCTTGTCTACCGAGCAAGATGATAAAAGTTACTCTTAAAATAGAAAAACTTATGATTGGTTAAAGCTTTTTATAAATGACTTGCATATAGTTAAATTCCATGTTAGACAGCAAGTAGCATAATATTTGCCAGTATTTATGAATAAAGCTATGGCTAGTGATGATGGGCAATTGCGGTATCAGTCTTCTGCATTAAATGCTTTATTTGAGTCTGTTTCTAAAAAATTTAGTGTAGCAGTAGTTTTAATCGGTAGTGTTGTAATCATTGGTTGGATAAAAGATATTTCCTTTCTCAAGAGTATTTTGCCGGGATGGGTAGCGATGAAAGCGAACACAGCTATCTGTTTAATATTAGGGGGAATATCTTTATGGCTGTGGCATTGGCAACCAAAAACAGTCATCAAACGTTGTACTGCTCAAGTCTGTGCTGTTGTGGTTTCATTAATTGGTTTGATGACATTGCTTCAGTATGCTTTTAACTTAGACTTTGGCATAGACCAATTTTTTTTCCAAACTAGGATCGATCCGCTAGGTGATGCGGCTCCTGGTCGAATGGCGGTTCATACAGCGTTCAATTTCGTATTACTAGGAATCAGTTTACTGCTGTTAAATCTGGCTGTTCCTCAATATTTAGTGATCCAAATATGCACAATAGTGGCATTTTTGATTAGCGCAATGGGGTTGTTAGGATATTTATATGGTAATGCACTTTTTTATAGATTTGGTTCTATAACATCAATTGCCGCGCATACAGCAGTTGGATTTTTGTTGCTAACAAGCGGAATTTTATTTGCCTGTCCAAACCGTGGATTGATGGTTTTAGTCACAAGTAAGAATGCGGGTGGAAGCGTGGCAAGATTTTTATTACCTGCATCGATTTTATTTCCACCCCTCATGTGTTGGCTGGTTTTATCTGGCTATCGATTGCAGATTTATACTGCCGAGTTCGGACTGTGTATTTTAAGTATTCTGAATATTATAGTTTTTGTGTGTTTGATTGCGTGGAATGCCAGTTGGCTAAACATTATTGATCGTCAGCGTCAGCGAGCGCAAACAGCACTAAGAAAAGCAAATGAACAACTAGAACATAAAGTCTTCTTACGCACTAGACAACTATTAATAACCTTGGGTTTATTACAACAAGAGATTGCTGAACGTAAATCGGTAGAACAGGCGTTATTTGAAGAAAAAGAATTGGCTTTAGTAACATTACAATCTATTGGAGATGGGGTAATTACAACTGATGCAACAGGTTTGATTAAATACCTAAATCCAGTAGCACAAGCCTTAACTGGCTGGAACTTAAGTGAAGCATTAGGATTACCATTGACACAAGTTTTCACAATTATTGATGAAATTAGTCGTCAACCTGCACAAAATTCAGTAGAAAAAGTTTTACATTCTAATGTAATTGTAGGTCTAACTAATCATACTGTCTTAATTAACCGCAACGGTGCAGAGTTGTCGATTGAAGATAATGCTGCGCCAATTCGGACTAGCAATGGTCAGATTCTTGGTGCAGTGCTAGTGTTTCATGATGTAACTCAAAGCCGCAATTTAGCACGCTTACTATCTTGGCAAGCTACTCACGATAGCTTAACTCGATTAGCTAACAGACGCGAATTTGAAAATCGCTTAGTACAAGCTGTAACTAGTGCTCAGACATCTGAGGCACAACACGTACTATGTTATTTAGATTTAGATCAGTTCAAAATTATTAATGATACTTGTGGTCATGTTGCTGGTGATGAACTATTATGCCAAGTTGCGAGTTTGTTTCAAACTTATATACGACCGCACGATACTCTAGCACGTTTAGGTGGAGATGAGTTTGGCATCATACTCAATAATTGCTCTGTTAATGCTGCCTTATTAATTACTCATCAATTACGTGAAGCAGTCCAAAATTTTCGTTTTGTGTGGAAGCAGGACAAAATCTTTAATTTAAGCATCAGCATCGGTTTAGTTGCCATCAGTATTGATACTGATAATGCGAATGGTGCTTTAAGTGTGGCCGATGCAGCTTGCTATGTTGCTAAGAATCAAGGGCGCAATCGTATACACGTTTATCAGACTAATGATTTGGAGTTAACAAAACAACGAAGTGAAATGTTATGGGTAGGAAGAATTACTCAAGCGTTAGAAGACAATCGTTTTCGCCTTTATTATCAGTCTATTATTCCTTTAGCTCCTACTTATCATTTAACAGAGCATTATGAAGTTCTTCTGCGCTTGATTGACGAAACTGGTAAAGTAGTCTCCCCAATGACATTTATTCCAGCAGCTGAACGTTATAATCTCATGCAAAATATTGACCGTTGGGTAATTCATACCTTCTTTGCTAATCTTGCGCAATACAGAAATTCTCAATATCCTGATTTTCTATCACTTAAACACAGTCGTAGCTGTTTATATACGATTAATCTTTCTGGCGCAAGTATTAATGACGAGCAATTTATCAATTTTGTGTGCGAACAATTTATCTCACATCAAATACCACCAACTACTATTTGTTTTGAAATTACGGAAACTGTTGCGATTAAAAACCTGGGTAAAGCTGCTCAATTTATTCGTTCACTCAAGGAATTTGGTTGTTGCTTTGCCTTAGACGATTTTGGTAGTGGTATGTCTTCGTTTGCTTATCTAAAAAATCTGCCAGTAGATTACTTAAAAATTGATGGCAGTTTTGTCAAGAATATTGTGGAAGAGCCAGTTAACTTAGCAATGGTAGACGCTATTAATAAAATTGGTCAGGTAATGGGGCTAAAAACTATTGCTGAGTTTGTAGAAAATAACACTGTTCTAGAAGTCATACAAAACCTTGGAGTAGATTATGCTCAAGGTTATGGTATTGCACAACCAGTTCCTTTTAGTTTTCCATCATAGCCATCAAGCCTTTTACCCCATCCATTCCACCCAATCGGGAGTCTGTGCGATCAACTGGTCAAACATTTGCGGCTGATGCTACTCATCAATTGCCACCATTACGCATGTGGTGAGATTGTCTAAAGTTCTGTAAAGGATGCGGGATTTTGCTAGCACTGGTGAATATGTAAGTAACCTATTTTTTCCTCCGGCGATCGCCGATTCTTGTGCGGTTGCTTTTTATTGTTTGACCAGCTTCATCCGTTTTTTGTTAGAGAAAGCGCCAGCCTGCCGTAGTGCAGCAGTGGGGTTCGGGTGAGCAAAGAACTCCTCAACTGCTTTTGTCAAACCATCAGCCACAACTGGCTCGTGGCAAGCGTAGATGTAAACTGATTGTTGTACTCCGTTGACCAAACGATATTCCTGGCGATCGCCTAAATGATTAAATCCTTGGCTGTTAACCGCAAAGATTGGTAACAATAGGAATAAGCACAACGTTTTCCTAAAAAACAGTTTTTCAATATGAGCAATACCAGTAATTTTCGTGAAGCTATCCGTGAGGCTAAATCTCACGCCCTCGTTGGCCCAAACGTAATTGCCAACGCCCTCCCCTACGTCGGTGGTGGATTGGTGCTAACCGCATTAGGAACTTACGGCGGTTTGGGAGTTATCCGTACTAACCCCGGAATATTCTTTCCTACCTTCATTGGTGCGGTGATTGTAGAGTTAATATTGTTCTTTGTGGCCCAAAATGTTGCCCAAAAAGGTAACAAGGGTGTTGCACTACCCCTGCTGGCAACCTACAGTCTCTTGTCTGGATATACTCTTAGTGGCTTGGTTTATGTCGCTTTGAGATCCCAAGGTGTTGGCATTCAAGGTATTGGTTTAGCTGCCCTTGGTTGTGGCGTTACCTTTATTGCTGCCCGTCAAATTGGTTCAAATCTTTCTGAACAAGATGGCATGGCTTTGACAAAAACCATCAATCTCGGCGTTATCGCCTTGCTGGTTGTATGCCTTGTCCAATTTGGGTTTGCCATGTTTGGTGTTTACACGCCAAATTGGTTAGAAATCGCCATCTCCGGTTTAGGAGTATTCCTGTTTGTTGGGGTTTCCGTTGTTGATTTCTACATCTTGCCCCGCACTTACAGCGATGACCAATATCTGCCTGCTGCTTTGTCGATGTACCTTACTTACATCAACTTGTTTGTCTTTATCTTGCGGTTGCTAATTGCCATCAATGGCCGCGATTAATTGTCTGTAGACGCTAACACAAGTAAAGTTTTATCAAGTAAAAACCGTGGTTAAATTTTTAGTAACCACGGTTTTTTTATTTGTTTAACAGTAGGATATGTGGATAAGTTAAGCCTCAAGTGAGCATGATTTCTCAAGCTACTTTCTGGGATAATTCTGCCAGTTTTTATCAGATACTTCAAGAAATTGATTTCCTCAAAGCTACAAAGAAACAATATCAGTGATTATGCTTTGAATCCATATCATGAGTTAAAATCTCATTTTTTATTTCAAATCACAATTATGTATATCAACTGAAATACAAGTTTTTAAATTCTGTTTGCCTCTCTAATTGTGCAACCCACTGACTGATTTGGTCGCGTTTATCTTGAGATACACGGTCAATGGCTGCTTTAATAACTAATTTATGATAAATTTCACACAAAGAAGATATCATGCTGATGTCTTGGCAATCTGACAAATAATCCGCGACTAATGTTAGATTTTCTTCGGTTAACCAGTCCTGAAGTTCATTAATCAAATTTTCATAATCTACCTTCATCTTTTTAAACTTATTTTTTTCGTAGCTAGATAACCTACTCCAAATAAGTTTTTTTATACTTTCAGAACGCTGGGACATAATTTTGGTGATATCTGTCCACTCTTGAGCATTTCGTAGACGGTAGACTAAAGATTCTATACTTAATTCAAATGTTTGCTCTGGGCAATCAAGTAGCTCAACAGCATAATTTAGCTCACTAAGAGTTAGTTCTGGGCAATTTAAAAACCAATCTCTCACTGTAATACCATAAAATACTAATTTCTTGTCTTGGTTTCTAAATTTGCGCTTTTTAGCTTCAATAATTGGCGTAAGTAAAAATGGACGGACTTCGGGTGGTACTTCTTTAAACTGGATATCAGCTTCAGAAATAATCATCGGCACGCCAAAATTTTCCGTAGGGGAAGACTCCTCTAATACCCATTTAAAAGATTTGCCACAATTGGGGCAATCTACTTCATATTGAATGACAAACTCGGCTTTTTGCTCACTAAAGCAATCTTTGGTGCGAATCAGACTAGGCATTGGTTTGAAAACATGGTGGCAGTGGGGACAACACCTGCTTCCTTGAGTATCTGGGTCGCAAGAAACTGGCTCAAGGCTCCATTTTCTATTGTCACATGGACGACCTAGCCGAAACCAGTTATCGGTCATGTCCAAGATAGTGGCATAATCTTTTCCTAGTGCGGGACGTAATACTCTACCAATCATTTGCAACCAGAGAGTAACGCTACTGGTTGGCCTAGCAATGACAGCAGCACTAGAGTCTGGACAATCAAATCCCTCAGTTAAAATTGCACAATTGCTGATAACTTGTGTTTGTCCACGACGGAATCGGTCTAAAATGGCTTGACGCTCATCATTTGGCGTTTCGCCATCAAGATGTTCGCAGGTGATGCCATCAGCACAAAATGCTGCGGCAATTTGTTTGGAGTGCATAACGTTGACAGCAAAAATTACTGTCTTTTTACCAGCACAAAAATTCTGCCACTGCTTTAATACTTCAGATGGTTTGTAGTCAGAAGCAACTTCCTCTAATTCTTTTCTAGTAAAGTCGCGTTTTTGAGGAACTTTGTGTCGAGAATATTTAAAACCAGCGATTAACTTATAGTCTGTTAAGTATCCCGAAGCAATTAATTCTTTAGTGGATACAGAGCAAATCAGGTGGTCAAAAATATCTCGCAGTCCGTAGCCATCTTCTCTTCTGGGTGTGGCTGTCACTCCTAAAACTAGTGCATCGGGGTAAGCGTCCAGTAATCTACGGTAACTATTAGCTGAAGAATGATGAGCTTCATCAATAATGACCAGTTGTGCAGGTGGATAAATTTGACGACGAGCCAGAGTTTGAATACTTGCTATTTGAAGGGGCGAATCAGTAGGTTTGTAACCCGCTTTGATGATTCCTGGCTGCAATTTAGTCACGGCTGTCAGTTTCTCGGCTGCCTGGAGAATTAACTCCTCTCTGTGGGCAACTACTAATACACCTTCTCCTTGGGCTGTCATCTTCGATGCGATCTCCGCAAAAATGACTGTCTTGCCACCACCTGTACTAAGTTGTAATAATACCTTCCTAATTCCACTAGACCACGCAGCAAAAGTTTTTGAAACTAAATCTTGTTGGTAATCGCGCAGATTGAACATGAAGAGTAATTGTTATTCCTTGTTTTAGAAAAAATTAGAGTATTTTTAGTGATTTTATGTTGAGAGCTGCTTTCAATATATTTTAACTGTTTAATTAATAGCTAAAAGCGATCCTGTGGTCTGACCTTCACCTTCACAAACCAATCACAGCCCACAACCTGACACCCAGGAGCAAAGTTAACCCACAGATGCCAGAGTCCCAAGTACAGGTTTTACTTTTGTATTCAATTTAACTGAGCCTCGGCGCGTTCGCCTCTCTTGTTGCCGCATACATCGCCCCAAATCCAAAACTCACCCCATCCAATTCACCCAATCGGGAGCCTGTGCCACCAACTGCTCAAGCATCTGCGGCTCTTGCTCATCAATTGCCACCATCACCCCCCAACGCTCATCACTTGTGAGGGTGGAAAGAAATTCTTTGACTACTCCCACACCATCCTTCACTCGTTCCATGACCAACGCAGCATAAGACTTAATCTGCTGCCACCAAGAGTCAGTGGAGTTTTCCTGTCCGCCCATATCCTGATTACTGGGGAGTGGTGTTGTGCCAGCAACTTGAGTTTGTATATCTATATTACTAGTGACTGACACCAACTCCCGATTTAACCACTGCTGGAAAATTACATCACGTCCATCATCAGCCCCAACAAACTTATAGACACTCTCCCGATGACCTCGTGGCCCCAACCGTCCCACATACGACAGCCGCAAGTCGATTTTGCCGAGTAACTTCTGAGCGATCGCAATAGGAGTTAGCTTCTCCGAAATAGTCACATTCAAGCAAGTCTTGATAAGATAACGATTCTCCAGTGCCACCCGCTTCAACTGCTGCATTTCCACATCCGAAGAACGCAACTTCTCCCCAGGCTTGAGCAATTCCAACAAATTCAGTTTTTCAAGCAACAGCACCGACGACAACATCTGACCCTTGTTAAAGTCAGGCTTCCATATCGCCTTCTCCCCAGTTTCAGCTTGTGCCTTAGCCCGTCTGCTGTCTCGTCCCTTCAAGAACTCGCGCCCTAACGTCAGATAATAGTGCAGCCTTAGCTGTGGATACCAACCATCATCATCTTTTTCCACCAAATCCGGTGTTACCTCGACTTCATAACGCCGGGACAACTCAGCCTTACGCTGCTGATGACGTTCGGCTGGAGTTTTCGAGCGTTGGTTTTGCAACTTCTTGAGTTGAGCATCAGTTATGTCATCACTGGCAGCGATCGCCTGACGTTCCAACGCATACAATTGGTTAGATGCGGACTGAACCTCTTTGAATATCTCCCCGTTATCCTCACCATCCTCCGTATTAATTATCGTATACCCATCCGCGACTAACCCCCGCACAACAGACTCACGATAGTCCCGCATCTCGACGTTGATGACGCAGGCTTTTTTACCCCAGGTTTGCAAAGATTCGGGCTGAAAGTTTTGGTCAATGAAACTGTAATCCTGATTATCTGCCGCCGACAACAGCGCAATGTTAGCCTGGGTCGCAACGTGTTGACTCCTGAGTAACCCCCCGATGGATGTTGAACCATTGCCCACAGTACCCATACCGTAGCGACTGACCCAGATGTGACGGTCAACAGTTTCTCGTAGCCGTGCCAACATTTGTCTGACAGAGTTCACAGGCTGCACACCCTGGAATATCCCCCAAACTCCATCGAAATGACCCTTGATATCGATAGAAACCCCAGTTTCTAGACTAGGTGAGGCAATGACTAAATCGTACTGGGTGAGAATCTGGTTGAGATGAGAAATACATCCATAAGCTGGGTGCGTCTTGTCTAGCACAGAATCGCTATCAATCCGCAAAATGCGTAGGTGGGGAAATTTGCGGCGGAACCGTTCTTCTAATGCCTGAGTCCCCCACTTTGATTTAGCCTTTTGAGCAGAACAGCATAATAAATGATGTCCCCCTTTGGCAATCGCTTTATCTAACGCTGCAATCAAATTCTTGGGATTACTGCCAGAGTAGTTGTAACATTTGCCAGACACCGACTGGTAATTGTTGATAATGACAAAAGGATTTACATTATATTCTCCTGCCAAAGAAAGAACATACTTAACATCGGTATCCGACACATCAGCCGAAGACAAGTAGATTTTTCCCAGCTCACTGCTCAGAACATTCTGAACTAGCTGCTTGAGGTTCTTGAGAATTGACACACGACGCTTCTGCACATCGGTAGTAGAGTTGAGCAAATGCCAGAACACTTGGTCGCACTCATCAATAATGACGACATCGTTAGACCAGTCCTCTGGGTCAAATCGGGCTTGACTATCTTTGTGCAACGAGTCTACACATACACCATAGCCGAGTAAACCCCCAGTGTCAGATGTGTAGATTTCGCTGACGTAATCTACGCCGAAGCGATCGCACAAAGCCTCACCCAATTGAATGCGGTGAGTGATGATGAGTACCCGCCGTCCCTGCTCATGAGCTTTAGCCACCTCATGAGTTAACCATTCGGTTTTACCAGTTCCCTTTGGTGCTTTGAGGACGATGAGCTTTTCGCCTACGGGAGCAATCAGCCCACCTAAGAACCGTTGGTTCATTGCGATCGCTGGAGGATAGGTTAACAATGTGAATAATTTGATTTCCCATAGACTTAAAGCTTCGGCTGTATTATAAAGTGCATGAAATGCCGCTTGACCTTGCGCGGCGACAAAATCATCAACGCCTTTGTCTGGCCCTGGAAGGTCAATAACTCGCAGTTCACAGCCTTCATTCACAAACAACCGACCCATGCGGCTGATTGCGGTTCGCACTCGTTGGACTGTTTCGGGCTTGGTGTCGTGGTCAAAGCAGATGTTAACCTGTCTCCCCTGTGTAGCAAAATGCTTCAGTTCTGGGATGAGCGATGGTTTACCGATGATGTTGCCGTAGTCATCTTGCAATGTGCGATACCCTGCGTTGACCCCAGGAATAGCGATCGCCGCATAACCCGCACTCAACAAACAACCCGCTTTCTTTACCCCTTCAACAATTGTCACTGACACATTATTTTTCCAAACCCAGTACCAAAATCCCCAAGGGTGCATTAAGTCTTCATCAGTGATGGGGATACCAGAACGATTGGAGACTCTCGCCCAAATCTTCTTTGTGACGTTCAAGAAGAAGGCTCGGATTTGTTCTCGGTAAGGATTTTCGTACTTGATGAACTTGTGGAACTTCTGGGTATCTCGGCGGGGCTTATCTGGTTTAAAACAGCCCCACATCATCTGCATATAGTCGTTAAGAGGGTCAATGCCATTGCACCACCAGCCACCGAGTTCGATGTGTTGGTACTTATTCAAGTCTCTATCCCGAAGTCGTCCGTCGTTACGGCGAGAGATATTGTCGCTGTAGAGCAAATATTCGTATGGTGTTGTACCGCATAACGAACGCACATTCAGCAAAATTAATTCTTCGTCTACACCACTGTTAAGCCATTCTTGTAAATGATGAGGTTCGAGATTAGTTGTGTTTGCGTGCATAATTTCTCCGTAAGTGCATAGGAAACTAAGCGGTATGACTTTATACCGCTTAAGAAGGTTTAAAAAACAGTCAGTAGATTGAGAAAAGTGTTAAATCAGCAGTTCCAACGTGTGTGATGAATATCGAGGTTGTATGAATGAGAGCAAAATCTTTAACAGTACTCATGTACTAATATTTCGAGTTACTCTAACCTGTAGCGCAGATTTAAACAATCTAACTAAGGGCAAGTATTCTCATCAATTAGGGTATTAAAGCCAGAAAGCATTGTGAGGTAATGGTTTGAGAAATTACAGTTTCTACTTAACCAAGCAATTAACCCTCATACGACTTGATAAGTGTCTATCATTAGGCTGATGCAGAAAATCTTGTTTTAGGATTTTTTGGTCTTATCTTTCACCCCCTATGTGTAGTCGAAAGGTAAGATTGATACGTGTGCTAACAACCTTGTTTGTCTTCGGTACTTGGTGCAGATGCGTTGACGGTAATGTGGGGGCTGATCCAGGAAATAAGTTGAGTTGTTGCATAGTATGTTTCTCCTGAGTTTGGGTCATTGCAACGGGCGTATTTGGTGAGATTGTTGAAAATTATGTAAACGATGCGGGATTTTGCTAGCACTGGGTGAAAAATATAAAAACCTAGTTTTCCTTCTCTGGCGATCACCAATTCTTGTGCGGTTGCTTTTTACTGTTTGATCAGTTTCATTCGCTTTTGACGAGCGAAAGCGCCAGCCTGCCGTAGCGCAACAGTAGGGTTCGGGTGAGCAAAGAACTCCTCAACTGCCGCCTTCAGTCTTTCAACCGAATAAAATCAATACCGTTCCACAAGCTGCAATGCTTGGTTTTTCGTTACTTAACTTCGTTAGTAATCGCAGATGTAATATAGAAACAAGAAATGGTAGTGCCATTGGTAAAATCATTCAAAAGTTAGATTTATTGGGCTAATATTTCTCTTTGTTTAGACTAACTTGTAGTATTATGTAATATGTTTGGAAGAGTGATCAATTTTTAACAATTCTCCTAATTAATTGAGCCGCCATCAGACAAATCTTTCATCCTTGGCTGAACTAAAAAAAAGAAGTATTTATGCAAATTACTGCTTCAGCGATTTCACTCAATGTGGATGATGTCACAGCATCGGCCAACTTCTTTGAGCAACATTTTGGCTTCAGTAAAGAAATGGCCGCCGAGGGTTTTGTTTCTCTCTCCAGAGCAGATGCTGGCTTTAACCTAATTTTTCTCCAGACTGGGCTGAAAAGTTTCAAACCTATCCACATGCGCGGACATCGAGCTGATGGTCTACTGATTGTTTTTGTGGTGAATGACATTGAGCGGGAATACCTGCGTCTTCAATCAGTTGGTGTGACAATTACAACTCCTATCGAGACTGAAGATTGGGGTGAACGTTTCTTCCAAGTCGCAGACCCAAACGGTGTCGTGATTCAACTTGTTCAATGGATCACCGAAAATGTGGAAACAACAGTATGAATTATACCCCTGTGCCTGAGATGAACATTAACCTTCGCCCTGCTACCTCCACTGATTTGGAGATGCTGCGAAATTGGGATGAGCAACCTCATGTAATTGGCTCAGATCCTAACGATGACTGGGGTTGGGAGGTAGAACTTAACCTCACTCCTGATTGGAGGGAGCAATTAATTGCTGAAATTGATGGTCGCCCCATCGGATTTATCCAGATCATCGATCCGCTACTTGAGGATAGTCACTACTGGGGTGATGTTAAGCCAAATCTCCGTGCTATTGATATTTGGATTGGGGAAGATACTG
Organism: Nostoc sp. MS1; assembly: GCF_019976755.1. Taxonomy (NCBI): domain Bacteria; kingdom Bacillati; phylum Cyanobacteriota; class Cyanophyceae; order Nostocales; family Nostocaceae; genus Nostoc; species Nostoc sp. MS1. The sequence goes on from NZ_AP023443.1 coordinate 95,663, forward strand.
ATTTAGGTAAAGGCTATGGAACCCAAATGATGCGCCTTGCACTTGCTCGATGTTTTGCCTTGGAGCAAGTCACGGCTGTACTGGTTGACCCACTTGCCACTAATACTCGCGTTCATCGCTTTTATGAACGTCTTGGCTTTCAATTTGTTGAGCCACGAAGGTTTGGCGACGATGACTGTTTTGTTTATTGCCTGAACCGAGCAGATTGGCATCCAAAAAACACGATCGCATCGCGGTAGCGGCAGCTGGTGAGCAATCGCTATTGATAACAAAGAAGTAGCTGTATAAGTTGCTCCCGAAGCTTTTTATCTTGAATAACTTGAGCCACAACTAAAGCTTGATTATAGTCTCCTGTTTTCGCTTTTAATAAAGCGATTTTTTCTAAAGAACTAGCTCTATCTCCATCATCATCTACAACTGTAATATCTGGTGGATTGCCAAAAGTTAACACCCTTGATTCTGGATCAGGAATAGTTTTAGCTGCGGCAAAAGCTAAGTCTGAAACTTGTTTTGCTGTCGGGATTTTTTGAGAGCGAAGATAGGTTTCTGCGATATTGATCAACCCTCTAGTTTTATTTTCAGGATTTTTGGTATTTTTAGATAGTATATTGACAATCTCACTAGCATCCTCACTATTTTCGATAACTAATTTAGCCAACTCTGGCAGCCTATAATCTCGTGTTGTTGTGGGTATAGCCTTTATAACCTGTAAGGCAGCATTATATTGTTTAGCTGCTATAAAAGGCTCGGAAATTCTTAATAAAATATTCTCACGCACTGAAGAGTCTTTTTCAGTTTGAACTGCTTGTATTGCTTCAGTTAACAATTTATTAGCTTGGGGTTGATTGCCAATTTTAATAAATGCCTGTGCAACACTTGCTAAAGCAAAAGCACGCTGTTGTGGTTGTAATTTTCTTGCCTCAGCAGTTGCTTGATTTAATAGTTTATCTGTTTGTGCAGTTTTACCAGATGCAGTGGCAACTAAAGCAAGTGTCTCCACTTTATAAGGTGAATTACTAGAATTATTAATTTGCCTAATTATAGATAAAGCACGTTCTAGTTGCTTGTTTTGGGCATAACCATAAGCGACTTTCTGTAATAATCGATTGCGCTGGTCAATATCGGCTTTATCTAAACTTTGAGCAATCTGCAATGGTAATTCAAGATTTCCCGCCTGAATTGCCGCGTCCCCAATTCGCGAAAACCATTCTTCTCTACCAATAAAGTCATTACGCTTTGTTTTATTTACTAAGTCAAAAGCGAGTTTATATTGCTTTTCAGCTAAAGAATTTACCAAAATATTTTGCAAAAACCCGACATTATCTATAGCCTCTGGAGTTTGAATTAAAGGAGTAAGTTCAGCGATAATTTGCTCAACTTTTTGTATTTGTCCTGCTTTACTGTATTCGTTGACAATTATACCTAAAGTTAGGGCTTTTTGTTCTACATTTTGTAGTTTTTGTGCTGCTTTATAAGCGGCATCTCGCTGTCCGCCTTTAGCATATGTTTGAATTAATGGTGCTTGAAGATAAACTGCATTACTATCACTACTAGTTGCTTGCAGTGCTGCGGCAAACGTTTGGTCTGCTAGCTGCTGTTGACCCTTATTCGCAGCCGCAAGGGCAATTTCTACAAAGCCTCTAGCTTTAAATTCTGGTGTTTCGATATTTTGTGCTAATTTTTGGGCTGCTTCTAGTTGGTTTGTTTGAGTTAACTGCTTGACAACTTCAAATCTAATTTTAGAACGATAATAAGTATCTGATATTGCCGGAATTAGTTGTAAAGCACGTTCAGTTTTACCTAATTGAGCGTAAGTAACAGCAATAGGTTCTAATACCAAAACTCGACGAATTGGCTCTTTAGGCTGAATTTGTTGAGCAAATTGAAGCGATTGCGCCAAAATTTGTTCTGCTTGTGCTGTTTGTTTGAGCGCTAAATATTCTTGAGCAATGGGAGTTAAGGCTTTAGTTTGAAATTCTGCACCTTTAACAGACTGACTAGCGGCTAATGCTTGTGTCAGCAAAGATAAAGCTTGCTGTTGTTCACCAATTATCCGATGATAATTGGCTATTCTAGTTAAACTTTGAGTTTTTGCAACACTGTAACTACTATTCAAACTCTGGGCTAAACTTGTTACTGATGTCAATAATTGACGAAACTGTGGTTTTTGGCTAAGTTCAATTTGTTGCGCTAATCTTCCTAAGAGTGACTCTTGGGGTAGGTAACTATCAACAAGCTGACTGAGAAAAGTTCTTGTGACTGTAGAATTTTTGGCTTTTAGAGCAATTTGTATGGCTTGGTTAATACGCCCAATGGCTTGCTCATTTCTACCAGCAGGAATATCTTGTTCAAAATCCGACACGAGTATATTAATTTGAATTTGAGTATTTTGCTGCTGCTGTTGTTGGCAAGTGTTTGTTTGGGCTAATGTTGGGGATAAAAAAGTGAGACTAACAGTATCTAACAAAGTTAAAAGTGATACGGTTAAAATGAAAACCTGGGAATAAGATTTTTGCATACAAAAAATTTTACCGCTTTAGTTAAGTCTCCTTGTTGTTATACAAAATACCTTGCGGTTATTACGCAAAAAATAAGAATATTTGTTGAGCAAAATCTTTTATTAATGAGATGGCTGAAATTTCAAAATTTCTTGCGCCCTATATTTTAGGGATAATATTTTGACAGACAGCACACCCCCATCCCAGAGATGAAAACCTGCGCTACTGGAAAATTTCCCATTTTCATGCAACAACGCCTTGTGATTGTGCTAAAGATTAAAAGCTATCATTTACTCTGGTGCCGTGTGAGTAAAGTCTCAACCAAGCATTGTGCTGTTTTCAACCGCTCAGGATCATTGGACTGTGCAACCCAAGCAGCTAACTCATTTAGCGAACCATTAACTATATGAGCAAAACCCTCTGCATCGATTGTATTTAACTTGCCCTCATCCACAGCTATCTGGATTGACTTTCGGAGCAAACCAAAACCATATTGATCAATTTCAACTAGATCGTCTGCTGCTAAAACGGCTGGAGCCTCAATAAACACCAAACGCCGCAGCTCCTCTTGTTGAGCGATTTCTAGAAATGCCTGACAGCCAATGATTAACTGCTGCCAATTATCATCAAGCGGTCGGATTTTAGTTTGGATGTAGTCTGTTATTTCGCTATAGGCTTCAACAATGACTGCTTTAAAAACCCCAAGCTTATCGTTGAATTGGTGATACAAAGCCCCCCGTGTAATCCCTAATTCACTGATGATTTCCTCGGTTCCTGTAGCGGCATACCCTTTTGTTGCAAATAAGTGACGCGCTTGCTCAAGAATGGCACGTCGAGTTCGTCGAGTTTGTTCAGCTTTGGTCAACTTAGTAGGCATGATGAATCACTCAAATGTAACATTCAGACAGTATGTATCTTGACAAAAAAGAGAATTTTCCTCTATTTTGAGATACATACAGATTGTATCTTTTATAGAGGATCTCCTCAAAGGAGCTTTAATGTCAACCACGCTAAACACCCGCAAAGCAACAAATGCCGATATTCCATTCCTTGCCAGAATTGAGTATGAGGCTTCTTTGCCGCCGTTGAATCACTGCTTTTGGGAAAATCTGTTGGATGGTACTGGAACCACTGCCTTGCAGTTTATTGAGGCAGAACTGAGGACAGATGCTTCTAATTGGGGTAACGTAGCAGATTTTCTGATTTTGGAGGTTGAGGGCAAACCCGTTGCAGCCGCAGCAGGCTATGTGCCTGCTACGGAAGACTACTGCCCATTACGTCTGTCTCGTCTAGAGGCGATCGCCCACGAGTTGAAGTGGTCTAGGGAAAACTTAACCACTTTTCATGATCGTTATATGGCGCTTTGGGGAGGTGATTTGCGACCAATTTTTTTAACACCCCAAGCAACCTGGATTATTGAAAATGTTGCCGTGTTACCATTCGCGCGGGGGCAAGGCTTTGGCAAAGTGTTACTCAGAGCCTTGCTAGAGGAGGGGCGATCGCATCAGCATAAATTTGCAGGAATTATGGTGATCAATGGCAATGAAGTAGCTCGCCATACCTACGAATCCATTGGGTTTAAACCTTATCAAACCTTTCACGCGGATTACTTCTCGGAACAATTTAATATTGAGTTTCCGGGAGTTACAAAATTTGGTCTGCGCCTCAATTAGATAGGAGAACAGCAATGTCTTTTAAGACAATTCTGGTAGCAGGTGCAAGTCGCGGCATTGGACTTGCGGTTGCAGAACATTTCATAGACCAATGCGCTCGCCTATTAGCGGTGTCTCGTACAGAGGCTCCGGTTGGTGAATGGGTGCAGGCAGATTTGTCTGATTTGGCAGGGATAGAAACGGTTGTCACAGCGATTAGGGATGATTCTTTAGATGCTTTACTATATATGGGTGGAACCTGGGAAACCTATGCTTTTACCTCTCAGTATTGCTTTGAATCTTGTTCTGATGAGGATATTGTCCGAGTGATTGCAGTCAATTTGGTAGCGCCAATTCGGTTGGTGAAGGCGTTATTGCCTGCCTTGCGAAGATCAGACAATCCGAAAATCATTTTCATGGGGGCGCTCTCAGGTCGAGATAATTTCCCAGGGAGGGAAGTTGCCAATAGTGCATCTAAGTTTGGACTGCGGGGAGTAGTACATTCTTTACGAGAGGAGTTGCGATCGCAGCAAATTGGTGTGACTGTGATTAACCCTGGCAATGTTGGTACACCCGAAGTTTTGGCAGATATCGCAGCAGAGAATCTAACGGGTAGTGAAGCGATGCCTCTAAGCGATCTTGTTCGCATTATTGACTGTATTCTCTCCTTATCACGAGCTACTTGTATTAAAGAAATTGACGTACCTGCAATGTTAGGTAAGGGAGCTTAATTTGTTCAATGATTTGTGCAATTTCAATCTGTAACATAGTTTTCGTTATGTAATGGAAGAACAATGGAAAATCTGTTGAGGCTGGTGGAGAAATTCAGACCCTCACCCGCACCAAGTCTTCTTCTCGCACCAAAGAAAAGCGATTGGTCGTAATGAGTGGTTGTTCAAAAGTAGGTGATGCCAACTCCACCAGATAAAACCAGGACTTTTCGATTAACTCAATCCCCAGAATTAACCGTTGTTTTGTGCCGCGATCGCCAAATTGCAACAGTACACGCTCTCCCAAAACGAAAGAAGGTTTTTTCAAAATCCTGGGTTGTATATTACCAGTGGCGATAATTTGATGTTTTGTGGCGTAGATGAAGTCGTTTTTGATCTCGATAATGTAATTCCAGCAATCGCCATACCAATGCACTCCAAAGCAGTAGCCAAATGTTCTATCAGTTTTGAAGTAGACTTTTTCAGATAAATTGATTTCAACCGGAGGGATTTCTTGACCCCAAGGCGGGGATAAATACCAACACTTTTCCAACTCGGTGATTGCTTCCATTACGCTTTCCCTTTCAAAAGATAATCAATAGCTGCTGTATCCAAGCTGGCAATGCGTTTTCTGATTTGCTGCGGCGGGTTCTCTAAAAACTCTTTTAGATGGACTACCCTTATTTCGTAATGCTTTGGAAAACGCTTGTTTGCCTTAAGCCAGCCCCGGTTAATCCATAACCGAACTGTTGATAAATTCAACGAAAGAACACTGGCGATTTGATGACAGTTGTAGTTATGTGAGTCGGCTATTTGTTTACTCATAAGCATCTACCCGTTTTGCGTAATAATCTGTGCGCTGATGGATACAAAATCGACTTGAGCAATATTAAAATCAGTCTGCATTTGACCAGTGTTGTATCTAACGACTATTTCCTGTCTAATTGCTTCTTGAGTTAATCCATCGGGAATATCGACGTGAGCTTCACTTATAATTTGCTCAACAACCGTAACTATGACTTTCATGGTTGAATATGTGTACTTAATAAATGGGAATAGGAGCCATAATCTTGTTGATTTATGACTCCTGTAAATGTCTCTAAGCAGATCCAGTCTGAGCCGCTTGTAGCTGCTGCATCCATTGATTAATTGCTGTTAATTCATCATCCCCATCAGTAACTAAATTAACCACCTGCTGCTGATATGAAGTTTCAGCTTGATTAGGATTCTCAATATAGTTAGCAGCCCAGGCGAGACACATATTTTTGACGAGAGCATCCACTTTACTTACAGGTAATTGGCTTGGGCTAGTTGCGTCTTGAAACTGCAAATACTCCTTGACTAAATCAAGTGGATAATCTAACAAAGTGCGAATATATTTCACCCGTAAATCTTGGGGATGCGGGGGCTGTTCTGGTGATAACCCAACAGATGAAGATATGCCACCCAAACGAGACTGTATATCAGCAATGAGTGATGCCCAGTCAGCACTAGGGTTCCATTCACGGCGTATTCTGACTTTGGTAGCCGCATCATATAATCGGCAGAAAACGACGTTCTCGTCTCCGGCTGTAGCAGCAATAATCAGAGGTTTAGAGAAGTCATAAACTTGAGATGCTGAGAGTAAAAATGTTTTGGCAAAGTTCGTTTCTATGCCAGTGCGAATAATGTAAACTTCATCAGCAGCGACGACAATATCTAACTTCATATTGTCCTTACCTTTGAACTCTTTTGCTGTTACTCGCAGTTCTGACAAGTAACCAGTTAATCCTTTTTGCTGTACAGGAATGGTTTTATCTTTCTCGATATCGTAGTGATACCACAAGTACGATTCCCCACTTGATTCCCCATTTTTGACGTATAGATAAATGGGTTCAGGAGGGTTACAAAGCCCTAACTTAATTTCGTTATTCATTCTTAACCTCGAAGTTTTTTGCAGCGTGCAATAATAGAAATCTTTTCGGAAGATGCTACTTATATAGATTGGCCATCGCCTGGAGAATAGCACTCATTCAGGCGATCGCTTTTTCCTAATTCGCTTCCTTTGATACAGCAGATAACTGTTGACTGCTCTCTAGCTCATCTTTGATATATGACAGTGCAGTTTGAGCATCACCAATGGTTAAATCTGGGTAATATTCCAGCTTGATAAAATCAGGATGTTTCTCAATTTGGGATAGTAAGTATTGAGTGACACCGATTAAATCAATTAGCTTGACTTCACCTTTGCTCATGACACTATCTCCTAAAACTTGTTTTTGTTGATAATCAAAAGTCAGGAACCAAAAGGTCAATGATTTTTAATTGCTTTGGCTCCTGAATATTCCTTATGATTCATCGATAATTTGCAGCAGAAAACCACAGCCCGTATTCTGAACTTTCACCAAATTCTTATCCAACAAAGACTGAATAACACCTGAAGAGAAGCCCAGAGTATGCAAAGGTGCAGATCCGCCACGACAGCGCAGAGAATATAACAAATTTGCAGCAGTCAAATCATTACTGTTCTTCTTTGGTCTAGCCATTACTGCCTCCTGTAATTGCTGCTAATTGCTGTTGCAGAATTATGATTTGTAGTTGGTGTTGTTCAAGTTCTGCTGTGATTTGTGCAAGTAATTCTTGTGTTGAAAGTGGCTTAAGTTGCGATTCTTGGTAGTAGAATATGTCTTCAGACTGCTTATCTCGCATAAGGGCGTAACGCCATCCGTGACCGTATTGATAAGCCAACTGAGTGTCAGCAGGATAATATTCGAGTCCGAGAATGACTCCTTGCTGTGTGCGTTGACCAAAGATAAAGCGAGGATAATCCCAGTGTTTTGGGATTGATATCGTGGGTTGCATGATGAATTGATGAGTGAAGCGGTTGGTAGACTTTTAAGAAAAATCTGCTAAAGACGATTTCAAGACGAAGGGTTATATTGAACCCGTTCAGCTTCATTTAACTTAGTGGGCAATATTGCAATACTGCCCACTAATTCCCTTAAGCCGCAACCAATTCTCGTACTGGCTCAGATTCCATCATCAGCAGCCATTCTTCTTCACTGAGTTGGTCGAATGGTTTATCTAAAAGTTCGTCCCAATCGACAACTTCACCCTGCAACAGTGAGTTTACCCCAGCGATCGCCGACTCACACGCCGCCTTCTGCTGCCCAACTGAAGAAGCCCGGATGACCCACCAATTGCCATCAGTAAAGCCGACTTCGCCTAATTTTTCGCCATCACGGGTATAAATCCCATCATCGAGCAGTTCCAATCCATGTTGCTCACACGCATCGAAAATCTGCGTCATGATTTCGTTACCAGTCGTGCATGGTTCTTCTTGTCTCTGCACTGGTAACATACCTTGCTGATAAGCTTGCTTGACGTAGCTGTGACATTTGGCAGGGGTCGTATCGCGGAATATCTCAACGTTATTGACCACAACTCGCCAGTACAAATCGGCATGGTTATCATTGTCGAACTCAACGCTGGCTACTAATTCGCTATTAGCGATTAGTTCTTGGTCGTAGAAGGAGATTTCTGCAACGGTAGGAACTTCAGGATATTCTTCTGGTGCTGGTAATGGGGTTGGGAGTGAGCCATCTTTGTGATGCCATTCTACGTAACGCAGGCATCGGGCAATGGTATTGTGGCGGAAAATCTCGTTGCCTTGCACCATAACTACCCAGCGTTGTGTGATGAAGTCGCTATAGTCGTAGGTGATATATGCGATTAACTGCTTACCTGCAAAGATTTCAAAGTGCTGGGAGTGGATTTCTACTGTTGTGAGTTCTTCGGATGCTACAGCTTGCGCTTGCTGGTTGATGTGCTGCTGTAGTTCAGCTTGGGCTAGGGTTTTTTCGCTGACGGGTTGCTGTCTATGTGCAATGTAAGTCATAATTATTTAACTCCGTTATGGATGAAAGCGATCGCAAAGTTTCTCAGGCAGCGCGGTCGCTTTTGATTTTTTAGAACAACGTTGTGGGGGAGCCACAACGCGCTCACAAAGCTTTGGCGTAGCCATCAACAAAAAAGTAAACTTAATGGCATTTGAGGATGCTCAAGACAAGCACAGATAGTTGCAGTAGTGGAATGTTGATGACTTGTGTTTACTATTAAATGTCTTGAGCAGATACAGTTTTGTAGGTTCTGTGAGGTTTAGAATTACCTCATATATATAATGTACACAATGTTATCCCACTTGTCAATACAATGGGATAACAAATAAAGTTACTTGGGATTACACTTGTTATTACAAGACTTTGGCTGATAGCGTTAAACAATAGACGAGGAACAAACTATGAGTGAGACAAGACTAAATATCAGGATTTCGCCTGAAAAGAAAGATGCTTTTTATGAGAAGGTCAAGCAAGAGGGCAAAAACGCTACTGATGTCCTGATTGAGCTAATTGACCAGTATTTGGGAAATAAAGTTGAATCCAATGATATTGTTGAGCTAAGACAAAGGGTAGCAAAATTGGAAGAGCTAGTGCTGGGGGAAACCGCCGCCTGAGAGAAGACAATGATTCTCTCAGGCAGTTGTTAGAAAAACTAAAAGAGATGCTCAAGGAAAAACCCGCCAACCATTAGGCGGGTTTACTGCTTTTTATGTATTGTGTCTGTTGTGATAATACTGTGTTACTATTTGGGATAACAAGGTTCTCCTTGTGAAAGTAATTTACTCTTACTTGGGAGTATTCTATGTGTGCCAAGGGTGACAGCAATTAAAGCAAGGCATATTGTCAGTGGCTTAATATTTTTTCTTCGCATTCGACAATATGCCCTTTGTTGTTTGAAATCATCCAGAAAATTCAAACCCAAGAGCGCCTGCCTCGAAAACACCGCTCTTGGGTAAGTTTCACAAACCACACAGTTTATGATCAACCAAACAATACCAAATTTTTTTGCACTCTGCACAGAGCTAAGTTTAGCTATTGAAACTCATATAGCTCTGTTAGGTAAAAGCATTATTACTTGTTGTGTTGAAGCAAAGTTAAGGCGACAAGCATTTTTCACCACCTCTTTTACGTATTACAAGAGGAGAAAAAGGGAGCAACGCGATTTGGTGAGGTGGGATCAAAAACCAGCGATCGCTAACAACTTTCTTCAGTACTAAAAAATATTTCTTATATTAGAAGCCGTATTAATACGTAAGCTATCAACCAATTTCAAGTCTGGTGATGTGTGCAAAAATTTATAAAGGTCAAAAACAAGGTAGGATTCCGGTTAAGTAATCTTTCCAGAGTTTTAACGTCTACCTTTTATGGCAAAAAATATAAGTGCAACTCTTGATTTAAACAAGTCAGTTAAAAGTTTTCACTTACAGGTCACAAAACTTTTAGAATTTACAAATATCACAGAGTGGGATGGAAAAAAGCTGAGAGAACGAGAAAAAGAAATTAGAGAACAGGCAATGATTTTAGCAGGTCAATGTATAGCTGTTTTATTATATAATCTTTCCGTATCCCCAAAAATCCTAAACTATTCTGTTAGTCAAACACAGGGATGGAGAAATTTAAATACACAAAAACATGGTTCTAAAAAGCGAAAAATAGTAACAATTGGAAACGTCGAAGTAACTTTAACTTTACCTTATGTACTTGAACGGAATCCCACAAGTAAAGAATCTGATAATCCTCTGCTCAATGAGCCAAAAATAAAAACTTCAAATCAAGGATTTTGTCCGTTTTTAAAGTGGCTAGGGATGTCTGAAGGTATTACCCCTCTAGTCTGGTCAATAATCGCAAAATATGGTGCGATCGCTAGTTCTTTCGATGCAGCACGTTCGACGCTAACGGATTGGGGAATAAATGTTAGTTTAAAACGAATCGAACGCCTGACTTACCTTTTTGGTGAAATTGGTATTAATCTACGCCAATCAAAAATATTAAATCTGGAGATGAACCACTTATCTAATAGTAATGTTCTCAAAGGCCAACGAGTTGTAATCGCTGTAGATGGTGGAAGAACTAAAATTAGGTTTAATAAAAAAGGTAGACGCAGTAAGAAAACAAACCGTCATGGCTTTGTTGGTGAATGGATGGAGCCAAAGTTACTAACAATTTATGTAGTAAATGAAGAAGGTAAAAAAATTAGGACATCGACAATACCTATTACGAATGATGGCACATATTCAGGTTATAAAGAATTCCTCAAAATTTTAGAGATGTATTTAGTAAATTTGGGTATAAGTGAAGCCAAGCAGGTGTTATTGATTGCTGATGGTGCAGAGTGGATATGGATACACATTCCTCTTTTACTAAAAAAATTAAAATGCCCACTTGAAACTTATCAATTATTAGACTTTTATCACGCAGCATCACATTTACAAGATTTTGCTGATGCCGCTTTTAGTACAGATAATGAGCGTCAATCCTGGTTTAAAAAATCTCGGAAAATTTTAAAGAAAGGTCAGGCACTAGATTTAATGAGAAATATGGGTGAATTTATTTCCGAGGCAACAGGAGAGCGCTGTAAAATTATGGTAAGAGAGCGAAATTATATTTTAAAAGCGTATAGAAGGAGGCTTTTAAAATATAACGAAGTTGCAGCTCGAAAATTACCTCTCGGTAGTGGTGCAGTTGAAAGTTTAATTCGTCAAGTTGTTAATTTACGCATGAAAGGAAACAGTAAGTTTTGGTTACAAAATAATGCAGAAATTATGTTACATCTGCGTTGTCAATGGATAGCTAAAAGTTGGGATAATTTTTGTGATTCTATCTTTAATTCTTTTATCAAACCCCAAACTGGTTGATAAATTTTATACTTTAATTCTGCCTTCAATTTATTTTCTGCCGTAATTGATACTAAGTATCAAAGACTTGTTGCAGAGATTTTTGGAAATAATCCTCAAATGACTTGCTAGCAATCTTTTTGAGATATCTCATCAAGATGATTTTTCGTGTAAATCAATATTTTATTTGTAAATAAAATCACTATTAAATTAAGTATGATTTTTAGCGATCGCTTGATTTTGATCCGACTTCACAAAATCGCGTTGCTCCCGGAGAAAAATATGCTGACACTAGACTGCGAAACAACATCAGCACACAGCTATAGCATTCTCAACTCCAGCATCAAAGAAACGTTTACCTCCATTAACCGTTTTGAATGGCAAGCTGTTGAGGAAATATTGCAGATGCGCGATAAACAGATGTACCTTGAAGCCGGGTACACCAGTTTTAAAGAATACTGCCAGCGTGAACTATCTGACTGGGGTGGCTTGAGACGCATTAACCAACTGCTGGGGGCAAAGAAGGTCATTGATACAGTAGGCGAGTTGGGGCAGCACATCAAGAATGAGCGTCAAGCCCGTCCGTTACTGCGTCTGGTGGAGGAGCCAGAAAAGTTAAAACAAGCTGTGGCGATCGCAGTTCAAGAAAACCCCTCACCCAGTGAATCGGATTTTGCGGCTGCGGCTCAGAAAGTGGTTCCTCGACAACCACGCACAAAAGCACCGTCTCAGGAACCATTGGTTCCCAAAACGAACCAAGTAAAAGTTACCTCACCATCTCACCCCAGATGTGGAGATGAAGGAACCATTGAGGCAGACGCACCGAACCCGACCCAGCAAATTGTCACCTTTGCCGATGGTGAGAAGTTGTTGATTAACAATACTGATTTGACTAACTTGAGTAATGACGAAATTGAGTCATTGACTACCGAGCGTCAATATTCCCCAGAATACGCCGAAGCGATCGCCGCACTGAAACAGCAGCATCGGCAGGAATTGGAACGGCTAGAACAAGAGTTAAGAATTGGTTTACTGTCAGAAGCTACCGCTAAGGCTGAAGAACAGGTACAAGAACAACTGACATCTCTGCAACAACTATTTCAGCAGCAGAAAGAGCAGAACACCCAGTTACAGCAACGGCTGGACAAAATGGAAGCATTGAGGCAGTTGGAGTATGAGAACCAACAACTTAAACAGCGTATTCAGGAGTTAGAGAAATCAGTACAAGAACATCCCGCCCAACAGTGGAACAATACTCTCACTAAGCAAGCGACTAAAGCACTTAACAAAGGAGTCAAACAAGCTTTAGACAAAACGATTGACCTGCGATCGCTGGCGGAGGAACCACCCAAGGAAAACGCCACCGAGTGCTTACGCTTGATGGGTATCGCCCTCGGTAATTTGGCGACGGCAATGAACAATACCCAAGCCCTGCAAGCTGCGGCGTTAATCCTGGGGAGTGAGCCAACACCACAGGCGATCGCATATCGTGCCGAACAGTTGCAACTATTACCCCAGGCGGTAAGTGATATTCGGGCTGTGTTGTCAAAGCCGGGGTGTACATGGATTGACTATTTAACAGTGGCGCGAGAATACGAGGTTATTGAAGAAGATTACTTAGCCCAGTTAACCCCACAAGAGGTAGAACTAATTACCGCTTTAGAGAAGGCCGCACAACCCAAAACTATAACCGTAGGTTCCATCGTTGCCCATGCTGACGAATACTGCGCTTTATATGTAGCTAGGGGAGAGGTTATTCAAGACTTAGGTGATGATGTCTGGGTGGCATGGGATCACTGGAAAGATCGAACTGAAAAATCATTCCGACATTCTAAGGACGAGTTACGCCTGTTGTAAGACTCTCGACTACTAAATAGCCCAAACAACCGAATGCGGCATGAATCAACTGCTGCTGATATTTTCATGCGTCAAAATTTGGAGAAATATTTATGGATGCGATCACATTTCAGATTCAGGACGAGTTAGGATTCTGTACCCGCACTAACGACGGTGTAAGTGGAATGACCGTTACTGCCTTAGCTGATTTTTGCGGAACCGAACAACACACCATTACTCAATTGCTCAACAGGATTCGTGATTGCGACCCCATCACGAATAACTTACCAAAATCGCTACAACCCTATGCTGGTAAAGAATGGAGACTCATCACGAATGACGCTCATGGGAGCTTGTACGTAATTGACGAACTTTGCCACGCGATTCTGGAATATTACGCCGTTGACTCTCGCAAGTATAAAGGCAAAGCGATCGCTGTGGAAAATTACCGCATGGTTGCTAGGGCTGGGCTGAGGGTGTTCATCTGGTCGCAGACGGGTTACTCGCCGCAAACCCTCAGTGCAGAGCAGATGGCGTTACTTGCAGCTATCCCTGCTATGCAAGAAGCCATTGCCCAGCTACAAGCTCAAGTACAAACCCTGCTGCCCCCATCATCTGACTTCATACCCCCCGGTTGGGATGCTGAAGTATGGAACAAGCTGCCTCCACAAGACAAACGCCATTTCCGCTTTCTGTACCGTCGCCGCAATTTCCGCCCCTCCCAGCAGGGTCAAACTGAGCCGTTAGCCCTACCCTCTGTCACTGTTGAGCAGTTGAAAGAACAACAACGGGCTGAGGTAGCGCAATTGGTTGGTGAAGTATCCCCCGAAGAAAAACAGCAGTTACAAGCCGCAAAACTTCAAGCACTCAGAGAATTTTGGTCACAAGCGCCAGAAGAAGACCAAGAAAATATGCCGTTTTAAATATTGAGTAAAATATATGACCAGTAAATTAATCACCCCAGAATCCCCTCTGTTGGTTCCTCCTCTGTTGGCCGCAGAGATTGGTTTACACGAAGCAGTAATACTCCAGCAGATTCATTATTTTTGCCAAATATCCAAGCACATCAAGCGTGATGGCAGGCGTTGGTTTTGGAAAACACTCAAGGATTGGGGCGAAACTCTGCCATTTCTGACCACATCAGCGATTAGACGTGCGATCGCCAACTTGAGGGATAATTTCAAGTTGATTGATGTCTGCCGTCATAGTGAGAAAACTTGGTATCAAGCAAACTGGTTCACGGTTAACGTCGAGAACGTACAAGCCTTGTGGAATCGCATTTGTCAAAATCAGCAGATCGATGTGAGCAATTTGGACATATCGATCTGCTCACAGGCGGCAGATCATAACAAAGACTTCCCTTCCAAAGAGTTCGCTTCACAACAACACAGTGCTGTTGAGCTTGAAAAAAGTGAGGAAGTGGAAAGCGAGAATTTGGAATGTGACCAGGAAAAGACTTGTCAAACCCCAGAGTTAGAGTTACCCCAGATTATTCACTTTGTTGATGAATCAGAACAAGATGACTCAACAGGAGTGAAAGACCATCATCAAGACGAGCTTTCTGGCGCGGTAGATGAAGCCCAGTTAAATGTGTCTAAGCAAGAAATTGTCGAGGTTTGTCACGAATTGAGAAGGCTACGAATAAACCCGCAACCCTGCTTGGGGGTTATTAAGAAATACTGGGTGAATGTTCACGGAGCGATCGCGGTGGTGAAGGAAGCTGTACAAGAGGGATGGTGTAAAAATCCCACTGGCTTGTTTATCAATTCGTGTAAGACTGGCACTAAAGGGAAGAATACGGTGACAACGCAAGTAGACGCATGGTTCAGTTGGGCCTACAAACAAAGGATAGTTGGGGCAATGTCAGGTGGCGTAGTCTATACACCAAATGGGGAACCTGTTGAGTTGCAACAGATGATGAAGTTGTATCCTTGTCCTCAATAAAAGAAATGCTGTTAAGTCTCCTAAAAGTGAGGAAGTGAAACCGGAGATTTTGGAATGTAACCAGGAAACGACTTGCCAAACCCCAGAGTTAGAGCTACCCCAGATTACTCTCTTCGTTGATGAACCAGGACAGGTTAACTCGACTAACGAGACAAATACTCATGAGGGTCATTCTTCCGCCGCCCCGGTTGCGTCAAATTATTATGATGAAGACTCTGGTGATGATTACACTGAGCCACAAGATAAATCAGTACAGCCCAGTCAAGAGGAAGTGCAGGAGGTATTGCAGCAGTTGAGGGAGATTTCTTGTACGCCACAGTTTCGGCTTAACGGGGAGATTCAGCGTACAGTTAAGCGGTACTGGGCGAATGTACCGGGGGTGATCGCTTACTTGATGGAGGCAGTGCGGACTTGGAAAGGGATCAAGTCACCGGAAGCTGTGTTTGTATCTGCTTGCAGGGAAGGTAGAAAACCAGAATCCGCACAGGTCAAGTCTGGCGTGAAGGAGTGGTTTGAGTGGGCGCGGAAAAATAGGATTGTGATTGCGATGTCGGGGGAGGTTGTGTATACGCCGGATGGAGAGGCAGTGGCGTTGGCGGAAATGATGCGGCGGTGTCCGATGATTGAAGACAGCAAGGAGTTTGTGTAAAATCCTGGCTTTGATTTTCACATGGAGTGCTGGCACGATGACTCCGACTAATTGTTTGCCTGATTAAGCTAGTAAGGAAGAACACAATTTGTTTTCTAGTTCTACTTCGCATTCTTGTGTAGCCACAATAGCTTGGGTAATTACACGCTGACAGTTAAAACCGACGCGATGTAGTTGTAGCCACTGTTGGGCCTCATTGCCTTCGCGCAAAATTTTATGCAAAGGAGAAAGAAAACAGCTAAACCCTTGTTGTTTAGCGATTGCCCAAAGTTCTTGATATAATTCTGCAATCCAATCTCTTGCTAAAATTATTCTGCCATCTTGCCAATGTTGCATCTGGGCATCAAGACTGGCACTAGCTGCGGCTAATTCATTATTAGTGGTGAGGGCTATCAGTTCGTCTGGAGAGAAGGTGCTGTTAGTTAAGGGATCTAAATCGGGATTATCTATTATCTGCAACAAACGGGCTTCTAACAATGCGGTAATTGCCAGTAAAGCAATAGGATCTATGACTAAATCGCAAATTCTTAGTTCTAGACGATTTAGCTTATAAGGACGGTGATTTCCATTTGGACGCACTGATACCCATAAATGCCGAACATTTTGCATTGTCCCAGCCATTAATTGTTCTTCTACCCATCGAATATGATGGGCGTGGCTAGTAAATAATGGCACGTAGGCGGGAGTTTGGGGAAAGACTCCCCAACGAGTTGAGTGGTAGCCAGTGGCTTTGCCATCAAGAAAGGGCGATGACGCACTCAGGGCAAGAAATAGCGGTGCTTCTAAACGGATGACGCGACAAGCCAGCATTAATATTTCTGGATCATTAATACCTATATTTATATGTACGCTAGCTGTAACTACCTTTGTGCCGTAGGTTTGCTCAATATAGCCATGATATGGATTTGTGGGGTCGGAACGAAAGAAGCGATCGCCTCCACTCAAATGCAGCGTACTTCCTGGTATGAGAGTGTAGTTACCCAAACGCTGGAGATATTCTCGTAAAACTTTTCGCGGTTGTAGTAAGGCACATAAGAGATTTTCGTAACCTGTGGATGGATGAGTTGTATATTCTACATTACGACTGTCTGGTTCTCTCATAAATCCCTTTAAGTCGGAGACAATCTTATCGGAGAGACCAATAATTTCACCTTGAGACGTACCGGTATACATCTCAATCTCAAAGCCTTTTAAAAGTACCACTTATTTCTCCTTGGCTCTCTCAAATTGCTAAGTGTATCTAATTATATGGCTTTCTGAAGGGTAAAAATCTTTTACTTGAATTTTTATCAAAGCTATTTTTTTACTTTAATTCATATTAGTTATTTAATTCAAAAGTCTTACTTTTTGTGACGATATAGATATTTCTTTACTATATTAGGTTGCAAAAACCGTACTTACTAAAACAGAATCCAGAATCAAGAATTAGAATTTTGGAAATGATAGCGTTTCACTTTAAAGTTGATATATTCATACCAACTCGCAATTTGTAATTCGCAATATTTCGTCTGCACTCGGTACAAGTTCGCAATTAACATATTCAGAAATTACTATATACCGTCTCCGCCTCCCAAGGAAAAAAGTTTCCAAGCAAGGCTCACCACTAAACTACTTCTACCAAGATATAAAAATTGTGCGCTGCATAATAAAGTGATAAATTGATGTTGTCTACTGTGCAGTGTCCATACTATGAGCCTACAGAAATAAGGAAGAACAAAAAAATAGAGATAAGCTTTCATCACATTTGTACAAACTACAATTGTCAGTTTATCGACGTGTACAATCCGCCTAGAGTATATTCTGAATAATTGAAACAAAAAGAATAAAATATCAGAAACCAAGAAAAATTCTTCTTAAACCAGCCAGGATAATTGGTTGCATAACTTTTGTTTCGAGGTAATCTTGAATTGCTGTTTTAAAACTAGGTCTAGCTTTCAAGCGGTCTATATATAAATATATAGCTTTGCGATCTTTCTTGATAGCAAAATCATCAATTTGAAGCTGTACTAAATAATTAAGTACTGCTGTCCAAACTACATCAGCAAGCGAATATTCATCTCCGCAAAGCCACATACTATTGCTAACTTCGTTTTCAAGCTTATCAAGAATTGGATTCATTGTATTATTGATACTTTTTACTTTTGCCTTTTCTAAAACTGTGATATTCCAATCTTTTACATCTTTCAATTTAGTAGCATATTGATTGTGTAAGTCTGGATGCTCACGCATCAATTTACTGATAATATCTTGTTTCATCATTACTGAGCGACGGGCTACAAACCCGTCAAGTCCTTTCAAATTGCCATAAATTAATTCACGCATTGGAAAAGAGTCTTGAAGACTAATCCATTGGTTCATCTTCTCTTGTAACGCTGGATCTACTGGTGTAAGACTAGTTTCAGGAAAGTTTTGATCAAGATATTTAATGACAATAGCTGAGTTGCAGATTATATTACCATTATTGACTAAAGTTGGTACAACTCCTTTAGGATTAATCCGAATATAATTCGGTTGTAAATTTTCAAAAGTCAATAAATTCACAATGTGGCTTTTCCACTCAAGCCCTTTTTCAGCTAAAGCTATACGTACCTTTTGAGAACAAAGAGAGTCGGGGAAGTGATAAAGTTCTAAGCTCATAATACTTACTTAAACCTCATACAGACTGAACTATGAATTGTCGTCAATAGCTAGATAAAAACTCGATGTTTTAGAGATGGCATTTGAGCGCGAACTTGCTCAAGACGTTCTGGACTTATTTTAGCTATCGCTACTCCTGGTTTATCGCCAGCATCAGCTAAAATTACTCCCCAGGGATCAATAATCATAGCATGACCGTAAGTTTGGCGTTGACCATAGTTAATTCCGGTTTGAGCAGGAGCAATGATATAAGAAGTATTTTCGATTGCTCTAGCTTGCAATAAAACTTGCCAGTGGTCTTTGCCAGTAAAAGCAGTAAAGGCAGCAGGAACAAATATAATATTTCCACCTTTATCTGCAATATACCTATATAACTCAGGAAAACGTACATCGTAACAAATAGAGACTCCTATGTTACCCAACTCTTTGGAAACATAGACTGAAGGTAAATGCTGTCCGGGTACAACACTACTAGATTCTGTGTAACTATTGCCATCAGGAACATTCACATCGAATAAATGTACCTTCTGATAGTAATTGATTTCTTTACCTTGAGGATCAAGAAGTAAAGCCGTGTTATATACTTTACTTTTATCAGCAATGGGAATAGGAAAACCACCACCTAATATAGTAATTTGGAAACGTTGAGCCATTTGTTTCAAAAACTTTTTGCTAGCAACAGAAATCTCTTCCGCTTGTGCAAGTTTATCCTTTACTTCTCCCATAAAAGAAAAGTTTTCTGGTAAACCCACTAATTTAGCACCTTGCTCTACAGCCGTCTCAACTAATTTCTCTGCCTGAGCTAAATTTTGTTCCAAATTAGGCACACTTGTCATTTGAATAGCAGCTGCTAAATAAGGTTTCATAAGTTTAATAATTTTGAATCTTGATTATTGGCAATAGATAAATGCACTTCATTAATAGAAGCTTTTGACAATTCAATCGCTGCGGAATTCTTTTGGTTTTGCAACAATAATACTTTCAAAAACTCAATTTCTTCCTCTAAGAATTTTATCTTTTTAGATAAATAAGAAATAGTTTCTGCTTCTGGATCTGGTAATTTATGATGTTCAAGACAATCATTTGATTGCCTTTGATAGCGAACAATTCGACCAGGAATACCTACTACAGTGCAATTAGATGGAATATTTTGTAAAACAACAGCACCCGCACCAATACGAACGTTATCGCCAATTTGGATATTTCCCAATACCTTTGCGCCAGCACCTACAATGACATACTTTCCAAGACTAGGGTGACGTTTTCCTACTTCTTTACCAGTACCACCAAGCGTTACACCTTGATAAATTAAAGCGTAGTCATCAACAACTGCTGTTTCTCCGATAACAACACCCATACCGTGATCAATAAATACGTGCGAACCAATTTTTGCCCCTGGATGAATTTCTATTCCAGTTAACCAACGGCTAAAATAAGAAATCAGGCGAGGAATTAAAGGTAACTTTAGACAATACAACCAATGTGCTATACGATGACAAAATAGTGCTTGTAAACCTGGATAGCAAAACAATACTTCTAACCAATTACTTGCGGCGGGGTCTCGTTCAAAAATAATTTCAAAATCAGCTTTGAGAGTTTTTACTAGCATTGTCAAAAAATATTGTTTTCAAAGTTTCATAGTTAGTGTAAGAATATTAGAAAAAGTAAAGCTTTAGCATTAGCTATTAATTTGTTTCTTGTATTTTAAAAATATAAAAACGCAGAGATTGATTAATGAAAATGCTACTGCAAAGGGTGTTAAATAAGTCCATTTTAATGACATTTTATCTAAAATATGCCAAGGCAGTAAGAATATAACAAAGTAAGTTAATTGATGTATCTTTTTCCAATATGTTTTTAGGTTTTTCACGCTCCAATCATTTGATGTTATTGCTAAAATACTGAAGATAAACATTATAGTCATACCTTGAAAATATTCAATATAAGTTAAAGGGGATAGCAAATTAATTTGTCTTTGAAGTATCAACAACAACCCATGATTTGAACCAAAAAAGAAAGCTGTCATTCCAACATAACGTCGCTTTTTTAATAACCAAATTATACTTTTGTTACTTCTAAATTTTGGAAATATCATTTTAAATATACTTGGTATTAGCGTAGCTATATAAGCCAATAATGCAAAGAAGCCTAAGAGATTCGCCAAAGGCACAGGATTACAAAAAAAAGCTAAAGATAAAATAATTAAGTAGGTAGTTAAAGCTAATATACTTGAAGTAAGATAAAATTTGCAGTTAATAATTACTTGTCGCATAATCTTTTTTAAATTCCAGCGTGGTAATGATTAATGTTATTTAAATAACTTAAATGTTGAATAGCAAATTGTTGTTTTATAGTTTTATAAATTCATAAAAATTTAGTATTTTGTTTTGTGAATTGTATATCAAAACTTAATCAAGTTCATATAAATATTGATAATCGTTGCAGTGTTTGGGTTACCTCACCTTAACCCTCCCCTTTGCAAGGGGAGGGAACTAGATTTCTCAATTTATCCTCTAGTATCTAGAAGATTAAAAGGAGAGTAATACCAAGTCTCCAAAAGAGAGTAACAGATGAAACGAAAAGAGCCTCGCTAAACCTGATTTGTTAAATTGCGAATTATGAGTTGTGAATTGGTATAAGCCTTGCAGCTTACTACACTAAGAAATTATCAACTACATAATTACCAACAGATGTACCTGCAATTAACCCAGCTTCACTTGATGAAGGTAGATGAACCCCACCATAAAAACGGCTGATAGAGTTTTCTTCTACAAACTCTCTAAAGCCTAGAAAATAGCGGGCAACACCAGGTAATTCTTGGGAAGTGAGGCTAAAACTGATGTTATCAGTACCATAGAAAGAAGCCAAAACTGTACCAGCCGCAGCACCTAATGCAGAGTGTGCTGCCATGTAGTCAGGATGTGATGGAGTATCTAGCAGCGATTTCCAATTAGGATCTTGAACTGTGTATGGATTACCGTCTGTATCAGCTTCTCGAATTCCAGTAATTGGTCGCCATTGATTGTATGTATATTTTGCATCGAATGCAACGACACCTGCATCAGCGATCGCCATATTCATGAGTGCAAACAGCCGAGCATTTTCTGTTAGAGTATTACCTTGTTGTAAAGCTGTCCTTTGAGCAATCAGGTTATAAGGTTCTCCAAATGTGCCGGAGCGATCGTAAGCCCAGAATTTTGCGATTTCAGTCTGTTGTGAAGTGCGGACAACATCAGTAATATCGGTGTCTTCTAAACCACCAAATAATCGAACTTGTTCCAGTTCTTCTGCATACTGAATGCTATCTAACGCTGGAGGGTCTTTTATCCCAGTACCTTGTAAAACATCTTCCACACTAGATATTGCAAATGGAGTAACATCACCCCAACCAGGCAATAATGCTTCGCCACCGATCTCACCTGTACTACTATTAATAGTTGGTCGCCAAACACCAGGAATAGGCTGGGCTGTATAAGGTTTAAAAAATGCTTCTATTGCGCCATCATTACTCCTTAATTCTAGTATTTGATTAGCAACGCGTACCCCTAAACTATAGCCAAGTTCTTTAGCTTTACCGTTGGGAATCTCTGCCAAAGACCGAGTTTTTTGCGCCTCGAATGCGTCTTTTTCTCCTGGATATAGATTGATTAATGTTTGGTAGGCTGCGCCAACTACTGCGGCCTCCAGAGATGCACCAACTGTTTCCGATGGGTCTATGTTGGCAAAATAAGGATCGTGGCTACGGTCAATAGCATTGACAGCATCATATATTGCCAAGTGTATTATTGCGGCGTTACGCGGATCAAGAGCCGCTAGTTCTAATGCTCCTTCAATATCCCCCTGTGCGAGTTCCTTTTCGATTTTGATGTTATTTGCCTGTATGGCATTAAATAGGGTGGAATTCCAATCGAGTACAACATCAGTCCCTGGCGTAGAAACAAAAATGTTGTTGAGGTTGTTGTTTTCATTGCTTTCAACAATGGTGTTGTTTGGATCAACTTCAGCTAATAGATAATAAGCGCCCGGTGACACCACACTAGGAGTACGAAATTTAGCCTCAGCAAAGTTGATTGTAAAAGTTTTAGATTCACCTGGTGCTAAATTCAAATATGACAGATTCAAACTGCCAAGTAATTCGTCTGTTCCTTCTAATGCCGGGTTGAGGGTATTTAGTGGTGAATCATCTAAAACTGAGTCTGTTGAAGCATAAAGGTTGATAGTTAAAGGCCCTTTGTACTTTGCTTGACCTTGATTCCTAACAATAACGTTAACCTTTCCGCGTTCGTCTGGAAAAATTGTAGGTTCTTCAATTTTGCCAAAAGTAATTGATAAATCTGTCCTACAATTTTGATTTTTAGTTTTGCTAGATAAAGAAGATAAAGTTTGGCTACCTGAAGCAGTAATTAGTTGCTGTGCTTGAGTTCCATCTATCTTTATTGAATTATTTATTAATGCTATGCCAGTGCGATCGCCAGTATCACCAGTCCATAATTTTGTTTTAAAATCAACATCCTTAACGTCAAATTGAGTATAGGGTATATCTATTAGATTGAGGATTAGTGCAGTTTTTGTAGAGTTTGACCAGTCTGTGTAATTGTAGCGATCGCTAACTTGACGCTGCGGATAACGTACTAGAGAAGAATCTTCAATCTCATTCAAATCTATCACAAACTTAGACGATTGTTTTTTCATGAGCTTTCTACTCTTTATGTGAATGAAATTAACTAAACTTGCAGATAAAAAACTAATCAACCTATAAAAATCTGGTTGTTTCAGAGAAACAACAGGAAACTATGCTTTAGTTAGAAGAGAAAACGACTTCTAATCTCAACAATGCAGACTTGATCTCAGTGTGAACAATTAAAAGCTTATATCTGGGATTTCATCCTCTACCCGTCGTAGACGAGGATACTGGTAAGCAAGAACTGTCGCTATCATCGTCAAGGTTCCTATAACAATGAACAGTAAAGCAATGCCGCGCCCTTTGCCAATACCAATAATCTGTCCAATGCTGTCAGCTAAAGGCCCGTTAACAGCCATTAGCGGCTCAAAAACATAGTCTGACAGAGGCCCGGCCACAAGATAAGCGACCGGGAAGGAAATTCCAGAAATCATTTTACTCAAAGCAAAAACCCTTCCCTGTAAATCAAGGGGAACCTTGCGTTGAATGATTATTTGGTTAGAACCGTTGATCATTGGTAGACCATAACAGAAAAGGAAAACAGCAAGAGTAAAAAGAGCAGGCGAAGCGCGCAACCCAGCGACAATCATGCTTAATCCGTTGAGGAACAAGAAACAAAATACAACATTGACACGGCGTTTAGGGCCCTTCCAGATACTCATCACAATGCTGCCAAAGAGCATCCCACTACCGCCAATAGAAAGTATACTACCAGCAACAGCAGGCGAAACAAAAGAAAGAATGAGCGGTGTCGCCAACACTTCTACAATTCCTTGCAGAAAGTTAGTGGCTGCGAAAAACATCTGCAATCCTAGTAGTCCAGGCCGTGTTGTAATGTAATGCCAACCAGAGGAGATATCACCTAGCAGCGAAGATTTCTTGATAGCATCAATAGTTGTGGTTTCATATTTGGGAAATTTAACAATCAGTAGCGTAATTAAAGCAAAACAGAAAGTACAGAAGTCGATTAAAAGTACACCCTGAATTTTAATCGTGACAACTAGTATCCCCGCGAGTACAGGTGAAGCCAGTTCAGCGACAGATTGGCCCATTTGAGTTAGACCACCTACCCGATGGAGATGCTCTTTAGGCACTAAAGTAGTACTAGCTGCGGTGTAGGCTGGTAATTGAAAAGCTTTACAGATAGAACTAACGGCTGTTGCTAAATAAATATGCCACAATTCCAACCGACCGAAAAACAAGAGTAAAGCGATCGCTATAGTACTTATACCAGCCCCTAGATCGCTATAAAACATTGTTTTCCGTCGATCCCAACGGTCTACAAAAGCACCTGCTACGGGTGAAGCCAAAACCAACGGTAAGGTAGTGAATAAAGAAATCAGTGAAAAGTCAGTTACCGACCCCGTGCGTTGATAGACCCAAACGCCCAATGCAAAGCTTGTCAGACCAGAACCCAGCAGAGACACAAGTTGTCCCAACCAAATAATAATAAAAACCCGCATCCTTTTTGCAACAGCACGTTGTTCCATCTCAGTATCCTGTTTGCTTAGGAATGATTTATTTAAATTACCTGAGCTAAGTATTCTCGCAACTGTTGTGCTAAAACTCGCACATGGGGTTGAGCCAAAATACTGTAATGATTACCAGATATAGTCTGGATTGTTAGCTGTTGGGCAAACTTATGCCAACCCCAGCTAGCATCGCCAAAATCATCAAAATCTGCTGAAAATACTTCTTGCGGACGGATTAGCACTATTGGCTGTGCATAAACCTTTGGTTGATAGTTCCACATAGCGCGTGTGTTAGCTTTAAAAATCTCTAGCAGACGTTGCATTTGTGTTACCTCAATATCTGATGGCAAAATATCGGCTTTAATTGCTTGTTCTAAAAGGTAATGCAATCCTGCTTCTGATTTGAGATTTTGGATTTCATCGGGTAATAGTGTGAAATTTTTACCAACTAATCCGCTTAAATCTCTAGCAAACCATGTCAAGAGTGTAGCATCATCTAGGTTAGGTACAGAAGTAGGTACACGACTATCTAGCAAAACTAATGCGCTAACTTCCTGCTGCTGTTGATGCAATTGCTGCGCCATTTCATAAGCTACCAGCCCGCCCATTGACCAACCTCCTAATAAATAAGGCCCTTGAGGCTGGATAGTCTGCAACTCTTGGATATAATGAGCAGCCATATCTTCAACCCTAGTGTAAGGCGGCTGTTCGCCATTGAGACCTACAGATTGCAAACCATAAAATGGTTTCTCACTTCCTAAATTACGGGCTAAGTCTACGTAGCACAGCACATTTCCGCCGACTGGGTGGACGAAAAACAAAGGTCTTTGAGAAGTACCAGGCTGAATTTCTACCAAAGATGACCAGCGCTGGGTTGTTTGTTGGCGTAAAACATTAGCTAAATGTTCGACACTAGGCCCTTGCAAAAGTGTTGATAATGAAAGTTCTTGTTGATATAGCTTATGAACTTTAGCCATCAGACGCACAGCTAAAAGAGAATTACCTCCTAACTCAAAGAAATTGTCTCGAATACCTACAGGATGGACATTTAGTAATTCTTCCCAAATTTGTGCTAATTGCAATTGCAGTGCATCAGCAGGTGCGACAAAATTACTTTGTCTTTCAGTTACCCTTTCAGGATTTGGTAGTGCTTTGCGGTCTACTTTACCATTAGGAGTCAATGGAAAAGTTTCCAAGACAATAAAAGCAGTTGGAATCATGTACTCTGGCAACTTATGTCCGAGAAAGTTTCGTAGCTCATTCACATCTGCAATCAAACTTTGCTCGGTACGGACATAAGCGACTAAACGCTTGCTACTATGAACTTCACCAACTGCTGTTACAAATACATCACGTATAGCTGGGTGTTGTCTAAGTGCGCTTTCAATTTCTCCTAACTCAATGCGGTAGCCTTGAACCTTAACTTGAAAGTCTTCTCTACCCAGAAATTCAATGTTGCCATCAGGAAGATAACGCCCAATATCGCCTGTTCTGTACAAACGTTTTCCTGTCTGAGGATGAACAATAAATTGAGCATTGGTTTTTTTCTCATCTCGCCAATAACCTTTTGCCAAGCCAATACCTTCTAGATAGAGATTACCGACTACCCAATCTGGGCATGGTGCTAAATTGTCATTGAGAATGTGAGTGCGCTGATTGGTCATAGGTTTGCCATATAGAATGCTGGGTTGTGTAGGATCAACCGTCGTAATGGGATAACAAACAGACCAGATAGAAGCTTCTGTAGCTCCTCCTAAACTAATCACCTGCACTCCGGCAAATAAAGACTTAATTTGATCTGGTAATGTAACTCCAATCCAATCACCACTTAAAAGCACTAGGCGTAGGGAACAGGCTGATAAATCATAGCTAGAGGCATAATCAACCAACATCTGCATCAAGGCGGGTACAGAATTCCAGATTGTGATTTTTTCTTCTATTAGCAATTGAGTCCAATGGGCAGGATTTTTGAGCGCATCGGCATCAGGAAGAATTATTGTACCGCCAGCAGCCAGAGTACCAAAGATGTCATATACTGACAAGTCAAAACTTAAGGAAGATAAAGCCAGCACTCGATCCTCAGACCCTACGCCGAAGTGTTTGTTGACATCACAAATTGTGTTGACAGCACCACGATGATCGACCATCACACCTTTGGGTAAACCTGTGGAGCCTGATGTAAAGATAACATAGGCTAAATCTTCTGGTTGCTGAATCAGTTCTAAGGGCTGATCATCTATATTTTCTATATCCTCTCTATCGACGCACAGTAGTTGGATATTTTCAGTCCATTGTATTTTGTCCTTGAGCCAGGATTGTGTCAATACTAAGCCGACTTCACTTTGGGCAATTAGATATTGAAGGCGCTCTTGGGGTAGGGCTGGATCGATTGGTAAGTAAGCGGCTCCAGATTGCAGGACTCCTAAAACGGCAACAACTTGCTCCCAACCTTTCTGCATCACAACTGCCACCAGTACATTAGGACGAGTGCCTAACTGTCTCAGCCAACGTCCTATTTGATGAGAGTAACGATATAATTCCTGATAAGTTAAGGTCTTGTTGGCTGCCACAACTGCTGCTTGCTGCGATCGCTCGGCTACTTGTTCTGCAAATAAAGTATGCAGCATTGCCTTTGCTATCGGTGCATCAGTACTGTTAACAGCAATTCTTTGTTCTAACTGTCTGGCTGGTAGGAGTTGAAATGACTGTTCTTGCCATGCCTCGTCTTCATCAGCTAAACGCTGGAGAAGATGAGTATAAGCACTAAACATATCATCTATCATTCCTTCTGGAAATATTTCTTCTACTACATCCCAGTTACATAGCAGCGCTCCATTTTGTTCGTAGACCTCATGGTCAATCTGCACTTGGGGTGTTTGCAAAGCATTGCAAATTAATTTACCTGACAGTGGTACTGCGATCGCTTCGTTACCTTGAGGCTGCAAATTCAAACTGCTAGTAAATACTATTGGCATCGCCGCTTTGGAAGTCTTGGTTTCTATGCGACTTTGTTCGCGTAATACTTGTATCCCACTAACATCACTATGTTCTAAATCAGTAAATAACTGACTTTGCAGACGTTTAGCTCTAGTGGCAAAAGCAGCAGATTGGGAATAATTTACTTCTAACAAAATGGTAGAGCTAAAATTACCGATCAAATCATCAACTTGAGGATGTAAAGGTAGACGATTAAAAAACAGGATGTTAAGAGTAAAATGGCGCGTTTTGCTCCAAGTAGCCAACACCTCACAATAAACTGCACACAGGGCATTTGTCGGTGTCAAACCTAAGCGAGTAGCTTTAGCTTTAAACCGTTGCCAACTTTCTGGTGCTAATTTTCCAGTCCGGCGGATAAATTTTGACTGTGATACTAAAGCAAGATTTTTCGCCAAAGGTAATTCTGGCGCAGGCGGTAAAGTAGACAGACGATTTTTCCAATATGCTAAAGAGTTTTGATAAGTCTTGGAATTTTGAAATTTATTCAGGGCTAATACATAGTCTCGATAAGAAATCTCCAAAGTAGGAAGATAAATATCAAGATTCTGATATAGCTGGCAAAATTCTTGGGTAGCAATACCGTCAGATATGCCATCTAAAATCATCAAACTAACGCTGAAATGAACGCGAAAACATCGTTCATCAAGTCGATGAACTGTAATTTCAAATAAAGGCCATTTGTCAGTGCTAGGGCCGTGCTGAATCATACGCTGTCGTACCGATTCTAAACAGGCTGTAACTACTTCTGGCTCCTGACCTCGCAAATCAACGACCTCTATTTGATAATCTGGGACTTGCTCTAGAATTTGCTGTTGTCCATCTGGCGAAATCACTGCCCGCAGCATATCATGTCGCTCAATCAACCTCTGTAAAACTCGCTGACATCGGTTAATATCTAAATCGTAAACTTCATATTCATCATAAGTATGCGCTCGCAAATTTCCTAGTTCAAAAACACTACTCTGCCCCAACCAATAAGCTTGCTGAATATCTGTCAGAGGAAAAGGCAGATGTCGCTGCTCTGGCACTGGTATAACTTTCCATGCAGAAAAGTCATCGTTTGCCGTTGTGATTTCTTGATTTATAGTGTGAGCGACATCTGCAATCATATCAGTAGCAGTAGTAGTGGTTTTATTTATACTTCCAGAGTGTTGTTTATGATTGAGTAACTCACGAGAAGTTAAAAAAAAACCGCCTGTTCGCATATCTTCGACACTCTGCTTCACAGCTTGAATCACATAATCAATATCTTCATCAGTGTGAGCAGTTGACAAGAACAAGTTGCGACCTTCCCAAATATAAATTCCTTTCTCAATCATGTGATAGTGGAACAAATCTAGTTCCAAATTCAGGTCGGACAACTGATCTGCGGAAAGGGAACCCAGAGAATTCTGTACAAGCGCAAAGCGGAAGAGAGAACCACAATAAAGAACTTGAATTGGCACTTGCTGTTGTTGGAAGTAAGCATTAATTTGAGTAGCTAATTTTGCAGTACGCTGATTCAAGTTTTGTTGTAAAGTAGGGCCTTGCTGTTTAAGATACTTGAGAACCGCTCTAGCAGTAGCCGTAGTCAAGGGATTTTTATTAAAGGTTCCACCGTAGAAAATAGTTCCAGGACGAGGACGTGATTGATCGCCATAATTCCATGCGCCACCATCCATACTATCCATATACTTAGCTCTGCCAGCAACGATACCAATCGGCATCCCTCCACCTACAACTTTACCGTAAGTAGCTATATCTGCATTGATACCGTACCATGCTTGAGCACCACCAAGATGAAGGCGGAAGCCTGTAATTACTTCATCAAAAATCAGTATGATATTTTGAGCTTTGGTCAGTTCTCTTAAATTTTGTAAGAATTCTTGCGGCTGTACATCTGGATGATCGCTTTGTACTGGCTCAACAATAACAGCCGCTAATTCTTGGGCATTTTCTCGAATTAATTCTAGGGATTGGAGATCGCCATATTTCAGAATTAATGTATCCTCAGCTAAAGATTGCGGAATGCCAGTCAAGGGTAACGCCGCAGGTTTGCCATCTTCTGTTTGCGATAAAACTAGTAAAGACCCATCATATTGGCCATGATAAGAGCCAGAAAAGAAAGCAATTTTTGAGCGACCTGTAACACCACGCGCCAAGCGCAACGCAATCATTACTGCTTCTGTACCTGTATTACAGAATGCAACTCTATCCATCCCTGTCAGTTCAGAGATGAGTTCAGCTACCTCACCTGCCCATCTCGACTGTGGCCCGATTTGGATGCCTTCTTTAATTTGCTCTGCTACAGCTTCCATTATGAAAGATGGAGAATGCCCAAATAAGTGTACTCCAAATCCCATTGACAGGTCGATATACTCGTTGCCGTCCAAATCCCAGATTTTCGAGCCTTGAGAACCTTTACCGACGATGGGATAAATAATCTCTTTTGTCAATGGACGGAATCTAGCAGCTGCTCTTCTATCTGCTAATACAGGATGATAAGTTTGTTTTTCTTTTTTAGAACTAGGAGTGCGTTTGGTGTAGCGAGCAATAAAGGAATTTAAATAAAATTGCTGCTGAGAAGTTAATTCATTTCCACGTCCTAAAGAATTAGTAGATGCAGAAGACGCAGAGAGTTTACCGTTAGATTGAACAGGAATAACTGTTGGTTGGGATGAAGTTGTTTTAATAACAGAGGTTTGTGGAGTTTGATTGGCAGAAACATCAGTAGTTTTTGCAGATGGCAGCTGGGGCTGAGATGATGTGAATTCAATTGGTGTGGTAGTTGTTTGATATAACTGTTTTGGTAACGCAATTTCACTACGTAACAGTTCAATTTGTTGGGACATCACTTGTAATTGCTGCCCAATAATTCCTGTGAGCGGTGATTCGGATAATGAGCGGCTTACTTGATTTTGTGCTGCTGCATTAAAGCTCACCGTTACGGGTTGTATTGGTTGATGTTGTTGAACTGGCTGTTGCACAGTTTGCGAAAATTGATTAATAGTTTCAAACTGAGATGTTTCAGTTTTTTCAATAATTTTTAACTCTGGTTGATTGGTAATTTCTCCGCCCCATGAAGCTGGTAAATGTTGCTCAAGATATGTGATTAAACTATCTACAGTTTGTAAATCTTCAAAAAATTGACGGATTTCTACTTTAATCCCAAAGGTTTTTTCTAAACTCCGAACAGCTTCTAAAAGGCTAATTGAATCAGCACCCAGGTCTAAAAAATTGACATGAACATTTAGTTCATTAAGATTATCTATATGTAACCAACGCCCTATTAGAGGTAGTAAAACAGAGATAATTTTTTCTCTTTTAACAAAACTGTTTGTGCCATTTGATATATCACTTGATACATCAATTACGTTAATATGAGATTTATTCATTGTTAATGGTGGATTCATGGTTTTAACAGATTCTATCCAGTAACGTTTGCGCTGAAAGGGATAAGTTGGTAAATGAATTTTGGAACGCTGGTAGCTTTGATGAAAGCTCGTCCAATCTATTTCTAAGCCATTTGTGTATAATCTACCAAGGCTATTTAAGATTAACCACCAGTCGTCTTGCTCTTTTTGCATTGAAGACAACCAAGTGGCATTTTCTGTGGTCAAACAGCGTTTACCCATTGATGACAGAACAGGATGAGGCCCTATTTCTAAAAATAGATCGTAATCTTGCTCAATCA
Organism: Nostoc sp. MS1; assembly: GCF_019976755.1. Lineage (NCBI taxonomy): Bacteria > Bacillati > Cyanobacteriota > Cyanophyceae > Nostocales > Nostocaceae > Nostoc > Nostoc sp. MS1. The sequence continues at coordinate 127,124 of NZ_AP023443.1, forward strand.
GGGTTTGGATACCGCCTGCAAATTGGACAGCTTTTCTGGTGTGGTGTCGCCAATAAATAGCCTCGATAGTTTCTTCTGGTGTGAGAATTTTGCCTGTGAGGTTGGAGACAAGAGGAATACGCGGGTGATGATATTGAACTTGACTAGCTAATTGCTCGAATTGATCGAGCATGGGGTTGATCAATGGCGAGTGGAAGGCATGAGATACTTGCAAAGAGCGAGATTCTATTCCTTCAGCTTGTAACTGTTGAATTACTGATTCTACAGAGTTTTGTTCGCCGGAAATTACTGTATGTTGAGGGCCGTTAACAGCTGCAATGCTAACTTGAGATTGATAGGGAAGAATCGCTTGTTGGACTTGCTCTTGTGTTGCAAATATAGCTGCCATCATACCTATTGGTGGTAGAGCTTGCATGAGCCGTCCACGTTCAGCTATGAGTTTTAATCCGTCTTCTAGGCTGAAGACTCCTGCTACACAGGCTGCTACATACTCGCCTATGCTGTGTCCCATGACTATATTGGGAGAGATACCCCATGATCGCCACATTTGGGCGAGTGCATATTCTAGAGCAAATAGCGCAGGTTGAGTATAAGCTGTCTGGTTGATTAAGTCCGTGTCTGTGAATGCGAATAAAACTGATAACAGGGATTTTTCGAGATAAGGTTGCAGCAGGCGATCGCATTCTTCTAAAGTTTTGCGGAATACAGGTTGAGTATCGTATAGTTGCCGCCCCATATTGGCATATTGCGATCCTTGTCCGGTAAATAGAAAAGCAATTTTCCGATGTTGTTTACTGCGAACAGAACCACTGGCTAAACCGATAGGTGTTTGACCTTGACAAAAAGTGTCCAACCGTTGCGTTAATTGCTCAGTTGAGGCAGCTGTTAATGCCAGACGATGCTCGAAATGAGAGCGTCCTGTACTAGCTGTAAAGCAGACATCTGCTAAGGAAACTGACGGATGAGATGCCCAAAAATCTAAATAGCACTTGGCTAAATCTTGCAGTGCTTTCTCACTTTTCGCTGATAGAGTCAGCAGATGCAACGTACTATCAACAACAGCTTCTTTTGGCTCAACTTTAGGTGCGCCTGCTAACACTACATGAGCATTAGTGCCGCCAAAACTAAAAGAACTAACGCCTGCAACTGCCATATTGGTTGTTTCTGTCCAAGGTTCTAAAGTTGTTGGCACACGTAACGGCAAATTCTTAAAAGGAATATACGGATTAGGTTGTTGGAAATGTAGGCTAGGGGGAATTTGACGATGATAAAGTGAGAGCGCAACTTTGATTAAACCTGCAATACCAGCTGCTGCTTCCAAGTGTCCAATATTAGTTTTAACCGAACCAACCAGACAATCATTCCCAGCAGTACGGCCTTGTGCAAGTACTTTACCAAGAGCCTTCATTTCTATTGGGTCTCCTAGTTGTGTACCTGTACCATGAGCCTCTATATATTGCACTTGATAGGGAGAAATCCCAGCTTGCCGATAAGCCTCTTTTAATAGTGCTTCTTGCGCCCAAGGATTTGGTGCAGTTAAGCCATTGCTGCGTCCATCTTGATTAACTGCACTACCTTTAATAACGGCATAGATTGAATCACCATCAGCTATAGCTTGGGAAAGAGGTTTGAGTAAGACAACACCAGCACCCTCGCTGCGAACATATCCATTGGCCCGACTGTCAAACGCTTTACAACGCCCGTCAGGAGCCATAAAGCCTGCTTTACCAAAGCTAATTGCAACCCAAGGCGATAAAATAATTCGCACTCCTCCTGCCAAAGCTAGGCTCGATTCTCCATTCCAAATACTTTGGCAGGCTAGGTGAACTGCAACCAGAGAAGAGGAACAAGCTGTATCAATTCCTAGACTAGGGCCAGTGAAATCAAACAAATAGGAAATCCGGTTAGCTGCAATACAGTTGGTGTTACCTGTCCCAACATAGGCATCCATGTTTTGTGCTGGATTATTCATCAATAGCGTGTAGTAATCAAAGCCATTGATACCCATAAACACACCAGTTTTTGTCCCGGCTAGATGCTCTGGTTTTTGTCCAGCATCTTCTAAAGCTTCCCAAGCTAATTCCAGTAACAGGCGTTGCTGTGGGTCAATACTGACAGCTTCTCTCGGAAAAATCTTGAAAAATTGTGGATCAAATTGATCTAAATCTTCCAAGAACCCACCCCAACGACTATTTACTGGTGTTTCCCCATCCTCTGCGTAAACAGCATTTGCATCCCAGCGTTCTGGTGGTATTTCAGTAATCGCATCTATACCTTCTTGCAACAACTGCCAAAAAGCTTGTTTATTTTTAGCTTTGGGAAAACGACAAGCTATACCAATAATTGCAATTGGTTCCTTATCCATGTTGCTCATCCTTAAAATGACTTTAATTCCCGAAGCTAACTGGGAGCTTCTTTAACCCTCGCAAAAAGACGTTTTCTCGCCACTCTAGTTTGTTGGTTTCAAGCCTTAGATTGGGTAGTTTTTGCACAAGCGTATTAATAGCAATTTGACCTTGAGTTCTTGCTAAAGCAGCCCCCATACAATAATGAATGCCATCTCCAAAAGCGAAATGGTTGTTATTAGTACGGGTAATATCAAGTTGGTCAGGATTGTCATACTGAGCAGGATCTCGATTTGCGGCTCCAAGAATTAGAAAAACTGGTGGGCCTTTTTTAATTAATTTTCCACCAATTTCTATATTTTCAATAGCTGTTCTGCCACTGATTTGTAAAGGACTTTCGTATCTTAGTAATTCTTCAACTGCACTTTGGATGAGTGAAGGATTTTGCCGCAATTTTTCTAGTTGATCTGGGTGACGTAGTAAAGATACTACTCCGTTGCCAATTAAATTTACTGTGGTTTCTTCACCACTAGCAAATAACAACATACACGTCACTAACAATTCTTCTTCACTCAGCTTATCTTGTTCATCTCTAGCTTGAATTAGCGCACTTATCAAATCATTCTCAGGTTTTTGCCGTCGTTTAGCAATTAGCCTTGTCAAATACTCTCTAAACTCTACGATTGATTGGGTAAGTTGTTGAGATACATCTGACGCTTTCATAGGGTCAAAAATATAGCCCAACCAATGAGACCACTGTTTCAGTTGGTAACGATTTTCAACAGGTATGCCTAAAATCTGAGAGATGACAGTGACTGGTAAAGGTTTGGCGAAATCAGCAATGATATCTAGATCGCCTTTTTCTTCTATCTGCTTGATTAAGTCGTTGACAATTTCTTGAATGCGTGGACGCATTTCTTCAACTACACGCGTATTGAAGACTTTACCGATGAGCCTTCTTAATCTGGTGTGATCGGGAGGATCGCGAAAGAACAAAATATCACTGATGAAATCAGCTACAAGAGAACTACCTTGTTGACGCTGGGAATAGCTGGAAATTTCTGATGGTTTAGAGCTAAGACGAGGATCGCGTAAAGCTTTAGCTACATCTCCATAGCTAGTAATTATCCAAGCTCCGATCGCACTTAAATGAACAGGATCTTCAGTTTGTAGTTGGCGATAAGTTGGATAAGGATTGATATAAAAATCAGGCAAGAAAGGGTTAAATTTTATTTTTGCTGCCCCTGAATTATTAGCTTTACTAGGAGTAGCAGTTTTGCCATTTTGATGAATAATTTGCGTCATTCTGACTCTCTCCTTAAGAACATACTTGAGTGGATGCTGGCAATAAATTGCATCTTTCTACTAAGTGCTTGGTCAGAGATTCAATATTAGAGTATTCCCAAAAAAGAGTTGGTTCTAGCTCAAACTCTAGCCAATCCATCAATTGACCAACGGTATTGACTGCTATTGCTGAATCCATACCGTAGTAGGCAAAGGATTCTTGAATGTCTATTTCATTAGCTGGTATTTTCAATTCTAAAGATAAATGAGAAATTAACCAAGCTTGAATTTTTTCTTCTGTGATGATGCTTGACTGATTGGTAGAAGTGTTGTTTTCAACTTTAGTTTCAGTTTCTTGTACGGAGTTTTGAACTTTTTTCCAAATATATTCTATATCTGTTTGTAGCTGAATTAAATCAATTTCTTGCGGTTTAGCCATCCATTGCTCAATGACATTCAAGTTGTTATTCAAAAAACCAGCCCGGCAAGCATGACGTTGAATTTTTCCACTAGATGTTTTTGGAATGCTGGCAGGTTTAAGCAGTAACACTGCATATACTTGCAAATCGTGCTGTTCTGATACGGCTTTACGAATTGCGCCAACTACCTCATCTACATTCAACTGACGTAAAGAAGTCCTTTCTACTTCTTGTGCTATTACTAGTCTTTCAACTCCATCTACTTCAACAGCAAAAGCCGCACCACAACTACTCCGAAGTACTGGATGACTTTGTTCTACTGTCAATTCAATATCTTGAGGATAATGGTTTGTACCTCGGATGATGATCAGGTCTTTTAACCTTCCTGTGACAAATAGTTCGCTACCTTGTAAGAAGCCTAAATCTCCTGTACGTAAAAACGGGCCTTCTTTTGTATCTGCTGTGAAGGCTTGGAATGTTTGTTGTGTCTGTTCAGGTTGGTTCCAATAACCCTGAGCTACACTAGGGCTGGAAAACCAAATTTCGCCTATTTGCTCAGGAGTACATTGAGTTAAGCTTTCTGGGTCAACGATAATTACTTTTTGGTCTAACGAGACTTTGCCACAACCAACAATTTTTGTAGATTCTTTTTCATCACTTACACTGTCTATAACCTGATTTCGCCTTAAGGCTGTTTCTTGAACTTTACGCACAACAGGGAAAGCTGTTTTCAAACCACCTGATACTAATAAAGTTGTCTCAGCCATTCCATAGCAGGGATAGAATGCTTGTTTACGAAAACCACAATCAGCAAAGGTATGAGCAAACTGTTCTAATGTCTCGGCTCGCACTGGTTCTGAACCATTAAAAGCTAATTGCCAGCTGCTCAAATCAAGGTTGGCTCGTTGTTCTGGGGTAACTTTACGAACACATAAGTCATAAGCAAAGTTGGGGCCGCCACTGGTAGTTGCTTTGTAGCGAGTAATAGTCTCTAGCCATCTTACAGGTTTCATTAAGAAAGCCTCTGGAGACATCAGAATACTTGGCATTCCCAGGTATAGAGGCTGCAATAAATTACCTACGAGTCCCATATCGTGGAATAAAGGTAGCCACCCAACAATCACTTCCTCTGCAAAGTGTCCAAAGGCTTGTTGGATCATTTGCTCGTTATGGAGTAAGTTTCCGTGGCTTACCATCACTCCTTTTGGTGTACCTGTAGAGCCTGAAGTATATTGCAAGAAAGCCAAGGTATTTTCGTTTAAGGATGGTTCTTGCCATGAATGTGCTTGATCTAGTGCTATGCTATCTGTAGCAATTAGCGGTAGCTTTGCTAGTTCTGAATTCTCGCTGAATTGATTTTGGATATTTACTAGCAATTTTTTAGTAGTGAGAATAAGCGATGCTTGTGCATTTGTGGCGATCGCTACTAATCTAGACATCTTCTGGTTGCGTTTAGGAGGATAAGCTGGAACCGCTATAACTCCTGCATATAGGCATCCAAAAAAGGCAGAAACAAATTCTAAGCCAGATGGATATAGTAGTAAAATCCGAGAGCCAGTAGGGACAAGAGATTGTAAATAAGCAGCAATAGCACGTGCTTGTAAGTCTAGGTCTTGATATGTTAAAACCGATTGTTCAGCTTCGCCATCTTCTAGAAAAGTAAAAGCTATTTTTTGGCGCTGATTTTGGCTTCTAACATTCAAAACATCTACCAATGTAGTGTATTGAGCATTCTTAAATAGATCTACCATTTGTGCCAATCCTACTAAACTAATTGAGCTAAATTTGCAAAAAATTATTTGCATAGATTAAAACTATCCATTAAAACTTTCTAATTTTATAGAAAATATAAAGTTAGAAAGTTTTAAGAATAAATTTTTATTATTAATCTGTATACAAATAAACACAGGCAAAAATTAGAATTAATTAAGAGTTTTGCCTAGCAACATTTTTATCAGTATTAGTTATTCAAACCGCTAATTTATGAATTGATTAAATTAACAGTTATTTTCATGTACTTTTAGTTTTTTCAAAAACAAGTGTCCTCCTGCATTTAGTTAACTTTAAAACTAAAGATATTTATTCTGAAATTGAGGACACAGAATAAGCAACAAAATTTACTTTGTCATTAATAGCATAGTTACAAGAATAAAACTAGTACAGACTACTATGCAACTAAATAACCTATGCTTATTTGATTGAGATACAGCACCAAAAACCTGTCTAAGATGTACAAAATTAGGATTTATATTTGTACTTCTTCTCTAGAAAACCATAAGTAATAAAGATTAAAACTACACATTGATTTGCACAGCTACTAACCTTACACTTGGAATCACTTAGCATCATAGTAGCAGCGTCAGATGATTTACGATAGTACTTGATCATAATAAAACGTAATGAAGAAGATAAAAAAATAATAAAATTCCAAATATTATGTATTCTTACAATTTGTTTAAACCAATTAAATACAGTAAACTGACTAGTTTACTGTATTTATAGAATACTATTTTAAAAGTTAATACCAATTCACAATTCGCAATTAATAAATCCTGCCTTAGCAAGGGTTTTTGGGTTTGTATCTGTATCAAAATTTTAGTGAATTGGTATAAGCATAATATTTAAGAATTAACTACTATAAACCGACTAGTTTATAGTAGTTAATGGCATTGTTATATGAGTAAGGAAAATGGAATATTTTACCTATCGCTTATGTTTTCTGCCCATCCTCAACTGAATGGTGAAGACGGAGACCTAGTATAACCCTGCTAGAGTAGATGGGCGGTATTATCCGCCGCATCCCTCTGTTCAATCTGGGCGTGCAGGTTTTCCCCGCACCCAGCTTTCGATGTTCTTAACTAGAGTCTTTGCCCATGTGGATGTAATCGTGGCAGCTTTGGTGAATAGCTAAAAGGTTTTTGGCTTTCCAGTTATGATGATTTCCATCTTCTGAAAGCATCTTCTAGCCCACAAGTGCAACCTTCTAGCGCTTCACTAACTTGCTCAAGAGAAAAGTTTACGCCAATGGTAACTAATGCCCGTTCGTATTTCTTGTAGATTTCATATTCAACTGAATCTGGTTCCCAAAACCAAAATCTTGTCATACCTGCTAAAAGAATAGTTGGCAGTTTCAATAGATTAGATTGTAGCAAGTACGGGGTTTGGTACATTACTAACAGCGATCGCCGGGGCATGGAGCGTAGCTCATCGCTATCGTCACTGCCACAGTATTTGAATTAGCCTGATGAATGCGGTAAGCTTTTGTGATTAACAAGCCATTTACCAGTTTTATCAGTATTATGAGTCAGGGTGTGTATCCAGACAACTGGAAAGAAATAGCCACAGCATTGAAAGCTGCTTCTAACTGGCGTTGTGCTAAGTGCGGTAGGGTCTGCTTACGTCCAGGGGAAAAACCCGATAACTTAACCTTTTCAGAACGTAAAGCCCTTATCTTACAAGTACATCATTGGAACAGAGATCCGTCTGATAATCGCGTAGAGAACTTGGTTTGTCTGTGTAGTGGCTGTCACTTGTCGTACCACCGTTTTGGGAGAGGCAATATTTCTCCGGGGCAGTTGTCACTGTTTGGAGAGCAGAAAGTTAGTTAAGTGAGTAACTTGATTGATTTCAGTTTTTCAATGTAGTGACTCACCGTTCGCGCAATCGAGGATGAGTTTGGTGAAATAGATGAAATAAGGGAGAGTATCTAAGCAGGAGATCATTGTCGGCATCCCTTGTGCCAGAAAGTTGTGTAGGGTGTAACGGTTTAATGGTAAGTGTGAGAAATGGCACATTTACCCCAACAAATAATCTCAGAACGAATCGACGATATTGTTCTGCTGCTAGAGGTGATGAAAAAAATGGGACTACCAGAAATCCTCAACCAACATCTGCCACGTCACTGGAAACAAGAAGGACTGGATTGGGGATGGGTAGCTTGCATTTGGTTATCATATATCATCTCACAGGGCGACCACCGAAAAGTACGTGTTCGAGAATGGGTAGAACAAAGACGCTACACCATAGAGCAAGTATGCTCAATCAAAATTAGAGAAACAGACTTTACCGATGACCGTTTAGGAATACTGTTGAAGCGATTAAGCAAGCCCGAAACTTGGTCACAAATAGAACGGTTTCTCACGCAAAACACCATCCGAGCCTATGAATTAGGGGTGGAGCAAGTACGTTTAGATGCAACAACAATCAGTGGACACCATTTAATCAGCGAGTCAGGTTTATTCCAATTTGGACACAGCAAGGATGACCCGAACCTGCCACAGGTAAAACTAATGATGGGGATGATTGACCCATTGGGGATGCCCCTTGTCACCCAGGTGGTATCTGGAGAACAAGCAGATGATGGGTTGTACATTCCCGCCTACCAACAAATTGCTGCCACGTTGAACAAAAAAGGGTTGTTGTTTGTTGGTGACTGTAAAATGAGTTCACTATCAACACGCTGCAACATACATATTCAGGGAGATTACTACCTATGCCCATTATCCTTAGTTGGTAAAACTCCAGAACTTCTTGCTGGCTGGATAGATGATGCTGTTGCTGGTAAATTTCCACTTGTGGATATCAAGCGAACCAGTGTTCATCACAACAGTGAAACCAGCCAAGACTTAGATGTCCTTGAAACTACTATCGCCACTGGCTATGAGGTGTGTCGTCATGTCGAGGTGGTTGATGAACAATTGCCATTACTATGCTGGCAAGAAAGGGTGTTTGTGATTCATTCACAGACACTTGCAAAACAACAAATTCAAGGATTAGAGACACGACTTCACAACGCACAGCAGAAGTTGATGGCGTTAACTCCACAAAAAGGTCGCGGTAAACGACAAATCAACGACCTACAGGTTTTATTACAAAAAGCAACACAAATTCTGCGCCTTCATCGAGTCGAAGGCTTACTGAGTTTCGATTATGAGTGCCAGGAAACTGTTGAACAAACCTACATTGGTCGAGGTCGTCCCACATCCCGCCCCAAGCAAATTACACACAAAATTAGGTATCAAATCCAGACCGTTATCCGCAATGAAAGTGCTATTGCCCAAGCTCAAAAAACTTTTGGCTGGAGGGCTTTTGTCAGCAATGCTCCAAAGAGTCACTTATCTCTCGAACAAGGTGTTCTGACTTATAGAGACGAATGGATTGCTGAACGTGGTTTTCATCGCCTTAAGGGTGCGTCACTTTCGATTGCCCCAATGTTTGTGCAACGTGATGACCAAGTTACAGGTCTGATTAATTTACTGAGTCTCGCCCTCCGTTTGCTGACAATCATTGAGTTTGTTGTCAGACGACAACTGACTGTACAGTCAGTCAACTCTCTTGCTGGACTTTATCCCGAACATCCAAACAAACGAACTGCCCAACCTACTGCTGAACGGTTGTTACGTGCTTTTTCTAATATCACTTTGACGATTATTGAAGCCCGTGGTCAGCGTTTTGGTTATGTTCCTCCTTTAAACCCTCTACAGCAGGAAATCATTAGTTTACTTGGGCTTTCACCTGATATTTATAGCAATCTTGTGGATAATTCCTCGTAAGTCAAATTCTATTACGCGAACGGTGAGAAATTTACCTTAATCCTTGAATAATTCTTGTTATTTCTTAAATTTTGTTGATTTAATGATGAAAAACTGAGACTCCGCGCCAGATACAACCCCAACGCCTTTAAATCTCGCGCCACCACTTCCATTGCCGCAATACCGCCGACTTCAATGGATTCCACGAAGTCCTCACGCGAGTTAAACGGGAAATCCCCAGTCTGCCAGAGTCCGAGGCGATTGGCATAGGATAAGTTTGATACTTTGGTGGCTCCGGTAGCAGAGACATAAACTACCCGTGCTAAAGGTAATGCGTTTTGCAAGCGCAGCCCGACTATACCCTGCTGTGATGCGCTCACTAAGCCAAGTGTTCCCTCAACTGCCATTGCGTTGCCCATTGCGTGGCACTCGTCAAAACAGATCGCCCCCTCAAAGTCCTTGCCAGCCCATTCAACGATTTGCTTAAGCCGACTTTTACCATTCTTTTGGGAACGTAAAGTCGAGTAGGTGCAGAACAAGATGCCTTCAGTGAATGGAATGCGATCGCCTAATTTAATGTTACTGAGGTCGATGATGTCTTTCTCATCACCACCCATAGCACACCAATCTCTACGCGCATCCTCAATCAGTGCGGCACTTTTCGATACCCAGATAGCTTTGCGTCGTCCCTGACACCAGTTGTCGAGGATGATTCCCGCGCATTGTCTACCTTTACCCGCACCAGTGCCATCACCTAAGAACCAGCCACGGCGAAATCTAACAGCGTTTTCTTCACTATTTGCGGCTACAGTCACATTATCCCACGAATCGTCCACAATATAAGACCCTGACAGATATTCAGAGTGAGCCTGACCTGCGTAAATTACGCTTTCAAACTGTGCCTCAGATAACAAGCCTTGAGTGATGATGTGCTGAGGTAAATGGGGTTTGTATGTGGGAGATGGGGGAGACACAAGGGCTAATGCTGCACTTTCGCAAAGGAGCGATGGATGGGGTTTTGCGTCTTTAATTCGGATTCACTGTGGGCGATAGGTTTCATAGAGTGTATCTTTTAAGCCCTCAGTAGCAGCCCAATCAATAACCTCATAATCTAGCGGGACTATATCAATAAACTGGGATAATGTTTGAGTAACTGGTGCTGATTGAGATTTTGGCTTAACAGAACTTAAACGAATCGCTTTCGATACGGCTGTTTGAGCAGTTGGAGTAATTCGTTCCCAAACTGGTCGCGGTGCTAGTTGCTCAATCAGCGTGGCGAGTTCGGCTAGTTCAACGGTATCGCTAATACAAGGAATTTCTTGTGGATCAGCCGCCGGAACTTTGTCGATTACCGTCAACCGGGTATCGATGTGTGTCCCGTGTTTGCTGTAGACCTTACCGTTAATGCCAACCGAAAGAACTACAGTTGCTTTCTCCTGCATCTTGATAAAGGTATCTCGCCAAGCTAGATTGTTTGGTGAGAACCAGTTGGCAGATATTGTTACCAAGCGTCCGCGATCGCATAATCTCTGTAACGCCGAGTTGATATGCCGAGGGGCTGCATCTGGATTGCGACTGTTGATTTTGGGTGATGCAGAGAAAGGTGGATTCATCAGCACTACAGATGGCTGAGTTTTGCCAGCTAAGTAATCGTTGATTTGTTCACCGTTCACGGAGAATAGCGGAACGCCAGGGAACAGTCGCCGGAGAATCTTGCTTCTGTCGCTTGAGATTTCGTTGAGCATCAGACTCGCACCCTGAAGTTTGGCGAATTGAGCTAGAATGCCAGTCCCGGCACTTGGCTCTAATGCTAAATCATCAGTTGTGATTTGTCCGGCAAGGGAAACTAAATAAGCCAAAGCCAGAGGTGTAGAGAACTGTTGAAGCTGCAACTGTTCTTCGCTGCGGCGGGTATGCGTGGGGCAGAGTGATTCGAGCAGTTGCAACTTTTCTAGCGGATTAGTGGGCAATCCCAAGTGGCGCAAGTACAATATTGCTGCCACCTCAACAGCCTCGTAAGCGTCCTTCCACAGCCACGCGCCTTCTGCTGCCGTGCCGTGGAACTGGCGATTCATCTGGGATTGAATCGTTTTTGTGGAGATAGCCCGTTGCTCCATGAGTGATTTAGCGAGTTCTTGGGCAACGTTGATTATAGACTGTCCGTAGTCGAGAACTGTTTGCAGGTCAAACAGACTGCCTTGTGTAGCGATAAGGCTGACCATATATATATAGATATGAATACATCACTTTGCTTTGGCGTAGCCGTTTTTCTCTGTGACATCCACAAAAGCGATCGCACCGACTACGCTTCACGGTGCGATCGCTGAAGACTAAGCAGTAAGAGTGCGCGATTTGGTGGACTGACGTTTAGGAGTAGAGGCTCCTTTTCGAGGCGTGGACGATTTTGCTCCCTTGGACTTGCGCTTGGTCGATTGTACTTCTTGACCAATTACTGGTGGTAGCAGTCGTAGGCTAGGAAATGGAACTATAACTGTTGGTGCTGGCGCAGAATGGTGAGAGGATTGCGGTTCTATAGTCCAGGGGTCGGGTATTTCCTCAAACTGTGGTGCAGGTACAGGTGTGGGAGTAGGTTGTGGTGCGATGCCTACGGCGGGCTTCGCCAACGCAGAAATGGGCGATTCAATAATGGGCAGTTGCCATCCGGCTGGGGGTAACGGTACGACCCACAAACCACCAACGAAATCGAAAACCATCAGTGAGACAACTCCCATAACGACTGCTTGAATCATGAGGTTGAGGGTAGCTTGAATATCCATGATTGACTCCGAATGTTTGTAATTTTTCAATGTGGTGAGTTGTTGCAGTTGGGTTTGAAGCGTGTGGTCGCTGCAACTCTCACAGATGCTTCGGCGTAGCCATTTTCATCTAGTTGGCAAAGTGATGATGAGAAAATGCTTCCGTCCGATTTAATAGCAACAGGATTGCGATTATTCGTAAGATTTTCCTACTTGCTTTGGCGTAGCCTCAACCGACAAGCCGAGAGACATTTGGCCCACGCCCTCTGTATTGTGAAACCTGTCGTCCGCCCCAGGCTCCCAAGAAGTCTGCCGCCGCACCTCCACGGAAGGGCAAGCCCAGGGCTAAGACCTATAAAAGTGGCTTGGATTTTCAGAAATAGTTGTGAGGCGATCGCTTTGGGTGTTTCTCTACAGGTCAACTACTGCGATCGCTAACTGCTTAAGAATATTTATAAAGTTAGAGTAAAAAATAACACAAGTACCAATTACGGTTTTTACATCCTAAATAGGAATTGAATGTATACCATATGGGATATAAAAAGATTAATGATAATTAAATGGTATTTATAGTACCCATTTGTACCCTATAAGTATTTTGAGCCTAGCTGAACAACCAACATGCACTGTTTTAAAGCTATTTTCCTTTCATACTTTATCGCTATCTCGCGTTAACGCGATAATACTATTTTAACAGGATATATATTTGTTAGATGACAGAGAGCCTAGCCTGGAGGAAAACATTCTCAGCATTACTAGCTAATCTTTGTGTAGCTACACTACTACCTCGCGTTAACGCGATAATGCTTTAACGCGATATATAATTTTTGATGCTAGGAAGAGGAAGTTTTATTTACAGCAGGAGGGGTAGGTCAAGCTGTATTGTTTTAAAGTTATTTTCCCGTCAGGGGTTGTTAGTACCTCGCGTTAACGCGATAATGCCTGAATGCGAGATATTGTTTTTGATGCTAGGAAAAGGAAGTTTTATACAGGTGGGTATAGATTAAATTGTATTGTTTTAAAGCTATTTCTCCTTCATCTTCTATCGCTATCTCGCGTTAACGCGATAATGCTACTTTACCAGGACATATATTTTTTGAATGACAGAAAGCCTAGCCTGGAAAAAGCATTTTCAACATTACTATCTAATCTCTGTGTAGCTACACTACTACCTCGCGTTAACGCGATAATACTTGAATGCGAGATATGGTTTTTGATGCTAGGGAGATGAGGTTTGACCTATAGGTGGGGTAGATCAGCCTGTATTGTTTTAAAGCTATTTTCCTTCATAGATTATTACTATCTCGCGTTAACGCGATAATACTTTAACGCGAGATACGCTCTTAAGCGGTAGAGAGTGTTGTGTGTAAAGGAGGCATTTCCAGAACAACTAATTAGAATTTAGATAGCTATCTTGCTATCTCGCGTTAACGCGATAATGCTTTAACGCGAGATTTTGCCCTCTAATGCTGAAGTTTTAGAAAGAGCAGTAGAAAGGATCTGTGCAATTTGGTATTCAAATTGAGCAAGGGCTACCGGATCACCATTAGGTGGACGCTCTAACTTAAGAGATTGTGATGCTTCTGCTAAAATTTCTTTTTCAGCGTGTCTAAGTATGGTCATACACGCTCTTAAAACATGACTTAGCTTTAAAGGTGTTTCTAGTTGTTCAGCAAGGCGATCAACAAATCGCTCTATTTCTCTCTCCTCTGATTTAGTCAAGAGAACTCGTTTTTCCCGACTAAGTTTTTCAGATGTTATTACGGGCGATAAAGATATCGGTTGCTCAGGTATAGCACGAACTGTTTCAACTATGGGTACATCCTCCACAAATTCAGTAGAGTTTTTACCTAAAGCTGAGTCTGTTTGCTCTAAAGTCGAACCTTTAAGAACAGAGCGTACCAATGCTTCGTCTACTGGACGATAGGGTTTGTCATCCTGTGGGACACGTTTAGCCATTATTAATTACTCTGCTCCTCACTTTACTGAAACTGTAGACGTTGTGACTGACTGTTGAGTTGTAATTGACTTTTCAATCTCACTAATTCGAGCTTCTATTTCTTTAGATAGCTTGAGATATTCCTTTGTTACTTTATGATTTGGCGCAGTTTCAAAAAGAGTCTTCCCCAACTTTTGCGCCTGGGGAACAACTATGGAACGACTAATAGTTGTTTTAAACTTCAAAGACCTATCCCCATCAAAGAAAAGTTGTTCAACGTACTCGCTTAAAGAATTGGCTAATATAGTCCGGCTATCTACACAACAAAGAATTACACCTAATAAGCGTAAGTTCGGGTTTCCATGACGTTGCGCCCCTTGAATATCTGTTAACGCATCATTCAACCCAGCGATCGCAAACGGGTCAGGGGTAGCCGAGAGAATAAACCACTCGGCTGATTTGTAAGCGGCAATTGTTGGTGTAGTTGCATTAGGTGCTGTATCAAGAAAAATATAATCATACATTCCCGTAAGAGAACGCAAAGGATTAATCAGTACATCTTGTGTAATAAAAAATTTGTCTTTAGCTGCTAGTGCTTGATCTATTTTTTCTAGATTTCGACGGGCAGCAATCAAATGAATATTCTCTGGTAAATCTACCCCATCTTCAGGAGTGATAATCACATCTTTAGGATCTTCCTCACCAATTAGCACTTCAAAAGTCCCTAAAAAGCTTTCGCTTGGGACTCCTAAATGGCGGGTTGCTCCTTGATTCATGTCCAAATCAAAAATTAGGCATCGTTTACCCCTTTTACCCAAAGCAGCTGCAATATGTACTGCGTTACTGGTTTTGGCAACACCACCTTTTTGATTGCCTACTGCAATTATCCTTGTTTTGCGTGTTTTCACTTCATTGCTCATCTTATGCCTTCATTTTTCAATACTATTTACACTGCCTTTATACTCAACAATTAGCTAGATTACCATCTAGCGTTCTAGTAAAGTCGCGTTATAGCGATTACTCTTACTTTGAGTAACCTTCTTTGCCGAAGGTTAAGCAGTGCTTGCATTATAGTAAAGTCGCGTTATCAACAACTAGCGTTCTAGTAAAGTCGCGTTATAGCGATTACTTTTTTAATATCCTCAAAACCTTCAAAGGACAATAATCACCTAAGCCTGGGATGCCTTCTATCTTTGCATCTATTAAAACATAGTGTTATTCTAAAACTGTCAAGCAGAATAGCTATAAAAATATGAGCAATAAAGAAACTATTAATGTCCGGGTTCAACAAGGTACACGCCTTTGGTGGCGACAAGAAGCGGCTAAAAATGACTTTATATATGGTAACGATGGTGCAACAGGAGAGTTCTTAGATGCGATCGCTCAAGGTGAGTATATCATTATAACTAAGCAAGTATGGGAGCAGTTATTTTCTAAAACTGCTTGACCATTCTAGAGAGATCCCGATAATTAAAAGATATTGAGCGTAACAAATATATATACAAGATTCAGTGGAGGGCACTTGGTAAATCAAAGTGTGATCGCTTACTAATGAAAAATAGATAGTAATAACGCTTTAGAAACCCAAAAGTAAGAAAATCTAGCTCTAATCTCTAACAATAGTTGTTACAACGTTTGCTATAGCAATGTTTTTGACAGGCAGTGTTGTGCATCTCTATTGCTCGTTCGTAGTTCACTGCTCTTTCTTTCTTGATTTTGTATTTTTTCATGCTTACATTAGTCGTGCAAGAGGTCTAATGATATATTCTTCAATAATAAATTACGTAAGTATTTGTGATGAACTTTTGTATCAATCCTCATTGCCCAAGCCCAACAAACGAGCTTGACAAAGATTTTTGTATCTCATGCGGGTCAGAATTATTATTGAAAGGACGTTATCGGGTATTGAGACTATTGGGTGGAGGAGGCTTTGGTAATACTTTTGAAGTTAGTGATAATCACAACAATTCTACCAAAGTCATGAAAGTTCTGAAATTAAATCAACAAAAACATATTGAATTGTTTCAACAAGAAGCACGAGTTCTTGCATACTTAAATCATCCTGGTATTCCTAAAGTTGAAGAAGATGGCTATTTTATATATTTACCTCGAAATAGCCAAGAGCCTATTTATTGTTTAGTCATGGAAAAGATAATTGGCATTGACTTGGAAAAATGGATGAGTAATCGAGGTATGTCACCCATTGACCAGAAATTAGCAATCAAATGGTTGCATGAACTTACAGAAATTCTACATCAGGTACATCAGCAAAATTTCTTTCATCGAGATATTAAGCCTGCTAACATAATGCTTAAAGCTGATGGTAATTTGGCTTTGATTGATTTTGGCACTGTCAGACAATTAACTGAAACTTATGAAGTTAAGATAGCTGCAGGACGAGAAGTTACAGGCATTGTTTCCGCAGGATATACACCTAACGAACAAATAAATGGTCATGCAGAACCAAGCTCAGATTTTTTTGCATTAGGACGTACATTTGTATATTTACTTACTGGTAAACATCCGCTCGACCCAGCAATTTATAACGCTCAAAACCAAGAATTAAACTGGAACAAGTATGCCACGCATATATCACCGTTACTGGTTGACTTGGTTTCAGTAATGATGGCACATCACTCTAGCCAACGACCAGAAAATACACAAAAAATTTTGGAACAGTTAGCTGAAATTGAGCAAATTCTAAATTCAGGAGGACGGTATACGCCTAAACTGAGGCGATTTAAACCTGGAATGCAATTTCCAAAAACACAAAGAAAGTTTTTAGTATGGTGGGTGTTAGCAAATATTGCAGGCGCACTAATTAGTTTATACTTCGCCCAAGCACTTTATGTTATATGTCCAACTATAGCACCCCGTGAGATGATTGGACGAATTATAATAAGTCCTTTCTTTACTATGCTCTTTGGTGCAATGCAATGGTTGGTTCTACGGAAGTGGTTTTATCGAACTAATTGGTGGGTTGTCGCTACTGCGTTCGATACAGTTATTAGTTACTACATATTATTTTTCATTTATCTAAAATTAATATCCAATTCTGAAGGCTGTTTTCCTGTTATTGGAGTACCGTTTATGGGAATAGCACAGTCGTTGGTTCTGCGACGATTTGTACCCCAAGCTGCTTGGTGGATTCTAGTAATTCCTTTATGCTCAATTATAAGTGGTTCAACCAGTGGCTTTTTTTCAAATTTACTAGCATTGACGAGCAGTCATCACCCTGTGCTTGTAAATTATTACCCTTTATTGGGAACTTTCACAAATATAGTTCGCTTCTCTATCTTTGGGTTATTAACAGGAGGTTTATTAATTTGGCTATTACGCTTCAATAGACAAATTCCTAGTTAACTAAACTGATTTTTGACTGGTTTGTACTTTTAAAATATTAAACCTGCCTTGCAAAGAGGTATTAGGGATTAGGAAAAAATATTTTCGTTCTCCCGTTGTCAATTGTATTCATGGAGTCTCTGGCACAAATGAGATTATATTAATTTTCAATATTCGTGCAAGAGGTCTATTATTAGAGGCAACAACCTCGACCGAGCAAGGAAGTTTCTCATCATTGGCTGCTAGAAGCCTCATAAATAAAGCTTTTTAGCTCAGTAATCAAATTTTTCTTAATTGGCTTTCTTACTTGCACCGACTTCAATAAGTAGTCAACTGGCTTTTCATGACAAGACATAGATTTAATTCTATGTAAAATCTTATGGCATTTACCTTGACGCTCACCTTGCCGATACCATTACTCGTGCATCAGTCGGCCAGAACAATTTCCCTTGACCCAAACATTGTTGTTCTCGTAAAACTCCCCACGCTGCTCTAATGCAAAGCCACCAAGCAGCAGCCCCAGCCACACCTCTACCATCGGCATCTTCAACTTGCGTTGCAGCTTCGGCAGGGCAATCTCATCTTTGACTTGCACAAGATACTGAGCGATCGCACTCCGCCACTTATCAACATCCTCATCCCCTGCAAGACGATGCACGTCCTCTACAGTCTGAATCTCCAGCATCGCCAGCACATTCTCTTTCTCCACAGGTGCGGCTACTGAATCATCTCTAGTAATAGGATGAGTGAACTGATGCGGCCCATGCGGTCTAAAGCTCTGCGGTGGCGGTTCTTCGATTAAGTCATCCAAGTCAAGCTGCATGGTTGTTCTCACCAAACCAGCAAAGATATCTGTGCTGATGACTGGCCCATCTGTATCAGTCTGAGCGCGGACATCTTCTAACAACAACTGGGCGCGGATTTTGAGAATATCCGCGATTTGGGAGAAGGCTGTGGCGGCTGTTACTAATTGTGCCTCTACTGATAAATCCTCTAGCTCCGTATCTAAACATTTCCACACCGCAGCTAGTGAAGAGGTGGGTGGCGCTTCGGATATCTCATCAAGAATGTCCCAGATTGTCAGCTGACGATAAATGGTCATGGCTCAGGGTGCAATAGGCAGGGTCGTACTGGGCAGTGTGTCGGTGCAATCTCGAACATCTCCTTATACTGATATAGTGTCACATTATATTCCTTAGCAAACGCCTGTAACACCTTGTCGGTGTAAGCTCGAATCTTACCAGCCGTCAGTCCAAAGCAGTGAATCGGCTCCAGGCGGCAGACAGGCTTTTGACCTAGCCATAGCTCTGCGCCCAAGGCGTGCAAGGGTTTATCGCCAGGGTCTTTATATAAGTACAGCACAGCAAAATATGTTTCTGGTAGTGCAACTGCGATCGCTTCAATTTGTGCCGAATCATCTTTAGTTCGATTCCGGTAGAACGAACGGCGATTGTGACAGACCTTTGGATTCCAGCAGCGATCGCCTTCTGGCCCATGCAGCACTTTTGCTTTTGAGGTTGGTAGCTTCGCACATAGTTGGCATTTGGGGTCTAACGGCTTGGGCATCTGTGGTTTTCTCCCTTGCCTTTAGTTACTCAATATACCAACCAAAATTTCTATTAATTCTGGTAATTCTTCTGGTACTCGATATAACTTCAAATCTTCTGTTATCTGTTTTTCTTGACGATTATATCTAGCAAAACGCCAATCTTCACCAGTGGTTACTGCTCCATAAAGAATCGGTTTATCCAAATCTATCCACTCAGATAAAGCTATCAATTCTACTGCTAATTGTGTAAATCCTCTGCTTAAATCCGCCTGTTTTGCTTCAATCACTAACAAGCCTTTACCTTTATCAATGTAATAATCTAGGTTGCCCTTTAATTGATCACTCACATTAATTGCATACTCAATACTCAACTGGGTTTGTGCTATTTCACATACTTCCAATAATATTGGTGCAATAATTGCTTGTTTACGCGCATCTTCACTGAGTAGCTTGACTCGTCTAAGATTGCGTTCAATTAGCTGCTGCAATTGCTGGGTCTGCTTATCTAAAGATTCTGTTTTTGGTAATTGCAAACGCTCACGTCCATAACTACAACCCAATTCAGCCAGTATATCTTCTGGAGAAAATGGCAAGTCAAAATACTTACTGAATGTATAACTCTGTCCTGGTTGAATGATTCTTGGACGACTCATAATTTCAAGGATAACAAGTTAGTTGCTCTTTCATTTTTGCTTACGACTCCTTTTCTGGCTCCTCCCCTATTGCACGATAATAAGCAGCGATCGCCGCCTCTTGCTCACTACGCAAAGTATAACGCCGGAACGCCTTCTCGCTTTGATGCCCGGTCAATTTCCGCGCATGGCTGGGGTCAACGCCCAACAGCAATAAGTCTGTGGCGTATGTATGACGGAACTGGTGGGGGTGTAAATCTTCAATGCCAGCTAGTTCACCAATTTTTTCTACCGCAAAATAAATGCCATGATAGCTCAAGCGATCGCCTTTGTATGAAGCATGGTGTGAAATCATCAACGGAGTGAGGCTATTGAGTTCTTTACCCTGTTCGCTGCGCGATCGCAAATATTCTTCCAGGACTTCACGGCTTTCTTTTCGCAATGGTACTAATCGTGGTTCATTCGTTTTAGTATCAGGCAAGAACAGCAGCTTGCCATCAAAAGAACCAACATTTAGCTGTACAATTTCTCCGGCGCGGAGTCCGTGACTAAGTATGTGGACAAGTGCTGTATCGCGCCCTTTTGTCTCTCCCAACAATTCTAAAGCTGACCACACTCGCTCCATCTGTTCATCAGTTAAACTTTGGGCTGGTGGCAGTGGTACTTTTTCTAGCTTTATCCCCAGTACGGGATTAGTAGCGATTATATCTGGATACGTGTAGCACATCCAGTTAAAAAAGCTTTTAAGTGAGGCAACCCCAGCATTGATACTTGCTTTTGACAAAGGTTTTCCTGCATCAGTTTTTACTTCATCGCGCAGATATTCCTTGTACAGTCCCAGATGGCGTGGGCGTAGTTCGTGATAATGCAGTTGCGTCCATCCCAAGAATCTTTTTAGTTCGCGTTCGTACAATTTGCGACTGTTTGGTGCAAGATTTGTGCTGCGAAGAAATTCTAATACCTTGATCCAGCGTATATCTGTGGGGGAAGCTATTTTTATTGCCCTGCTTCTAGATTGTCCGTGTAGGGTTGATGGTGCTTGATCCTGAATGTGGATCAACTTGATTGGCGGTAGGTTGTCAAGCTGAGTATTGTTGATCATAAACAGCGATCGCCCTTTGTTGCACTGTGGAACTAATACCCAAGCATTGTAAGTGAGTAAAGGTAAAATCTGTTTACCTCATCGCCAAAATGCTGATAAATCTTGATGTTCACCCGAACTGTTAGAAATATTTACAAAGTTTGGTTAAGTGAACTGTCCATATTAAGCCGCCTTAATCGGACAGTTATAATACCCCAACTACCTTCTAAGATGCTGTTTGCTCACAATATTTAACTTCTCAAAAATTTCTAAGGTTAAATTAATTCAATTAACTTTTGTAGTGGTTATCTTTTCCGATAATCAGGAATCCGGTTGACAAAGTGATCCATACTCCGTTCTGCCAGAGCTGCAATAGTCAGCGAAGGATTTGAGCAGGCTGTTGAACCAGGAATAAGCGCACCATCAACAACAAACAAGTTGGGATAATCAAAGACCTGCCCATGAGTGTTGCATACTTGCCCAATGGTTGCACCACCAAGCGGGTGTGCTGTACTACTGTAGTCAGGCGGTGCAGCTAGACTTGTACCATTGGCTTGGTTGAGCCGTTGGTAAGTATACTGGAGAGCTTGAGCATTTTTCTGACTGTCGGCTGAGTTGCTAGACCAGAACAAATCTGCTGATCCAGTAGACACATTGTAGGTAAGATAGCCCTCCGGTTTGGAAATTCCCTGACCAAGCACAGGAATTAGACCTTGTGGGATAAAAGGAATCGCTTGGAATGGCTCAAGTATTAGTGGCGCAATAGGATTGTCAAGATGCTCAACTGATATCACACCAGGAGTTCCCTGCGTTGGATTAGTCTCACTAGCATTAATCATTAAAGTAGTTGAATCAGAATTTGTCCCCCAAAACTTTCCTACCTGACGATTGAGGCGGCGCAAAGTACCTTTGCTTTTAGCACGTAGCAATAGTTCAGTAGTACCAATTGAACCTGCGGCTAAAAACAGATAGCGACAAACAAAGGATTTTTGAAAAAGCACTTCTCCTTGTTCGTTGATTTGATTGCAGACAACTCGATAACGTCCACGGTCTGATTCCCCAATTGTAGTGACTACGTGCAAAGGTCGGATTTCAACATTACCAGTAGCTTCTGCCATACTTAGATAGTTGCGGTCTACGCTGTTTTTAGCGCCACTATTTGTGCCATAGTAAATTTGACCTGCAATAATGGAAGCTACTTTCTGACCAGTAATTTCCTGACGAACAATGTCCCAATCAAAAGCGATGTCAATCTTACGTGCATTTAAACCCGCTCTGGCTGCTTGCTCCAAAAGAATACGGCTGGCTAAGTAGTATTTAGTTTGTAGAATATCGTCTGGGATTGGAGAGGACTTGAGGATAGAACGCACTCGTGGGTAATAAACTCTATCTAGTTCAGAGTATTTAATAGTACGGGGAAAAACTTTGTAAAATAGTTCCTCAGTTGGCTGATAGGTGATACCACCATAGACAAGCGAAGTACCCCCCACACCTGACCCTCGATAAGCATTGATACCATTACCTCTTTTAACGTCTAAAACACCTGTATATACATTAATAGGGGTTGCTGGAACTGGTGCGGGTAAAACTGTAGTAGGACTAAGCCATGTAGAACGACCATCTGGATTATCTGTTGTAGAGAAGGTATTACCTGCGCTACTAATTTGCCATCGCCGTCCCCGTTCTAATACAACTGTTTCAATTCCAGCCTGACCAAGACGCAATGATGCGACAGCACCGCCAAAACCACTACCAATTACTATCGCCTCAACATACTCGTCAACACCGCCAGCCCAAGTGCGAATATTGGATACACCTATGCTGGCAGCTGCCGCCGCCGATGCCTGAAGAAATCGACGACGATTTAGCATTTGGGACATACTTTACTCCTATTTTTCACAAGCCATGTTTATGCGGTTGTAAATCGTAGTTATTTCAGTTAGCTAATTGGCGATTTTTAATATTCGCAACCAAAAATTTCCCTAAATTAGAAAAATTTGCTTGATTTACAACAATTATTGGCATTTATGAATACAAGTAGTATCAGATTAATTATTTCTAAGCAAGAATACTTGGTTAAATTAAATTATGGTTAAAAATTAATTAATAATGAGTTAAGCTTATTCAGTAACGATGGAAACTTTTCTTACTTTAGATAAATTAAGAAGATTTATTTGAAAGAGATTAGAACAAGGTAAAAGCAATAATTTGAGCCATTGATGACACGAAAGGGCTAATTCGTGTAATACAATCGCTCCCTACTTACCAAATTTGATAGTTCAGCAGTCTGATTGCAAATCATCTATTAGAGAAGCGGGAAACTCATTACTAGCATCTATCATGACGCTACAGTGTACAGATGCTTGATTTCTTAACCTTTTAATTTCACAGTGAGTGGAAAAAGCATACTCATGATGCTACAGTTATATTACAAGCAGGGATTGAGGATTTAATCATGCACGACTGGGACCTGTAACGCCGGATCAGTTCGATCCGGCCAATTCTATTCCACCAAATTCTATTTACGACCACCGCACGGTAGAAGCCCGATGGCAATCTGTATGGCAACAGACCCAACTGTATGAGGTTGATTTAGCTACGACTGCTCACCCCTTTTACAATTTGATGATGTTCCCCTACCCCTCTGCTGAGGGTTTGCACGTTGGGAATGTCTATGCCTTTACTGGAGCCGATATCTACGGTCGTTTTATGGCGATGCAAGGCAGAGCAGTATTACAGCCAATGGGCTTTGATGCTTTTGGCATCCATAGCGAAAATTTTGCAATTAAGCAAGGCGTTCATCCAGCCAAACTCACAGCACGTAATATTCATCGATTCCGAGAAACGCAGTTGAAAAGAATGGGCAACCGTTTCTGTTGGAATCATGAAATTCAGACTACAGATCCCTCGTACTATAAGTGGACACAGTGGATTTTCTTGCAGTTGTTCAAAGCTGGGTTAGCTGTTCGCAAAAAAGCGACAGTAAACTGGTGTCCTGATTGCAAAACAGTTCTTGCTGATGAGCAGGTGATTGACGGTAAGTGTGAACGGTGTAATACACTCACTATTGGGCGTGAATTAGAGCAGTGGTTCTTCAAAATCACCCAGTATGCTCAACGGTTGTTAGACAATTTGGAGCAATTGGATTGGTCAGAAAAAGTCAAAACGGCTCAAAGAAACTGGATCGGTCGCTCCCAAACAGATGGCAATGTGCAGTATCACCTGCGAGATTGGTTAATCTCTCGGCAACGCTATTGGGGGCCGCCGATTCCGATTATTTATTGTGAAATCTGCGGTACACTTCCAGTTCCAGAGGAACAGTTGCCAGTACAGTTACCAGAAACTGACAATTGGTTGCCTCAAGGAACAGGAAATTCTCCTTTGGCGGACATTCCAGAATTTGTCAATACAACCTGTCCTTGTTGTTGTGGTGCAGCACGGCGAGAAACGGATGTGTCTGATAACTTTTTGGATTCTGCTTGGTATTTTTTGCGCTATCCCTCAAGCCATCTGTCTAATGTTCCATTTGAGCCAGCAATTACAGCTAAATGGTTGCCTGTGGATATGTATATTGGTGGTGCAGAACATTCTGTACTCCATTTGTTGTACACTCGATTCATCACAATGGTGTTACACGATTTGGGGTATATCCCTTTTGAAGAACCCTTTCGACAGTTCCGCGCACACGGATTGCTGACTAAACAGGGTGCCAAAATGAGCAAATCGAAGGGTAATGTAGTCAATCCCGATCACTACATCGAGGAATATGGTGCAGATACATTGCGAACCTACTTGATGTTTTTAGGCCCATACGACCAGGGTGGAGATTTTTCTGATCGCGGCATTGCTGGCATCCAACGATTCTTGGAGCGAGTGTATCAATGGGTACTCAAACACCAAAATCGTCTTCAGCCCCATCCGCCAGATTTGCTTTCACAGCAACGTTTACATCAAACAATCCACAAGGTTTGCCAGGATATTCAATCACTCAAATACAATACAGCGATCGCCGCCTTGATGAGTTATTTCAAGATGTTGCAAGCAAAGTTGAGTATTGCTGAGGTGGAATTAAAGTCATATCTATTGATGTTGGCTCCTTTTGCACCCCATGTGACCGAAGAACTCTGGCAGCAATTGGGGGAATCTGGCTCAATTCATCAGCAAAAATTTCCCCAGTTCGACCCACAATTGTTGATTACTCAACTCTTAACAGTTGCAGTGCAGATTAATGGACGTACTCGTACTACTATTCTTCTTTCACCGAATGCTTCCCAACAGGAGGCAATTGAAGCCGCAAAACACACACAAGCAATTCAAAGGCATTTAAACAATCAGGCAGTTCAACGTGCTATTTACGTTCCCGGTCGCATTCTTAATTTTGTCACCTGAACGCAATAAATCCTAAGACTGGCTAAAACAACGTGACATACTCCTACACTCCAGAGATCCAGGAGTGTAGGCTTCTCTGGGACTTCTCGTTATCAACCAGAATCTCAAACAACATTGCTTTTTCTTTGTAAATAAACAGCAAGTTGTTTTGCTCAAATTTTTGCTTCAGTTACAGTGCGATCGCAAGAAGGCGGGGCGGAGCATCGTCGTGCAAATCTTCCCGATCTTTGTATTATTTATACTACGCTTATATTACAAGTTCTCTTTACACAAAATAAATAACCCTTATCTTTTATCCGATATAAACTACGATTAAAACACAGGATTTTTGAAAATAGCGACTTTCAGACATCTAGTGTCCGTTGCTGACTTATTGAAATAACTCAAAGTCTTTACGGGGAATGTAGGGGATATGGATGGGCGTTTATCTATACTTCTAGCCCATACCTTATATTAACTGTTCATTAGCATCAATATCTGCACTTCGGTTAATACTTTACAAAACGTATTAATCTGCACGGTTTACCTTGCTTCAGATTGCATCTAGGTAACGTTCACTGATCGTCTAGGTCAGTTACAACTGCAAATGTGGTGGCACTTTTTGGCTACGTCCTGGTGAGCGCGACTGAATTAGCATTTTATCGCTTGAAGGTTTGTCTTTCTCGGCTTGATGTATAAATTAAGTTAGTAGAATGTTTTTTCTCTGTAGTGTATAGGTATCGTCTAGGTAAATAATTTTGTCTTTAGATAAGTTTTTAAGCTAATTTAACCTAGACACGCTTTTAATTCAAAATATTGTATATTTTTAGACTAAATTAGTTAATCAAATTCTGTGTCAAGGTAATATCTAGGTAATGTCGAGGTAAAACAAAACTACAGGCATTTAAGGCTATCCCCGTGCCAAAATATACAGAATTATTTGTCAGTTTTAAAAAATTACTGTCAAGTCACTCGGTTTTTTGGGTCTTGTGCAATTAGAGTTATGGTCTAGCTCCTCAAATTCCAGTTTTAAACAATTACTCTCCTCCACTGCGAGCAATGCGAAAAAGTGAGATCGTTGTCTAATGAGCAGGGGGAGAGGAGATTCTTTTGGAGTTTTATTCGCAGAAATTGTGTGGACACTAACTATTGAATATAATGATTAATAATAACAATAACGAAAAATATGCAGACAACATTAACTAACGCTGAAGCTCAAAAGCTTTTTATAGCTCATAACCGCATCCACAATATTCTGATGGGCTACAAAACTACTTTACGTTTGGTATTAAATTCAACAGAAGTTCAAACCTTACAAGAATCTAACGTTCTAAAAACAGAAAACTTACTTTTGATTGAGGATGCAATAGTCGCTACTGAAGAAATGCTGACAGTTCTTAGTGATGCTTGTGAAAAAATTATGTCTGGGATCAAAGCCGACATTGATTCTGAGTGTCAAACAGATTTGATTGCAAAAAACATAAATGCTGATGAAGTTTCTGATTTAAATTTTTCTAAAATTAAAGTGGCTAGTTCCACTGCACAAGTACAAAATGAAAAACTAGAATAAGGATACTTTTAAGTTAAAACCGCGTATAAATAAACATATAATTGCTAATTAATGTCTTTTTTAAAATTTTTCATCACTCCTAATAAACCGTGCTTTATTAGAAAAAAAGTTTTAAAAATAAATAACTTAGTTTTACCTTACTATAAGTTTTTTAAACACATCCAATATTTTCTAGATAGGGAAGGCTTGATATATTGGGGTAAAATAAAGAAAATTATAAAATATGGCTCTAATTATGCAATTGAGTATGATAAAAGAATATTTGTGGAACGAAAGACTATTGCCATTAAAGCGTGAAATCCTAAAATAGCAAGCGTTTTAAATTATACTTTGGGCAGGGTTATAAGAGCGCGATGGCGTTACCGCCCGCCTACGGCGATCGCAGTTTGCCCACTTTATGAAATAATGGGAAAACTCAGTAGTCTATCGAGATTTTTTCAAGAAAAGGCATTTAATTGTTTAAATTTTGAGGAGTCAGTTTTTAGAGAAAAGGCATTTAATTATTTAAAGGCCTTCAAAGAATATAAGAGAAGCAAAAAGCTTCAGTTTATATTTCGTTCCATGCGCCATATCCCGGTGCTTACAGGTAGAACTGTTTGTATTAGTTTGCCTTGGCTTAGAACACGAATAGTATTGCCTCCAAGTCGCCATACTCCACTTGCTTGATTGTGTAAATCGGAAAATTCTCCGATGTAATGAATTGGTGGATGTTCCACTTCATGATCTAATGAAATATTGTACTCTTCTAACCAGTAATCAAATAATGTTTTCAAGCCTGTGGATGATGCAACGTAAAACACTGGCAAGCGTTTAAAGAAGGAAATTTTATAACCTGTTATTTGTCCTTTAACAAAACCTTGCTCTGGTATTCCTCTTTGTGGATCATCTTGAACTTGCCCTCGAAATCTACCAAACCAAGACTGTTGTACTACTAATGTAAAGGGAACACTTAGTTGATGATTTGGATATAAATCGTTTGGATCATAAGAGTATTCACCAGTCCAAGTACCTGTAATATTCCAGCGTGTCATAGTCTCCACCAACCAAACGAAACATCTTTTGACTGCCATCTGGATAAAATATTACATTAGAAAGATACCCTGAAATGAAGGGTTTCCGTCCCCGTGAGGGCTAAAGGTGGTCTGTGACGGGCGATCGCCCTGGAGTTAGACCTGTCTCCTTCAAGAATTTATCAAATTCGCAAGATGGTGCGTGAACGAGAGGAAGTTAAATCATGAATCCGCACATCCTAACTGTATTTTTTTCCTTGTATTTAAGCTATCGCACATACTAATCGAGGAGTTGAGTGGTTCTATGCTGAAGAATATACGATAGTTTAGAACATAGGGTAGAACTCCACTGGTTTTGTTCATTAAGCAGCATAATCAAATCCTCATCATCAGCCAGGATAGCGGCTATATCCTCAATGGGAATAGACTCAACATTACAATTGAGTGACATAGCCTTTTTTACAAGATTTGCTTTCATTTGATTGTAGGGATTAAACTCTAAATATTTTTTTGAATCTAAGAAACTAAAATCTTGTGGTGTATCCATAAGTTATGCCATCACCTCATTCAATCAAATAACTTCACCAAGAACGATTACATCCGCAGATGTCAGAAAATCAACTTCTGTAATGCAACGTGGTTCTGGCACTACCAGTAACCATTGCCTCACGCAAATAAAATCGGTCTTCTCGTCTGATATCTTCCCCATCTGGGTGTGATAGCCACACTCGATAATTTGACCCTGACGAAATAGTATCTTACCTGTATCCTCACATTCAATCTCTCTTAAAATTTTTCCTTTCATTATTTTGAAACCATTAACAATAATTATTTCTTATCCTGTTCCTGCTTCAAAATCTGAGCTTCGTACTCTCGGATATTCCGCAAAATCTCTTCACGCTGGGGATGCCCTTGTAGATGCTGTTTGATAGAAGCTATTTCGTCAATTATCAACGGCTGTTCACTAGAATTATTGGTAGATAAATCTGTTAGTTTCATAATGTTTGTACTCGTTAAATATATTCATTTTACTAATTAGAGAGACTGCAAATAACTTAAAAACTTCTCGCCCTCCTCCACAGTTAGAAAAACTCGTGCGCGTTTATTGAAAGTCTGCATTAGATAATTTTTAATATTCTCTTGTGTCCAGTCCAAGCGCCGTATCTCGGTTTCAATCTGGGCGAATATTTCACCAGTATGAATATTATTTGAGGATGAATAATCTAGGTTCATGTTTGCTTAGAGCTTAATATTAATGTATCTTTCATATAAAAACAATACCGGACAATCGCCCGGTAATGTTAAAGTTCATAAATTCTAGGATAGACATCTAGGAAAACTCTGGCCAATCTGCCTCATGTTACGATACCCAAAATCTTCAAGTTCCGCCCAATTGGTTTGCTTGCGCCGGACTATTGGCAACCGTTGCAGATGTCGATAATTTTGAGTGGTGGGTTTAGGTTTGGCAGTTTGAATTAATTGCATTCTTAATTATTCTCCTATATTTAATAAATAAAGTTTTAAGCAGTAAAATTATTCCTGGTGCGCTGATTCAATAGCTTTTTGCTCTAAATTAGTACCACTGGTATTAGAAGCAAATTTCTTGATATCTGGTAATATTCCCAAGAACAAAGAACCAACTAGAATCAAAATCAAAGGATGAGCTTTAGCAACATTGAACCACCAATGCCAAGAGTGAAAATTAGGTAGTTGGGGTAGGCGAAGATTAAGAAAATTTAACTTGCCAAAACTAATTCTGACTTTAGCTCCAGGCAACCATTCTTCCTCAAGATTCACAAAAACTACCTGTATACGTCCATCCTGCTCAACCATTGAGGCAGTCTTGAGCGCGGATGGCTGCTCACGGGCATCAGGTGTAAGGAAGCCCATGACAATCAACTTGTAAGTGTTGTTCAAGCCGTAAAGGTTAAGTTGCCCGACAGCTTGAAAAATACTGTTGCGGTCGAGATATTTTTTACACTCAATAATCGCCCCACCCTGCCAATTGGTCACAATATCGGCTCTACCACCGTTAGCAGGTGCTTCTAAACGGGTAGTAAATCCTCTTGCTGTGAGGCGATCGCTGATATATTTTTGTAAGTCTCGTTCTTGCCAGGGTATGGGGAACCCTGCTTCTTCGACAAATTTAGACGGTAACATGATTAGAGTGTAGGGATGTAAAGGTATAGGAAAGCAATTCTTGATTACCCCAGAACGCTTAAATCAATTACGTCTAAAACTTCTGGCAACCATCGGACGTGTTCAATGATTTTGTCATGGGTACGCGCTTTATCAGGCATGAGCATTCCCCATTGCTTGCCAGCCTCAGTCAAATACCAAATATTCTTGTGACTTTGTTTACCTTGGGAATTAGTCTTAACTTCAACTTCCTTATATTGCAAACCCGCCGATTCCAAAACTTTATTGACGATGTGAGCCTTGATTGGCTTAGGTAAATTGTTACGTTGGGCGTATATTTCCCCAATAACTGTTGGTGAGACATGGCGATCGCTGCTTGCAACAGTTTCGCCAATTGCCCCGACTAACTCTTGGGCCATCGGTGCAATTTCTGGATACAGAGCTTGTATACCCCGAACAACCGTGATTGTTTGTAGTTCGGGACTTAATCTTGTACTAGCTAGAACTTTCTGCCCAAAATTGAGGAGTTCGTCCAGGCTAAGTCTGGTATTCTGTGCTTGGGTGGATTGAGTAGATTGAGGCATTTCGTATTTACCAGTATGCCGCAAAGATGGAAGGACTTCATGAAAGACCCAACGCTGAAATCGCTTGGCAACAGGTTTACGAGATTTGAAGATGAGGCGGTACAGCCCAGGCTCCGTCACAGTCAACATTTCTTGTTCGCCACCAGGGGTACGAACATTCTTCGTACCCTTTTCATCTAGTTCTAATGTTTCTAAAGATTTGCTAGTATCGCTGAGTTCTAAACAAGCACACACATCCGCCGCTACCCATTCAGGTTTTTCTGCTGTACCAACAAAACGAACTTCTTGAGATTCAAAAACAAAAACTGATAGATACGACATAAATTTCTCCCTCAAAACTAAGCTGGGATATTCTCAAATCGATAAGCCTGAAAACGTCTATCAAGTAATCCAGATTGCACAATGCCGTCACCCCTGCCTTGAAGTGAAGTCACAGCTTCGCCTCGCCGCATCAGTACCATGCGACCACTGACAGCATCAACGCAACGGAAAGCAATCCGGCATGGCAGATTATCACGTAAATCTGGGGGTAATCCTTGCGGGTCATCCTTACCTCGTTTAGCCCCACGCTGTAAACCAACAACAATATGAATCTTTAACCCACGCCCACGCCTAGCCACTTCACATAACTGCTGATCATAGGCTTTACGCATCTGCTCATCCAGGGGAACAGTACCCTTGTACTCGTCAATTAACAAAATCCATGCAGGCTGTTGTGCTAGCTCGGCTTTGGTCATTTTGTTGCGGCGATCGCACTCTTGGTAATACTCACCCACGAACTCAAAGGTGTTACCCATGTCGTTCATCGAGATGGTGGGGAAGCGGTCGGCAAAGTCTTCGTAGTCGCTGACCTTACCACCGCAAATATCCACCCGCGCCCCTTGCATCAACAGAGAGTAAGCGATCGCCCGAAACAAATTAGACTTACCAGAACCCGTAGTCCCCACACAGAGAATTTGTGGCGTATCCTCACTAGATAAATCAATCAAGACTTCGCCATCAAGTGACTGACCTAGCACAATCAGGCGATCGCCCATGTTCCAATGCCTTGCGGGAAAGTTGTAATATGTGCGGTCTTGTGGAAGGAGTGGTACTTCTATGGCTACTTGTTCAGGAGCATAAATGTATATGGGTAGATCAGCCGCCGTGATTCCCAATGCAAGTTTAGCTGCTGCCTTAAACTTATTTAAGGAGTTAAAATCTTCAGTTCTGACAGAGAAAATCAATCGCTCGTAGCTGGGAGCTTTATCAACCCGTAAACATTGAGTAGGCAGCCCCACTACTTTTGCTGCTTTTTGTAACCCCTCAATTTTTGATGAGTTAGCAACTGGTGCAGCCGCCGCCGTTTGATTATCGCTTGCTGCGCTCACCGTCACGACCGAGGCACTTTTCATCTGTTGAGCTTGTAACTCTAACTGTCGCTGATGAATTTGAGCTTGCAGTTTAGCCTGTTCAAATTGCATTTCGGCTTCAGATGCCGCCAGTAAAACATTACCCAACGGCTCACCGTTCTGAATCATCCCCAAGGCCATGCGTTCAATCGCACCGTTCTGTCCAGTTAAACTGAGAACTTCACTAAAGAGTGGGGCTGTCTTTTGCAACAGACCTAACTGTCTTTCGGTACGCTTGTCGGCATCCTCATTTTCACGTTTCCTTTCGGCAGCCGATGAGAGGAATTGCAACTGTTCTTCGGCTTGAGTATCCTTAAGCGCACAGAGCATATCCTCTACTCGCTCTTTATCTTGATAGTGACGCATCAGTTTACGCAATTCGACCCCAGCTACACTTGATAGAGCGATCGCGGCGATATTCGTGGGGATAAACAAAGTTACATTTTTGGGGTTAGCCGACAAAGTTAGGCACAGAGCAGCTAACCCAGTTGAACCTATTTTTAACCAACTAAAAAGCATTTCAACCACCCAAAAGCTAACCCGGCAGCAATCACCTGTAACAACATTGAGTTATCAGCTTTACCTATGGAATAAGTAATAAATGCCCCCACTCCTACTACTACTGATGACCAGGGTAATAAACTAATAAGTTGTGCTACCGCCATTGCTATGACAAAGGAGCAAATCCAAATTAGTATTTTACAGATTTGAGACATTATTCTTTACCTTTAGTGTTGATAGATGTTGTCTAATCTGTAAGACAGCACCACTAGCAAATGCACCACTGCCGACGAATAGTGTGACTTTTGGACTTAATATTTGGCTACTGAAATAACCAAATGCTAATGCTCCTAATAGTCCAGAGATTGATAGAATTATGTACTTTGTTTTCACAATTAACCTGCTTTCTTAACTCGTTGTGTAATTCCAAAAGTGCTACCTTCATACCGTTGCTCCCTTATTTCGCGGAATCTATTAACTAAAGAACTGGTTTGTTCTTCATAAGGGGTTGGTTCTTTTTTAGTATTCTCAGTTTGGAGTTTCTCTTGCTTTTTCGCCTTCCCTTCTGAATACTGTGAGGCGATTCGCCCTAGACTGATTTCTAAATCATCCTGTATCCCAGCGATCGCTGAACGTGAACCACCTACAACTTGTCTGAATTTTGATTCCAAACTAGCGAGACTTGTCGCCAAATTCTTTTCTAATTCAGCTTGTTGTACTCGTGCTTCGGCTACATTTTCGCTGACCTCAGCTTGCTTTTCTCGCACTTTATATAAAGCTTTGAGATAACGACTAATAGCAGTCGAGTATTCAGTCCAGTTTTTTACCTGAAATTCTGCACCTTTGGCTTTATCTACTGCCGAAGCTACATCTTCCTCGGTCAAGTCTCCAAAGACTTTGATATCCACAGGCAGCATATCAGCAATACGTTGAGCATTTCCCCAAACTGCTGACTCCAAACCAAAGTGTGAATCAGGAAATACTATCGCCTTACTGACATCACCGCTTAGATCCGATAGAGTTAATGCCCCATCTTTGGCATCTTTGGAAGCCTCTGATTTTGGTTTTACCATTCTTCTAACTCCTGAGTTCTGATTTCTGAGTTCTAAATATCATTTAACATCTATTAAAGAATCACAAGGTTGATATTCAACAAATACATCATCTTCAAATTCTGTCCATTCTCCATCTAATGAGCGAAAATGACGGGTATTATTATCTAGTTTGATCTCCAAATTAATATCAGGAAACTTAAAAACATTCTCCTTCTCAATTACCTTGGTTAATTCTGTATCTATGCCGACTCTCATTCCCAGATGTAATGTAATTCCCTGTTTTTGGTATTTCTGCCAGTAATAAGAAAATTCTTGTTTATCTAGGAAGTTGACATTGGTTATAGGAGTGCCATTCTCAAACAACAAAGCGAATATCCCCAAGGCAGGGTAATGTATTTTGGCTATCCCTAAGTTGTTTTCGTAGTTCCAGTACGCTCGGTGGAAGTAAGCTGTTTGCAAATTATTTTCTCCAATTTCTTAACCAACATTTTTGTTAATGACTGCCATACTAGTGACCATGCCCTCTCTTGCTTAAGTCGTGATTGTGCAAGGATAATATCTGTTTGAGAAGGAATGATGTTCCCGTACTTCTCTAGGTTGTTAATCGCTACCTGAAAACTGACAACTTCATCCTCTGTTGGTGGTAAATCAGGGGCGACGGCTGTTGCTAATCTCTCCATCACCCCAGTTAGTGTTGCTGACTCCTCTTTTATCCTTAACAATTCTTGGGATAACACTTCAATTGCTGCCAAATTCGTCTGTGCGATCGCTGCCTGAAAATCTATTAATTGACCTTCAATTTGGCGCTGTACTTCAGCCGAGATAATTTCCGTAATATTGGCGAATCCTTTGCCAGCGTTTACCGTGTCGATAAACTCCTGAATTTCAGGTGAGAGACAGGGGGAAGATGAGGCAACAGAATCTGGAGATGAATTTTCAACTTCCAGCGATTTTGGGTATGCACTCGAATTGTCCATCTTCCAAATCCTTCCACTCCAAAGTGATGCCAACATTAGATGCAAAACCTTCAACTGTCTGCTTCATCATTTCGTAGCCTAAATAACTACAAGCGTCTATTAGTTGGGATAACTCCACATCAATAAAATACTTTTGTGTAGCTGCTAATTGCTCCCTTTTTCTTTGCGCCATTTCCGCTCTTGCTAATTGCTTACCTTCATCTTTAGCTTGCTCAATGGCTTCTAATCTGGCAATTTCCATCGCCTTAGCAATTTTCTTTTCATCCGATGCTTGTTTTTGAATGATTTGTTGATCCTTGACTAGCCGTTTAAAAATAGCTAATCGTAAATCATCATCAAAGGCTATCTGTAACTCCTCAATTACCACCGCTTGAGCAGACGGCGCTGGTGTAATATTTTGGGGCTTTCCTCTGACTATACTTGTAGGTTGTGTCTCAATAGATGTTCCTGTATCTGTTGCTTGTACTGTTAACTCGCCTCTACGTGCCATTTTGTTTTTCCTTAATGATTAAAACTGTGAGCATAGAACTCAGGACTCAGGATTCAGGAGCCAGCAGAAATAAATACATCTTTAAATAACCTATTTATTCTGGATTCTGAGTTCTGTATTCTGGATTCTTTCAGCAATAATTGCAATATTTCCCACCACAAACAAAGTTAATTGTGGATGCCAAAGTATTATTAAATATGTCTAATAATCGGATCATGCTGTTCTCCTTTGTGATGCTTTTTGTTTCCACTGACTTAGTTCAGAAACTGAGTAATGTCTTCGCTTACTAAAATCTCCCCACTTATACAAAGTTCTTGGTGAGACTCTATATCCACAAGCAGCCAAGTAAAGATGTAATTCTCTACCCTGACACCCGCTCATGTGCCAGCGATGCCACATCTTGGCACTGGAAGACGTTTCTATACTCATCGCTCGACGTGACCAATGCCTCATCATCACTAACATTTGAGTCACTGATGGAAACTTTTTTGTCGGATGATCTTGCCGCCAGCAGGCCATATATGTCAGCAATGCTGCTTTGCCTTCATCCACATAGCGTTCATACTTTGGTATCCCCAAATATTGCTTCCAACTAGCCCAACAATTCCTCGATATCTCCCGGTTTAAAATGCGATCGCAGCACTTTTTCACCTCACTTAAAGCAATTTTCTCCTTGCTAGTCTTAACCTCATCCGCTACGAAAGCCTCACCTGAATTTACTTGCTCACAATACTTGGAAAATACCTCCTCCAACAAGAACTCGTTCGCCTGAAAATAATCTCTCAAACTTCGATAAGTCACTTTTTTCTTTGGATACTGCTTTCTATACCATGCCAAACACAGCAGCATCTTTGTCTGCTCTTGTGTGTATTTACGCTCCGACACTTTAGAGCCTTGTGCGTACACTGCACCTGCTATTCTCTCCCAGTCATACCAAGTGCGATCGCTAATTGTGCAACCTCGTATTTTCTGGCATTGCCTTTTCAGGTTGATTGATTGGCTTATCCAATCGTCGAATACTACTGGCATGGTTGAAATTCTGCAAAATTAAAGTGGCTGTCAATATTGAGAGAGTTATTGTCATGATTGCTGTACAAAATTCTAACAATCCTGACGAATTTTTTTCTTCTACTTCTATCTCTTCAGTCCTACCATCAAATGATGTTTTTGTGTATTTCGTTCTCTTGTACACATGAGAATATCTCCGTATATATGGACACTCGTACTTTTGAGCAACTGTACTACATAAACCCCCAATCAGAAAAAATATGTACCCATTTTGCCGGGTCTGGAAATCAAAATATGTACACTCTGCTTGCTAACATTCTGCTGAATCTACTCTAGGCAGGCATTTGAGCATTGTAGCATTGCTGTATTATTCCTATCTATGATTTTTAGCTGCCTTCTACAAGCCTATTTTTGGGAAAATTTCGCAGTATTAATGTAGTTTGTCATCAAAGGCAAAATATGCTTTTTTCCTTGCCCTGACTGTGTAGTCGATTGTATTTGGCATTTAATCAGCAATTCACTTTTTTAAGAGACTGACTACTCTAACCTCCTTTCGTTGTACTGAGTCTCTATGTGTTTGTTGTAACACTTGTAATCTAGCATTTACATCAACTCCGTAGCTTATGAATGTTTCTTCAATCTGCTGGCGGCTCATTTGGCGGAAGTTCTCTTTACTGTTCCTCCCATGCTTTAATCCCAGGTAAATTTGAAGTTCTAAAACTTGCTGGATTTGCTGCCAATTTAGGTATTTATTCCCAAATAATTTCAGGGTTTTTAAATATTGGTTTATTGTGTCTTTCGACTGAATCCTTAATAGATTTCGACATTCTTTTATGCTTAACTGCTCCATTGGCTGGTCGAACTGTTGAACTGTTTAAATACTAAAATACCCACGCTTGGTGGGCAATGGACTTTGTTGACAACTTTGTTGATAAATTCTATTTATAGAAAATTTTTCTAATAAAAGTTTCAGTTGATTCAAGCTTAAGCAATTATAAGTAGCTGACGACTATCTACAGGTTGCTTCCCCTGTTGAATCCAAATATTATGCTGCATTGCTGCTAGGGCTTTCACTCTAGAAGATGGATTACGTCTTGTTACTTTACCGTGACAGGCGTAAGCTGCCATTGTCCGGGCTTTAATTTTTAGATATTTCGATGCTTCTTCATAAGTTAATCCCCAAGTTTCACAAAAAACTAACGGGTCTAACTCTTCAAAAATGTGTATTTTTTGATCCATAACTCGCCTATTAATCAAAATTTTTACATGAATAAGTTAAGTTTTCGCTTTCCTTTACCATACTATACCGCACCAGATTTGCATATATGACGTAAACTGCCGTACTATCAAAGAATTGATTTACAAGTATGTATGCCAAAACCAGGATTTAAAACCATTACTGTCCCTGAGTGGATTATTGATGAAATTAAAAACCAGCCTGACTATCGTGGTAATCAAGCAGCTACACTTGGGCAATTAGTTAAGGATGGAATCGCTGCTCGTAGTAGAAGATTAGAACAACCAGAATTATTGACAGGAAGAATACTAAATCATTTGCCTCATTGGAATAGGAAAGAATCCTGGAAATTGGCTTTAACTATTTTACAGTGGCTACAAGAAAGTGAAGCTACTCCTGTAGAAAGGAATTGATAAAATTTTAGGCAATGCGAACAACTGTTAAGCTAATCAGGGGTCAAGATAATATAACTGTAGAAGCAGATTTAACTGAGCTACAAACTAAACATGCTAATGACTACACCTCTTCATGGAAAGAGCAATTAAGATTATTCACTCAAGGAGACAAATTTTGGGACTGGGAATTTAAACTGGAGTTCGTAATTAATAAGCAACCAAACCGAGAAGGTTACGCTATCGAGTATGAAGGTGAAACCCAAGGTTTAATGATTATTGAAACTCAACTGCACGGCTCACGATTAGCATCAGGAAAGCGACTGGTCTATGTTGATGGTATTGCATCTGCACCTTGGAACCGAGAGATGATACAACGCCCACCTCAATATAAAGGTGTTGGTACTGCACTGTTAGCTTTTGCTAGAACTCGTAGCCTAGAACTAGGTTATAACGGTAGAGTAGGTTTACATTCATTACCTGAAGCCGAAAAATTCTACGATAACCAAGGAATGATGGACTTGGGAGAAGACGAAGATTACGATGATTTGATTTATTTTGAGTACGGGGTATGGCGTTCTTCTAGATGAGGTGTCGGGTAATGAGTCAGCACGAACTTAACGAAAATCAAAATAACCTACCAGCCAACCCAATGAATTTGTTACTTGATGAAGAATATTTACGGCAAGCTGTCCAAGCTGAGGAGCTTGTTGGAGGTAATATCGGTGCTGGATTAGATTGGGGAAGTGCATTTGGCGACCTCATACTAACGGGTGAACTATTGGGGCGTTTAACAACGTTGCGTGTTTCTCTTAATAAAGAAGTACGTTTATTACTTAACGACTGGAATTTAGGTTCAGCTACAAAAATTGCTGTTAAAGCCGCAAGAGAAAGAATACTTGAAAAATTGAGATTACCTACATCAGAAGTAAGACAACATATACTTTTGACTCTTGGAAATAATGAGCTTTATGGTGAGGAGTTTATTTCTAACCGAGAAATATTACGCGAGTTACTAGAGTTACTATTAACCCCTCAAGATTGGGAGACCATTGCCGCAGTAGCAGCAGATTCACTCAAGCAACAAATCATCAATCAAGCGATCGCTGAGAAATTATCAGCTTGATTTAGATGTTGAACGTACCCTATCTACAGTTAAGGAATACGTCCAACCAGGGTATATCTAAGCTTTAAAGGTCAGCACCGGACTCAAACGGGCGACTACTGCCACCATCTGGGCTTCAACTTGTGCATCAATCACAGAGCCAATCGGCTTATAGGCGGCGGGTGCTTCTTCTATTCTACGTTCTGAACGCAAGGTAATACAGTCTACCCCAGTTAAACCTAATTCGGCTTCACTTTGAGATGCACCCCGGCGATTGAGATCAAAACGAGAACGAAGTCTTCCTGCTCCGTGTGAAGCAGAGTTGCAGAAAGCTGGATTGCTTTGACCCACCATCAGGTAAGACTCAGTACCCATTGAACCAGGAATAATCACTGGCTGTCCGGCATAAGCAGGACTTGCACCCTTGCGTGTTATCCAGGTTCGGTCTTTTTCTCTTAGGGTGATATTGTGGGGTAAATCATAGACTAAAGGGGCTTCTACATCTCCATAAACTGAGCGTAACCGTAGACGGAGCAACTCCGCTAACAATAAGCGATTGACAAAGCCATAGTTGGCAGCAGTGGCTTGAGCTTGTAAATAACTTTCGACTAACTCTGGGTGGGAATGAGTTGAAAGAGGAAAAATCTGCTCATCGGGGTACTTCAGACATTTTGGCCAAACAGCTTTAGCGCGATCTCGCCACATACCACCAATGTACTTCCCTACATTGCGCGAACCTGAGTGAATCATGAACGCCAATTGTCCTTCTCGCACTCCCCAAGCATGGGCTAAAGCGCGATTTTCTACTCGCTCAACTCGCTGTACTTCTACAAAATGGTTTCCCGAACCGATAGTAGCCAAGGAACCATCTCGGACTAATCCATCATCAGGAACCAACTCAATCGGCGC
Organism: Nostoc sp. MS1; assembly: GCF_019976755.1. Lineage (NCBI taxonomy): Bacteria > Bacillati > Cyanobacteriota > Cyanophyceae > Nostocales > Nostocaceae > Nostoc > Nostoc sp. MS1. Next base: position 166,738 of record NZ_AP023443.1, read on the forward strand.
AAATTTCCAATCACCATCCATTGAACCATTCAAAAATATGCGATCGCTCTCAATGGCAAGTTGCTGTAAATCAGATTTGACCACACTACCAGTTGGTTGGTCTAACATTGCATTCAACCAACCAGTCACTCCATATTGGAACAAAGCTCGCATGGATTGAGCCGTCATTGTGACATCACGAGTACCAAAGAAGTAATCTCCTTTCATGCGTTCTACAAACAAGTCACGCTTTGCTAAAAATTCATCGATAGTTAAATCGACCACATGAAGGCGCATTCCACAGTTAATATCAGACCCGACAGCAGTGGGAATAACCATATCTTGGGTTTTTACTACTGAACCAATGGCAATACCTGCATCACCAGGGTGAAAGTCTGGTGTGGCACAGGCACGACAGACACACCCACCTGCTGGATGACGAATATTTGCCAAAGTTGCTAACTGTTTGAATGCCTTAGCTTCTACAGGAAAGCCTTCTGGTAAAAGGACTTCTGCTACTGCTGCATTGGGTGCATTGGATAAACGAACAGAGTAAACTTGGTCATTGTATGTTACATCTAGACCAAGCCGTGCTAAAGCACGCATCAGACGCTTGAGATTTTTTGGCTGCATGAATATCTTACGGGATCTGTTTGTTAGATCCTTTAGTTAATGTTGAAGAGTTAAAAGACGTGGGTTCAGCAGCCGCGTCTGGTGTTATTTCTAAAAGTTGCTTTCTTAGAGTTATGGAGAAAACAACAGGTGAGTTTTAGAAATAAGGTTATAAAAATTTGATAGCACAAACTTTGAGGAAATCGCAAGTCTACTTCTAGAAAATCTTAAGTTTATTTTTAGCTCAAACATGACAGCATAGTAGGTTATATTTCCCGTATAGCCCGTAAACATCTGGCAGAAAATCGGCATATTTTATACCAGTGTCAAGTTGAGGCAGCACAATCTAAAGTTCGGTTTTAATTTCAGGAGTCACTCAAATGGTAGCAACCTCAAGCGAATTAACTCTAGAAAAAGGTACAATCTGCAATCGCTTTAATCCTAGACGAGTTAGGTGAACCTTTAACGCAAGCCCAGCAACAAGCATTAAACGCTTACAAATCTGACGATCATGCAAAAGTCAAAAGATTGGCGCTGCTCAACCCAACAGACTATTTCTGCAAGTCTTTGGGCTACCTGGGCGGGGCATTGAAGTTAACGCCTAACACAGATACTATCTTAGCCGAGTCTCTTCGCGCCGCAGTTGATCATAGCAGAGAAGTCAGATTAATCAATCTTGGGCAAAAAATAGGAACTATTTTGGAGTAGTTTAACTCTCTATGTTGCTCACACAACATTGCTCAAAAGTCCACCACTAGTGGTTGGGGAATAAACAAGGAGGTTAAACAAAATGGTTCAATCAATAACAGCGATGGAAATGGCGACTCTTGACCAAATCTCACTGTACTTGTTGCAGGATGAGGAATTTGGTTTGAAGTCAGTTGTTGCCAACGAGGAAGAAGCGCAATTGGTGAATGAGGCGATCTCTCTGGTCGGTAACTATGATCGCAATGTGTGGACTAGGCTAAAGCAGAAAGCTTTGGTGCTGGTTGGTTCACCCATTTCTGATGTAGTCAGCCGTATTGCATCAGCCTACCGTAGCCCTGATGTTGCCTTATCTTGTATTCGTGACGCTAGTGAGAAATCTATCGAAATAGCTGGGGATACTGCCCGTAAAAAGCTAGCGGCACAACTGCGGCAGAAGTTCAGAAGTTTTAATATAGTTCAGTGAACACAATCCGCACCTTCCACTGCCGACGAAAGCAAAACAAAGAGCATCAAACAATTTGGGATGCCATCGCTACTGCACTCGCTTGATAAGTTCTTTTGTTGAATATAGCCCCTGAAAACCAGGGGCTATCGTTTTTACTGTAAATTTCCTCACTCGTCAATTTCTCCCGCAATTTCACTAACTAAAGCAGCCCCTAAAAAGCCTGCTAAAAATCCCGACAATCCTACCAGCATCAACCCCATACAGATATTCTTTCGCGCTTGCCAATGGTAACTGCTGCTTGTCGTCGGGTTAGCGTTAGCAGCGATAATCTCCATTCCCCAAGACCCCAAAGCCCCTACTCCCGAAAAGCAAATGCTGAGTGCGAAGGCGAGAGTTATGGAGTACAAAAGACTTTGGAGCAAGTCGCTCTTTCTACGGCGTTGTATGGGCCGCAGGATGATTTTGTGATTGTCGTATTGCACTTGGTATTCGTGGGTGGTTCGTTTATTTTGCATATATACTCCTGAAGAAAAAAAAGACAGCTAAAACTGTCAATTATGTGAAGCGATTACCATTTGCACAACTTCAAGCGCTTGCTCGTAATTCCAATGTGCGAATGAGTTCCCGAATTACATCTGTCGCTGGTCTACCAGTCGCAGTGCAATAATTTTCCAATGTCTCTACTTCAGTTGAAGCTAAATTGATGGTGATGCGCTTGGTTGCCCATTTTTTATTGACCATAACAATCTCCTTTTGATGTTTAAGAAAAAAAGACAACCTAATAGGCTGTCTATAACAATGTAAATTCTTACCGTGCAGCCACAGCCGCCCTCTGCCCTACAACATAGTTCATCCAAGCCTTGATAGCGGTGACTTCATCAGTGCCGGAAGCGATCGCCGTCAACACCTGCTGCTGATAAGTAGTTTCACCACGATAAGGATCAGCTTTGTCCGCCGCCCAAGCTAGACACATGGTTTTCACCAGTTCGTCAATAGATGCTTGTGGAAGCTGACTGGGAGCTTTTACATCCTGAAACTGGAGCCACTCTTTAATCAGGTCAACCGGATAATCCAACAGTATGCGAATTTGTCGGACTCGCGCATCTTGAGGGTGAACTGGTGGTGGAGTCTTTGACTTAGATGCTGGAGCTTTTGATTGAGATTTGACTGTACTTGGTTGTTCCATACCAGAAATATCCTCATCATCAAGGTCATATTTAGTAGTGAAAGACAACCTTGATTGAATATCAAGAATCATGCTGGCAAAATCAGCATTTGTATCCCACTTATAGCGGATTCTTGACCTAGTTTGAGCATCAAAAACACTGCAAAAGACTACTTTCTCATCACCAGGATTAGCAACAATTGTGATAGGACGAGTAAAATCTTCTATTAGTGATGCCGCTAGAAGAAACGACTTCGTGAACATAGTTTCTACACCGCTTCTAACGATGTATAACTGATCCGCAAAAACAACAATGTCTAGCTTCATGTTGTCTTTGCCTTTAAAATCTACAGATGTTAGCCTCAACTCACTGATATATCCTGTTAATGACCGTTGAGGTACAAGTGTTTTTATTTTCTGTTTAGGCTCCCAATGATGCCAACTATATGTAAAGTTATTCGCTTCTTCTTTATCTACATAGAGATAAACAGGATATGGTGGTTCACCTAAGCCTAACTTAATTTCAGTTACCATTAGAACTTCTCCAAATCATCATTATTATTCTGCTTTGCAGTTTGTTGTTTATACATTTGTGCTTTGTGCATTTGATGACTAGAAGACTTAATCAAAGGCATTGCAGCTTCTTTAACAGCCGCTTTCGCCTGCTCAAATAAAAACTGTGTAGCACCTTCTGCGTCATCTTCTGGGTCTATTTGTCCCCACAAAGAACAACCTACTTCTACTGATTCGTAATCGCCTAAGTTAAATTTGCGCTGATATATTACGGAGATGGTTTTTATGTCCATGTGAAATATTTTAGATTTCTCAATAATTTTTAGCATAGCTATTATTGGAAACTTCTAAAAATATTCCCCAGCCAAATATATGACTGGGTTAATATGATTATTTATTCTGCATTGATGTAGTCAGTTGGATCTAATTGATATGGTGAAATTCCATCTGCCTCACTACGGTAAATTGACTCTACATAATTTAATACCACCTCATCTGCAACAATTTGTGTTCTTGTGTAAAGAGATGTAATTTGTGTGTCCACTTCTGGAATATCAATTCCTAATTGTTCACATATCTCTCTGATTTTTAGGTATTGAGGATTTATTTGTTCATCATAATGAGAATTATGTCCATAGCCCTCTGATTCCCAAGAACTGACAATTATCTTTGCCACTTTTTGCTCCTTATTCTTTATGATTAAAATTGCTGTAGTTGTTTATAATTTTACATCAGCTAATTAAGTTGACTGATGTAATCAATTCTAAAAATACCGCCAGAGATTCTTGTTAATCCCCCTCAAGCTGACAACTTTCTCTTGATATTCTGGTACTTGGTTAGCCTGAGTTACAGCTTGTGGAGTGGCAGGAACTAGAGAATTGAGCAATTGTCGTTGATGGTCTACATCTCCCACACTGCGGAATATCCTATCTGGGTCAATTTGCATCCCCAGTGGTGTAGGGATGATTTTCAGATATTCGTTGAGTGTTTGGATATAAACAGCATTGAAATTTCGATTCTCCACATAAGAACGTAAATTATTGAGTAGGCTAATTGCTCTATTAATTTCAGAAATGGAGCGATTAGAATCAATCTGAGGCTGACTTTCTTGATAACCTTTAGCTTTTTTCTCAAAAACTAGATTGTTGTACTTATTAATAGCTTGTCCCTGACTACTCAGTTGATGAACTTTCGTTTGTGCCTTATAGCCTACTCGCCCCCACTCAACAGTTAGTTGTGTTCCTTCGACTTTTGCTGACCAGAACTTGTTGCTGTTACTGGCAGTATCCACGTAAACAAGGTATGTTTCCATAGTTTTAATTCAGTAAATAATTGATGTACCGATGAATACCTAAAGATATTCATCGGTAATTGATATTGTTAGTTCTTAGTTTTAGGTTTGGATACGCCTAAAATTCTTTTCTCGAAATCATCAAATGATTCTCGCTGTGGCTTTGGGAGTTGAGGAAGGTCTTTCGCCAACAGTGTATTTATAAACTTGTCAAAATCTTTCGACATATATTTGCCCTCAAGTCTCTTCAATTGGCTTGGGCATTGCCCCAACTTCTCCAATTCGCAATTCGCAAGTCACAATTCGCAATTAAATCAGTAGAAATAAACTAGTAACTAACTCGTGATTTTTAGTTTTTCAAAAATTGAAAACCCCTGCGAATTAGCTGAGGTGTTATACTCTAATCGAAGTAATTAATTTTTTCATAATTGCGAATTGCGAACTGCGAATTGCGAATTGCTTGAGAGCTGATGTTGTAGAGCGTCTAAAATTGATTCAGCTTCATCAACTCTTACCCCCTCTAACAGAGTACAGATATCATATAAATCTTGGGGAATTGTATCAGGAATGATTAACTCGCATAAACTATCTTCTAATGCTGCTGAAACTGAATACTCCTGGCAACTATACTCTTGCTGCATTAATACATAAGTTGATAGTACAATCCTCAGCAAGAGTTTAGTTTCTCGATTGAGTGTTTCAAGATAGTCACCGTATTTTGAAACTAATTGGTCAAGACGCGGAGTTTGACCGTAATATGTTACTAAATCAGTAGACATTTTCAACTCCTTAACTATTTTGATTATTCAGCACTAACCAAACAGCATTACTTTTTTGGGTGTCACTCAGGTTTGAGTCATTTATGATTTCTACAATTTCGTTACCAGTTCTTACTTGTTGTGGTGTGTATTGAACTGGTGGGATAAATGTGTAGTTAGGGTGGTCTTTATCGTTGCGGTCTGATGATGTTGACATATTAAAATTTCTCTCAATTTCACGCTCTGTTTTGTGTAGTAACTGCTTTTCCTAAATTCAGCAGCAATTGATAAACTATTCACTTTTCGTATCTAACCAATCTTCTCGATTTATCTTAATTTCTCGCTTCTTTTTGAAGTTCTGATGCGAGATTGTGGCGCTAACAAAATATCCTTCGCACTGCGTGATTGCTGTAATTTTCCCTTTGAGCCAAGTGCGATCGCCTAAATCCCAGAACTTGATGATTTTTCCCACTGAGTAAACAGCATTTGTTGTTTCCAAAGAATTAACTTTAGTAAATTCAGGCATTTCCTGCATCTGTTTAGCTTTAGAATTTTCTGATTGAACAACAAACATACTGTTAACTTGTTAATAATATTTCACCAATGTGAGTGCATAGCAATTGCTTCTACTAAATGAGTAGAAGCAATCACTTTTTTGATTAATTCATGTTGCGATAACGGGCAGTTTTAATCGATTGAGTAGATTTTGTATCAGCGATCGCCGTAGATGCCGCCCTGGCAGTTTTCGCCCACTCCCGCATACGCTCAACTGCCGCCGCATCTTGGACAGCAAGCGGTGTAATTGTTTGACGACATTCTTCCAAATCCCCTAGAGTTACCTGTTGAGGTCGATCTCGCTCGAATGCCAGTAGTGCGGCTTCAGAGGCTAGGGTTTCGAGTTCTGCGCCACTAAACTTGGCGGTGCTGGATGCGATCGCTTCGAGGTATTCCTCCTCAACGCTGATACCAAATCGCTCCAGGTGAATCTTGAGGATTTGCGCTCTCTCTGGTTCTGAGGGTAGATCCACAAAGAAGGTTTCGTCAAATCTGCCCTTGCGCTTTAGCTCCGTTGGTAGTGCGGTCACGTCATTGCAAGTTGCCACAACAAACACCCCGGCTGTACACTCACTCATGAATGTGAGTATATTGCCCAAGATTCTTTGTGAAACTCCAGAGCTATCACCCTGTCCAGATAAGGCTTTCTCAATTTCGTCCAACCACAACACGCAGGGAGCGATCGCTTCTGCCGTCTTGAGGGCGCGGCGAACATTACCCTCACTTTCCCCAACCAAAGAACCCAACATTGATGCAATATCAAGTTGTAGTAGTGGTAAATTGAGGATATTGGCGATGTTTTTGGCACAGTGCGACTTACCCGTTCCGGGTGGGCCAGCTAGTAGCACACCTTTAGGTTGTGGCAGATGCAGCGATCGCGCCTCTTGTGTGAACAGTCTCCGCCGCCGTTGCAACCATTCGCGCAACAGGTCTAATCCGCCAAAGGGAATTGTTGCAGGCTTACCTAACTCAATCCCCATTTGAGAAAGCAGCCGAGTTTTGTACTCCACTACCATCGGCGTAACAGTAGCATCAATCGTAATACCATCGCTGCTCAAACGCTCTTTGACAGTTAAGCGCAAGAAATCACTAATTTCCTCCAGAGTTAATCCCAACGCTGCCCTTGCTAGAGTTTCCCTCTGTTCAGTGTTTAACAGGACACGAAATGGTACTTCTTGTTGGGTGGCAGATTCTGACAAATAGTTGAGATAAGAATAGATATGCTCTTGGACTTGTTCAACCGTTGGCAATGGCACTTCACCGTAGGGAATTAGCCGAATTAGCGACTCATGTAGTTCAATATTTTGACCCAGAAATATAATGCGTTTTTCTGTGGGTTTGAGCCGATGATATAGATTCTTGACCCTGGTGAGGATTTCCCAACTCAGTTGCGGCGAGTTATTACCAATAAATGGATGAATATCGCCTAAGACAAATACTCCTACACCGTCATAGTTATTGATAAACTCGAAAATGTACACCAATGGATCTGCATGGGCTGGGCGTTTATACTCTGCCACTGGCTTGAATATTAGTCCGCCATCTGGGGCAATTCGACATTGTTCCAGTCCTGATACTCCTAGATTCCAGAAATACGTGGGAGATTCTAGTTTCTCATGAGCCTGTGTAGTCAGCCACTGAATGATTGTGGCTTCTTCTGGCGCGAGTACCTCTAACGCCACGATGGGAATTTGTGAATCTAAAGTGGCAAAGATATTATTTAAGTTCATTGCTGTAATCCTTATACGGTACTGGTGCGAGTTCGTCGTGACTGTTCACCATTTGAACTCTCAGTTCATAAACTTCGGCATCGCCGTCGAATACTTCTGCTACACCGTTACAGTTTCCCTGTGCTATCGCTGTAACTAGCGCGTTAATCAATACGCATAACCCCTCAGTATTACCTTTGATGATTACGGGTTTATGTGCTTCTGGTTGTGCGTAAACGTGAATAAAAGGGTATTCTTTCGGTAAATCCATAAATGCTTAGGGGGAATTTCACCGCAAAGGAGGGCAGGGGGAGCGGAGGTAGCAGGGGAAGCAGGGGGAGAATTGCCCTCCGTAAATGGTCGGAAGCCTCCTTTTTCAAAGGGAAGAAACAAAGAAACACTTGTTTTGAGACGCGCAAGCACGAGAAACAATACGTCCTTTTTGAAGCCTCTGCGCTTACGCAGGGGTTCTCTCCCCCTGCTCCCTCTGCCACCCCTGCTCCCCCTGCTCTCTTCTTTCACCCCCTTTTCTTTAATTTACTGATGCAAGCGCGTCTGATGATTGCTATTTGTCCGTAGCTGCTGAGATTGCGCTTCGGGCTTAAACTCTCGTTCGCCCTCCACAACCCCCAACGCTTCTTCAAACGGCTGGGTCGCTTCCAGGCAAGAAAGTCCCTCAAAACCTTCGGCTTCTACTCGCACCTCACCAGTAGTTTTGTCAAAGTGAATCAGTATTGAGCGTTCCATTGATTATCTCCGTGCGTACTGTTTAACTTCTTGATGACCCGCAAAGGTCAGGCGTAGGGTCTGCACTTGCCCCGACGTTTTTTCGCTGATAGTGCAGTCTCCAAATTTCTCTTGTAATTCAATGGCTTTGGCTTTCACCATGCGCTTGCCGTATGCTTGCATAAGCTTGTGGGTGAAGAAATTCTCACCCAGCCGGGGAGAGGTTTCATACTCGTCGTAAATAGCGTCAAACACAGCACTGTCTTGATTCCAGCGAAACCCGATATCTGCACGGGCAGAAATTGTGCAGCCTTTAACTACAATCTCTGCACTTTGCTCATCGTCATCACCGTAAAATCCTGTCAATGGCTGCGGCTGCTCGTACACCACAGGCTGGAGTTTGAGATCCTCTAACGCTTGTACTAAGCACTCTCTGTTTGTTAGTCGAGTTTTGATTGTTGAAAAATGCGACATAAATTATCTCCTAATTGTCTGAGTTGGTAACGATACCCGAACAGTAGTGACAGAACCATTGGTTACGGTTTCCTGTATTTCACCTCCCATTTGCGAAGCAATCTTTGGCAGGTACAAGTTGATGTATTGTGTTTGCAATCTGGTTAAGAACTGTGTCCCTAGCCCATTACCCTGTCGGGCTTGCCCGTGGCGTTGGTCGTACTCGGAAATGATACATTCGTAATCTGTGCCATTAAACCAAAAGCCCAAGTCGTTACTAGCTCGGCTGATTTGATTACGGGGTACGACAATATGGGCGACTTCTTGCCTGCGATCTCCTCGGTAGCCGTACAGATGTACTGCCTTGTCGTGTATTTGTGGATAAAAGCCGAATCTCTGCAACGCCTCGACCAGACACGACTGGTCTTTGAATTTGACCGCAATTTTTGAGAAATGTGACATATTTGTAATCAACATATTGTTATTAGAGCGATGCCCCTGATATCCAAGGGCATCACCGTTTCTTATGAGTCGTGAAGCGTAAAACCCCCATCATTCGTGTGGGAGATATAAGCAAATGGCGGATTTTAATCAGCAATTCCTACGTAATCTTAACATTATCCAGGCGCAAATAATGAGATAATTGATAATACCAAGGGGGTGATTTTATTGTACGGCTGTCAGCAAATTTTAATTCATGCAGATAAAGAGTTAAAATCTATTTTAGAGTTCATTTGTTCAGAGTCAAATAAACTTTCTAACTGCGCTATATACTATGCTCGTCAAATCTGGTTTAAAGCTAAACGCTATATCAATAAGTTTGAGCTAAACAACGAACTAAAGTCAAATCGTCATTTTCAAGTATTGTACTCTCAAGCAGCGCAACAAGTATGCGGTTCTGTGTATGAGTCTTTTGCTTCGTTTAAACAGCTTAATGCTTTGTACAGACGTGGTGAATTAGCCGATAAACCAAAACCACCAAAATACAGAAAAGATGGTTTTAACTTAATTACCTACCCAAAACAAGCACTAAAGTTAAAAGATGGACAAATCAGAATACCTCTTGGTTCTTTGGTAAAGACATGGTTTAAGTTGGATTCATTTACTTTACCGATGCCGTCAAATTTAAGATTTGAAAACATCAAAGAGTTAAAGATTCTACCTAGAAATCGTTGTTTTTACGCAGAGTTTGTCTATAAAAACGATGCCATAAAATCGGATGTAGATAAAAGTAAAGTGTTAGGTATTGACCACGGAATAAACAATTGGTTAAGCTGTGTTTCTAATGTGGGGACAAGTTTTATTGTTGATGGCAAGCACGTTAAAAGTTTGAATCGTTGGTACAACAAACAAGTAGCAACGATTAAAGAGAACAAATCTCAAGGGTTTTGGTCAAACAAACTTGCTACTCTCACTGAGAAGCGTAACCGTCAAATCAGAGATGCTATCAACAAAACAGCAAGAATCGTTCTTAACCATTGCCTAAACAACCGTATTGGTAGAGTTGTATTTGGTTGGGGTCAAGGCATTAAAAAAGAAATTAATTTAGGGAAAAAACGCAATCAACAGTTTGTCCAAATCCCAACCGCTAGACTCAAAGAACGAATTGAGCAACTATGTCAACAGTACGGTATTGAGTTTGTAGAAACAGAAGAAGCTAACACCTCAGCAGCGTCGTTTGTTGATGGTGATACACTCCCAAAACACGGTGAAAAACCCGAAGGGTGGAAATCTTCTGGACGCAGAGTAAAGCGCGGACTGTTTAGAACGGCAATGAATTGGTACATCAATGCAGATTGCAATGGTGCAGCTAATATCATGGGCAAAGTAAGCACAACACTTGGACTTGATTTAAGTGGAGTGTCTAGGGGTGCTTTGACTCACCCCACTCGGATTTACGTCTGGGTGACAGCTAAAAAGAAGCGGAGTGACGCGGCTTTAGCCCGTCGCGTAGCATCGTTTTAGAATCCCCGTCTTTTTAAAGCGGAGAGCAGTCAACTGAACTTGAACGCCTGTACAGTTCCACGCCGCAAACCTACATCCTCACTCGCTAACTCCTGCAAGTTACGCTGTTCATCAAGTAGCTTGGTGCGGATCTCGTCCATCTTTTGCTGAAGCTGTGTTCGCCCTTGTGAATCTAAGTTCTTCTGGGTAATCGCTTCGTCACTCACAATCGAGTCCAAATGGCTCATCATCTCTTGCAAACTACCACCAGCTTCCGGTGAGGCATTCGCCAGCAGCACACGCACTTTCTGAAGATGTTTCTGGTAGAGTCGATGGGAGCTATTACGCTCCGCACCTCTCTGTTAAATCTGGGCGTGCGACTTTCATCGCACCCAGCTTCCGATGTTCTTAGCTTTCGCGTTTGCTCATGTGAAGATACTTGTGGCAGCTTTCGTGAATAGCTAGAAGGTTTTTAGTTTTCCAGTTTTGGTGGTTTCCATCTAAATGATGTAAGTGTACCTTCTCGTCACTGAGCATTTTTAACCCACAATGTCCACATTTATGGTTTTGCCGTTTGAGGGCTTTAGAGGTATCGTTGTTATAGAGCTTGCTGTTACGTTCGCTCCAGTAATTCAAATCTCCGTCGTAGGGTGATTTTTCACCTTTAACATTGATGTGTTTGTTTTCGGAGTAGGGAACTGCTGGGAATGCTTTATCTAGTAATTGCTTGCTAGTGTAGCGATTCTGCTTCGTTTCCTTGTTGAATACCTTAAATGCTCTGTGTTGAATGTGGTATAGCGAGTTGCGCGTTCCGTCCATCTTGCAGAAGCGGTGGTAATTTCTCCAACCTCTAACTACTGGGGCTAATTTAAGAGCCTTTGTAGTAGAACCATAATTCGAGTTGTTGACGATGGCTTTTACTTTCTTGCGAAAGGCTTTGAAGTTATCCTCTGAGGGAGTACATCTAAACTTTCCGTTTTTCTGGACTTTGAAGTGCCAGCCGAGGAAATCAAACCCATCTGTCGTAGCGGTTAGCTTTGTCTTTTTCTCGCTGACTTTCATTCCCCGCTCTGCTAGGAATTGGCTGATTTCGTCAAGTATTTTGGTAGCATCATCTTGTGGTCGAAGTATTATTACCATGTCGTCTGCATAGCGGACTGATGATTCTACTACTTTTTCTCGACCTTTGTATTTATGAATGCTTTCGATGCCGTTTAAGGCAATGTTAGCTAAAAGCGGACTTATCACACCACCTTGCGGGGTTCCTTGTTCGGGAAATTCTGGGTTGACTCCGGCTTTGAGACATCGGAATATTCCCTGTCTTATGCTCTTAGGAGCAATGAGCCTATCCATGATGGTGGTGTGGTTTATCCTATCGAAGCATTTTTCGATATCGAGTTCTATGACTCGTTTATCTTTTCCATTCGCGTAAGAGCGTAGGTTAGTGAACAGAATTTTCTGTGCGTCATGCGCTGAACGCCCTGGTCGGAACCCGTAACTCCTGGCGTGGAAGGTTGCTTCATGTGCTGGTTCTAATGCGTATTTGATAAGGCATTGGTATGCCCTGTCTGCAATAGTTGGGACTTTGAGGATTCGGGTTTTGCCATCCTTTTTTGGAATGGGTATTTCGCGTAATCCCTGGTGTTTCCAGTTATTACTTTCGGTTCTAAGTTTTTCACTTAGTTCAAACCTTTGCTCAAATGAGAGTGCGGTTTTACCGTCAATTCCCGATGTCTTTTTCCCAGCATTTAGCTGTGTTACTTGACGGATAGCCAGTAATCTTGCTGCGGTAGATTTCAGAATCAGCTTTTGTAGTGACATTGCCTTTCGTTTGTCGCCAACTTGAATAGCTTTATACACGCGCTTTTGTAGGCGGAATAAGTTACGGCGAAATTGCTTCCAAGGTAACGTTTTCCATGATTCACTTGTGTTATCACTGTGTCTAATCATGCTCTGCTCCAGGTTGTGTATTCTGAACACCTCAAACCAATTACGGTTTGTCCTACCCGAATTGAAGGAGTTCCGCTACTCGTCCAGCCTACGCAGGGCTTCGACCTCCCCTTAGACCTCCAATTCGTTTTTATTCGTTCCCTCGGTGAGATTTTCGTTCCGTTAGGTGTAGCCAATTCGACCACTGAAATCCCTAAACTCTTACCGCTATCAGATGGAAATGCGGCGGGAATAAGCTCCAGTCAAGTCGGGTTTTGTTTGTTATGTCCCGCTTAAAAGTAGATCGCTTTTTAAGGCTCTGTTTCACCGTAGGAACTCCCTGTTAGCGCCAGTGTCACCCCATAACGGATGTCTGATTGCGCCCTGTTCCCAGCTTCACCCTCCAGAAACCGAGTCTGGTCAGTGTGGGCAGATAAGGAGTCAAATCTGAGTCTGATTGGTAGGGCTTTCACCTACATCTAACCGAGAGTTCAGCCCGCCCCCGTAATCGGGTTATGGCTGGGTTAGTTATCTACGGACTGATTACCGTGATTCACTAACCAACGAATCGCACCCATCTTCTTTTTGAACTGTACGGGCTTGCGTCCTGGTTCCCAATCAGCTAACTCTTCTAACAACTGTGCCGCTAGTTGTTCACCCCCTGCGATCGCTGACTCCCTCAACCGTTGCTCTAGATTCTGGTCGTACTGCTGAATGAACTGAGTAATTTGCTGCAAACACTTGGCTTGCTCGGAGTTGAGTTGTTCAGAGAGCGCCGGAATGATCACCGGACGACCAATTACAACTTGCAGATATTCTTCCAAATCTGACAGTAGTGGGAAAGCTTTGAGCAAGTTCGCTTTAACTTCATCACGCTTATCTGCTGGTAGATCCCAAACATTCAACGAAATGAATTTGTCAATACGTGCGGTGTAATCTGCTAGTCCCTCCTCATAACTATCTTTTAAACCAGCACGTAAACCAGGAGCAATTACATCTCTAATATTGAGCAACTGACTCCACACCAGGGGCGCTAGGTCTATTGGACAGACCCAATCTCCGTTGTCATTGCTCATCCACTCTTGAACTGAAGCAATCTCTGAGCGTAATTGTGCCGCCGCTTCGTCCAGCGCCTTGAAGACTTTGATACCCTTCAACCCAACTTCAGAGGATTTGACTTTGAGTAAATCTGATTCTTCTTCATTATCAGCTTGCAAAACATCTGTCCACTTTGGCGCATTACTTTTAGTGGTTTTCTTGAGTTGGATTTTGAAACGAATACGAGTTTTATTTAGTTTAGAAAAGTTGTAATGTTCAACTACTGCATCTGCTAGAAATGTTTCATTGACTATTGCTTGTACCATTGTTCAATACCTCATTTTTTCACTTCGCATAAGCGTAGCTTTCATAGTATTCGGGCATAACGTCTACGCTTTGTACAACATCAATTCATCACTACATCACAACCCAGTAGGTTGATTCTTTGCGAACCATGACTAATTGTTTGTTGATTGTGACTGTCCCTAACTGCTGGCTATTCTTGAGTTGTTGAATATCTCTAATCGTCCGGTAGACTATTTTTTGAGCGTTATTCTTTTGCAGCCGAACAGGATGCTTGATAGTGCGGGGTTTGTATTTGCTCATGGCATTAAAACAACTTCATCTGTGTTGCGCTTTCATCAATCACTGTTGCGTTAATCTGCATTCCCACAACTTCTTCACACCGATTAATCAAGGTTTTGTAATTAATCACCAAATTCGTCTTTTTACGCTGTCCTGGCATTGGTTTAAAGTGGTATTGGGGATGTTTGATTGTCCCTGTTTGATATAAATAGCGGTACAGTGTTCCTTGTATTTGATATACTTTTGAGAAAGATAACAATGTACTGTCATACACTCGGTTTAGCTGCATACTTCTACCTCCTTCAATTCCAGGTAGTAACCAGTTTCAGTCTTCTTTACCTTAACTAGTTGCTGATTCAAAAGTTTTTGGACTGTATCTTTGCTAAAGCTAATTTGACTGAGCCTTACTTTTCCACCAGAACGCCGCAGAAATTGCAAACATACAGCCGTTGAATCCTGCCGAATCTGTTTAGTTTTCGCCATATATTTTGATATTGAAGTTAGGTTTCTTGAGACTAAATCAAAGAAAACAGGAGAGTTTGTTCTTAACTCCCCTGTTAGATAATGAGGTTTGAGTCTCATTTGACTTTGGCGTAGCCGTTTTAGTTAGCCAGTAATTCTAAGCACTAACTTTCTTCTTTCTCGGCTCAGATAACCTAGATGTGCCATTAATAGAATTACTTGGTTTTCTTGGCGGTTGAATTTCTCCAAACGGTGTGCGAATTTCTAAATCTGTATTCAACTCTTTTTGCAACAGGACTAATTGGATCATGTGTGAATCAATCTCTGCCAATATTCGCGCTTCTCTTTCTTGCTGAGACAATAACTTAATTTCTGATTCTGCTAGTTTGACTGTTCGCTTGGATTCTTCATTTAACACAGTGTACTGCCAATCTCGCATTACATGATTTATACCTATGATTCTTCCCTGCTTTACACGATCTCCAATAGTGTATAAGGGGTCAGTGAATGAACTGGATATTTTAGTTGTCGCTTGCATGATTTTCTCCTGATTATTTCCTGTTTGTTAATTGAACAAATTGATACTTTCTGCCACTGCTTGGATAGCATCACCTAATGTTGCATCTTGTCCTTGAGTGCAGAGATATTGATAAGTTGTGGGATAACTTTGTTGAAACTTAGCCAAAAGCCCAGATATTTCTACTAGTTCTGAACGTGCTTTTTGCTGAGAAATACCATCTATTGTCAAGGCTTTGTTTAATGTTTGCTGCTGGTGCTGTTGGGTCATAATGTCACCATACAAAAAGCGGTCTGTCTTGGACAAACCGCTTGTAATTTTAATCTGGTTGAGGAATGTTTTTGTTAATGTGCAAATCTTTCTAACAGTTCTTCACGAGATAATTGCCAACACAAACGAGTAAATTCTTCTGGAGGCAAAGGTAGTAAACTATCAATAACTCTCGACAGTTCTTCATCTACTGAACCGAATCTAACTTTGAGCAAATTTTCTACAACTTGGCGACGTTCTTCTAACTTTGCTTGCTGCCTAGTAGTATCTTCCCACTGCTGATATGCTTGTGACAAATTCATAATTAATTCCCGCTCATCCTCTGTTAAATCGTCTTCCTGCTGAATTAAAACAATACGCCAATTGGCTATCAGTTTGAGTGTGTTCTGTCTGAGTGCGTTATCTTTTGGAAGAGCTAGTAATTCATTAACTGCCTGACGTTGCGTTTCTCCCCTACCTAAAATCCTTAACCATAAGGTTTCTGGTGTGACTGGTAGCTCATTAACTGTAATCAACGCACCTCTAAAGCACCCTTGAAAGAAGTAAACACCGCTTGGCCAATTCTCTAAATCTAGTTTAACTTCTAACTCTGCCCACATGGACTGATTCCGACTGGGCGATATAATCCATAGGTGCGGCAACCTCTCTTCCGGCAATTTTCGCTCCTGTTTTTTCGCTTCGCGTTGTTCTTTGGCAATGACAGCGAATAACTTCAGAAAACAATTACGGATGTCTGTTCGAGTAGGTTGGGTACTGAACGGCTCAAATAAGGTTGTATTCGATAAAGCAATTTTACCTAGTAAACCTAAATTTGGTTGTTGTGCTGAGATTTGGGGGGTGAAAAGTATGTCTACAAACCTAGCTTCATCCCTCACCGGCGAATTAACCCTTACCCTTCCTAAAGGAGTCAATAATTCCTCCAAGAAATCCTTTGCAAATTGATCGTGCGGCTTTGTTGTCATAATTTCACTGTTAACCGGGAAGTATTATACTTGTCCATTTGCTCAATTACCTGTTGCTCTGTGGCGATGGCGTAACCGCAAGTTCGTGAGATGGTGTCATTTCGTGTAAAGTGAAATGGTGTCCTACGGATATTAAATACTTTGCATACAATTACTAAGCGATCGCCTGAAATAAAAACAAGCGATCGCATTTTATTTTGATGCTGATATCGCTCTTTCTTAGTTTGTTCAAGGCTGAATTGCACCTTTCTTCTGCGTAGCAATTTTTAGTTTCTCTAGTGTTGTTACAATCCCTCTTCTGCTGGCAGTTCTAATTCAAACTCAATTCCTTTAAATCTTAACCACGCTAGACAAACGGCTAAAGCTATTGATTTTGGTATCCCCTTGTCGCCAGTAACAGCCATGCCTGTACTTCTCTCATCATCGACTAAAGGCTTAATACCACAACTCACCATAGTCGGTGTTATCGTTATTTGTGTCACTAATCTTTGTCGGTCGCACTCTGGAAGTAAAAACGCTTCAACATTCCACAATTCGTTCGCAAAATCCGGCGCTACTCCAAATTCATCAAACCAACGCTCTCGCCTATCTCCTTCAATATCGGCAGGATAATAAAACTCAACTTCAGCTTGAAATTCCTCTTGGTCAATAAGTTCTATACCTGTTTGCCAGCTTAAAGACTGGGCTACTAGTTTATTCAGTTGTTCATAGCTCGTAATTTTCATTTTTCAACCTAATGTTTTTTTATCTAAGCTAACTCTGAACAAATCAAAAATTCGCTTCAAACGTATGCGATCGATCTTCCCAAACTCACGCCGCTAATTCCTCACCACCCCTAAATAGCATCTCACGCTGCTCAGAAGTAAGCTGACTTATCGGCATATCTAGCAGATCAACAGACTCACACGAAATTTGCGGTTGTTCTTTTAAAGTCTGCACATAATAGCATTGACCATTGGAGTGAACGAACTCGACTAGTCTTGTTTCCTGTTGATAAATTCCGTCTTCCAGCAGTTCTAGCCCCAAGCTTTCGCAGCCAGAGGCTATCTGTGCCATGATTTCGTTTCCTGTAGCGTCGGGCATATTCAAAATTTTCCATTACACAATGATTGACTTTTTTGACTGTTGTGTATCGCTAACACATAAATATAGTATGCTGTTAACAAAGTGTTATTAGAGTGTTAATTAGATGCTTCTTGCTAGTGCGACCGCTTGTATGGAACCCAAGCGATCGCACTTTTATCTACACCATCGCTAACTGCCTGATTCCTAGCCGTGATAGCGCATCAGCCGCACTATTGGCGTACTGGTCAGCACCTCTTTCTCTGCTCCTGTATGTCCACATTTGACTGAATCTGTGAAACCCGACTATCCCTAGCAAATCACGCCCTTGATAGACTTTTGTGGAGAAGAACAAATAGTCTATCTGCCCATAGTTCAGACCGTATTCTGTACAAGCTTGTTTTAACTCGGCTTCCAGTCTTTGGTTCTGCCTGTGGAGGCTCTCTTGAGCATCTAGAGAAGTCTTTTCTTCGGCTACTCTTTGAGCGAACCAATTGCGCTCGAATGGTAATCGTCCGCCATCGGTCAGTTGTATCCAGACCGTTATTCCGCCTTCTATCCACATGGTGCGGATTTCTTCAGGGGTGCGTTGGATGATGGTTGCAATGATTTGGCGATCGCGGTCTGTTAGCGGACTTTGGGCTTGCTTGTTGATTGTTGTATATGTCATGATAAAAACCTTATTTCGATTAAAGGGCGGTCGCTGAGTTTACCAGACAGAGCGATCGCCTTTTTTTGCTGATTACGTTGTGGGGTAGCCACAACGCTCTCACTTTCGCTTTGGCGTAGCCGTTTTAATGTCAGTCAATGCAAGCAGTAATAGTTGAGATGGCGACCCCTTTCAAGCGATCGCTTGTAGCAAAACTTTAATAACCAACAGCACAAGGCTGTAGAGAGGATTTGTCCTCTGTGCAACCATGTGTTTATGTTCAAAAAGCGATTGCTACTAAGGAGAAGCAATCGCTTTGATTTATTGGGATTTTTGCCTTCATTACCAGTTTTTAGACTTGGCGGGTCATCGGAATCATCTCCGGTGGCTTGAGCATTACAAGTTTTTGGCTTCCGGCTGCTTATCCCGGTGGCTGTTGGTTTTTGGTTTCTTGAAATACGTGTTCCTTTGATTGGTTTGCAAACCCTTGATTGCGTTGGTGCAGGCGGTTTGCTTTTCCTTTGCCCTTATTTATTAATATACTCTAGTTAACTAGACTTGTCAACTAAGTTAGACTAGTTAACTAGACTAGTTACTATTGACTAGACTAGTTAACTAGATTAGACTAGGCAACAAGACCAGTAATCTAAAGGAGGTGATTCAACTTGAGCTTATTGATTTTTATGGATTTAAAGGAGTTGCGCGAGAAAGCTGGTTTGTCAGCTGAACGGGTAGCAGTGGAGTTGAGCAAATCTGTGTCTACTATTAGATTTTGGGAAGCAGGGACTTATATCCCTAACCTTAGCCCTAGTGAGACATTGCAGCTAATTCGTCTTTACCAATGCACACTTGAAGAACTAGCTGAATCTTTTATTGAAACACAGCGTAAAAGTGGAAAGAGGAGTGAATAGAGTTAATTGAATTTATACATGAGAGTATAATCATCTGTTTTCACTCTTATTTTTAATTAAGGTCGAAACTCTCTCTCGGACGAATAGCGAAAATACTTGGACTTGAAGGCCAGGACAACATAAAATCACTTGCTATTGAAGAGGTTAAAAGCGCATTCAGTGAAATGAATTAATTAAAAGCGATCGCTCCCGGCCAAGAGCGCGATCGCCGTAACTAACCCATATAGGTATAGCCATGTCTAGCTTACCATTTGAAAAACTGCTTCAAGACAACCCCCAACTATTCACCTCCGAGGGCTTGTCTGCGCTGCTGGTCGATTGTATTCATCTTAAATACACCCAGCATCATAAATTCACTTACCCGTCATTACTAAAAGACAAAAGCATTTACCCTGCCCTAGCCCAAACGGGTAATCCTGACCCGCAGACCGAAAAAATCATCCACCGTTTTAACGCAAGTCCAGCAACTTGGGAGATAAACGGCTGCTTAACAGAACAAGAAGCCTTTGATTTCTTATTTCTCTACCGCAGAATCAACGACAATATCCACCAACTACAAAAGAACTTGGGCATATCTGGAGTTTGCCTCCGGCACATCGCCATACGCGATCGCCTGTTCTCTTACCCAGCCGCCGATGATCAGCTGACATTGCTGGAGTGCGATCGCTTAACACTTCAAAATGCAGTCCCAGAAATCATCAAATATTTTCTGCAACTGGTGGAAATGCCACCGACATATAACCTGTCCTTAGTAGACCAAGACGAGAAAAAAATTCCTGCTAACCCCGCCGCAGTGCAAGAGGCAGCAACCAAAGCAGTACGCGCCGAAATTTACGGAGAAAGCTACGAGTGGGTAAAAACTGGGGCTAACTACTGGGAGGGTAGGCACGCTAGTAAAGTTGACCCGGATGAAATTCACCTGTGCTTGCATCTCGACTGGAACGAAGACGAGTTCATTTTTTTTGACGCACACCACCCCGACCGTGAGCGATGGCCTTGGGGAATAGCGGCTGAGTGAGACTTTGTTGGTTCATTTCAACCAGTTTCTAAATAATCCACCACAACAAATTAAGAAACGCATCGCCAGCTTGGATACCAAAGCTGTTGATTATCTTTTGGGGAAGAAAGTATGACAGAGCAAATTACAGAACTACAAAGATGTTGGTATTTATCTCCGCCCTGGCATGGGGAAATGCCACCTGTTGAGATTCAATTGTGGGAAAAAGTCTATCTCAAAAGTCTCGAAACCTTCGGTTATTGTTCTGGCATTCAGTGGTGGCGGGATTGTTGGCATTACATTATTGAGATTACTGATGATGCTGTACACGCCACCAAGCATCAAATTATCGGCACTGGTCGGTTTAAACCTACCAACTTACAAAAACCCGCTTTCAATTTAGGAGATCGCGTGATTCTCACGTCCTGCTGTAACGCCCCAAGACAGAGGCTAGTCTTGGGAGTTGCACTGGTTCGTGGTGAGTTGGTTTATTTAATCGAAACTATATCCCCAACTCTTCCACAAATAGACATGATGCCCCGCAGATTTTCATTGGTGAAGGAAGCAGACTTGGTGCAGGTGATGGTTTGAATTTCTCCACCAGCCCCAGCAGATTTTAACTTGTTCCCTCAATCACACAACTAACCCTATGTCACAAATCGAAATTGCACAAATCATTGAACAGATAAAACAAGAGATTGAAGTTGACGCATCTGGTAAAGCTAAAGCCAGCCTTCGAGCAACCGCAAGATTGGCTGGGGTAAGTGCTACAGCAATTCTCAAAACCTTAGATAGTGTTAACCAAGAGCCATCCAAATTAGCTCAAATGCTTTTAGAATCTGGGTTTGAAGCTGTTAACCTGTTAGGGTGGAAAACTGAAGGCATCCCAGATATGGCGATCGCCATCATTTTAGAATATTACGGCTTCGATGCGGGACGGTATTGTACAAAACAAGCAAGGTTGGTCTGCCGTTCATTCAACACCATCGGTATCCGCGCTTGGATTCAGGAAAAGTTAGGTTGGACAAAACCTGCAACTGACGAAACCAGCATGACCCAAATCCAGTTACTCGCCGCGATCGCTTCTCAGATGGCCGAACAAGAGCAACGCTTGTTAGAGCATGAGCAACGCCAGCATGAAATACTATCTCGGCTCAAAGGAGTAGAAGTCGAGCAGGATAGGTTTAATACTCCATGTGGACATAAATACAGCATTGTTGGTTTCGCCAATCTTCAGGGTTTAGAGATATCAGTCAAAGAAGCTGGAGCTAAAGGACGCAAAGCTAGTGCATTATGCCGCAAAAAAGGGATTGAGATAGAGCGTATTCGTGATCCCAGGTTTGGCAGAGTCGGACTGTATCCCGAAAGTATTTTGATTGAGGTTTTCTCCCAGGAGCAAAACTAACCATCAACTAGTTCAAGCATCTAACCAATTTCATTACGGACATTTTCTAGCGGTATGGGGTCATACCGCTAACTCTTTCATGCGTTTATAGGAGGGGAATATGAATCTCGAACCTCATCATCTGCAAGAATGGCTCAACAGTGGCGTTGATGAAGAATTGATTTTGCTGAATGTGCGATCGCTTTTAGGAGACGAAATATACGAATATCTAATGTACGCGCTACCTCAAACCGCACGACGCAATGATGGGCGACTGCGAGATGGTTATTTAAGACTATACTCTCACATCACTAATGCTTGGTGGGCTAGTGGACTCGACCCGCTCAACGACTGGCTGCCGATGAACTGGGGACGGTTGAAGCCTGATTGTCCGCGCATGGAGTGGGAACAACACAGCAGGGAGAGGGATGCAGCAAGGGGAGCAGGGGGAGAATTTAGTATTCATTCCTCCCCTGCTTCTTCGCCGAAGCCCATCAAATACGAATCGCCACCGAAAACTCCCAACCGTCTGGGCTATTTCCGAGTTACCCTGAACATCTGGCAGTTGGTATCTCTGCGCTATGACGTACCGATGCCAGAGAACATCGTCATTACGCCAGAAGGTGAAGCATTAGGATTTTGGGCTTGGGTGATGGCTCATCCCGAAATTCCGATTATTCTTACTGAGGGTGAGAAGAAAGGGGCTTGTCTGTTATCTCTGGGGTATGCCGCGATCGCACTTCCTGGTATCTGGAATGGCCGCATCGGCAAGGAAGACTTTGAGAGACTGCACTCCGACCTAGTACCAATGGCTCAACCGGGTCGCAAATTCATCATCCTATTTGACTACGAAACCAAACCCAAAACGCAACTACAAGTATTTCAAGCCACACGCCGCACCGCTCACGTTATCTTAGACGCTGGCTGTGAGTGTAGTATCGCATTATTGCCAGGGCCAGAGAAAGGTATTGATGACTGGGTGGTAGCATTAGGTAAAAAAGCTGACAAGGCTGTATCAGCGATGATTGCTGATGCTCTTACCCTGCAAGAATATCACCAGAGATTTTTCTACAAAAAGCCTAGAGGACTGCGTAAATATAAACCTAATGTCACCGTTAACACTCGTTACCTGTCCCAAGCAATTGGTTCCTTACCTCAATCTGGTTTAGTGGGACTTGCCTCAGATATGGGGACTGGCAAGACCGAAATCATGGCCATCGTCAGAAAAGATAACCCAGACTTGAGCTTTTTGAACAACGGGCATCGGGTGAGTTTGCTTAAGAATCTCAGCGATCGCCTGCTGACTGCGATGTATTCTGCGATCGCTTGCGGTGATTGGGCAACAGTCCAAGCTCTCAGTATCACCGTAGACTCTTTGTATAAGATGGCGAATGATTTACGGGCTTATGATGTCATATTTATAGATGAAGCTTGTCAGTATTTGGCTCACCTGCTCCAGTCGAAAACCTGTAAAGAACACCGGGGGCTGATTCTAGAGGTATTGGAGTATCTGGTGTACAACGCCAAGCTCGTTGTTTTGGCTGATGCTCACCTGGACGACTTGACCATCGACTTCTTTAGGGCGATGCGACCAGAAGGCGAAAAACCCTTCATCATCAAGAACGAATATCGGTCAGGCGATCGCCAAGTCCACTGGTACGAGGGTGAAGACAGCAGCGCCATCGTTGCCCAAATTCACCTTCAGTTGATGCTGGGTTTGAAGCCAATTGTCGTCAGCGATAGTAAACGGTTCATCAAAAAGCTAGAACGCGCTTTGAATGAAATAGAACAGCAAAGACGGAGGGGTAAGAAGAAAAAGGACAATTTAGAGAATTGTGAATTACCAGAGGATAATACGCCAGAATCAGAAGATGACCGACAGCTTAGGATATGGGCTATTCATTCGGAAAATAGCGGTAGCGAAGAAAATATTATTTTCATCAGGGAGATTAACACCGCCATTAAATCAGTTGATGCGTTGTTAACTACACCCAGTCTTGGCACTGGTGTTGATATTTCTACCTATCATTTTGATGTAATATTTGGTGTGTTTCACGCAGTTTCCCAATCTGCCACCGAATGCGCTCAACAGTTGTGGCGGTATCGTCCTAATGTCCCCATGCACGTCTGGGTTGCGCCTCGTCCTCCGTTTGGGTACGCCGAGACTAACCCCCGTCATATCAAAGAGAAAATTCTCCAGAAAAACGAGATGACTGCTTTCCTCATCCGCATCGACAAGGAAACGGGTAAGCGTGGTGCTGAGAAGGATTGGGCGTTGGATACATTTTGCCAGATTGAGGCGCAGAGGAACTGGTCTATTAATAATTTACGTGCTGATTTGCGATCGCTCCTCGTTGAAATGGGTAATACTATCGTCTCAGCCGGGGATAATACCGACGAAGCAGCGCGGCACTTGATGAAGGCGGCGGGAAATGCCATTGATTCTGAGCATTACCGTCAGGTTGCTAATGCCAAAGACATCGATAGGAAAACTTACGACGCTAGACAGCACCAGGATTATTTGAAACCGGAAGAAGCGCTAGAGTGTGAGAAGTTTCGTATTCGGGATACCTACGGCATGGCTGTTACCCCTGAATTAGTTGAGAAGGATGACGGGGGGCGGCTTATCAAGAAGATTGTTGCTCTTGAAGCCATCTTAGCAGCACCGGGGGAAGTTGTGGCTGATGAGCATGGGCGGGAGTTTGTTATGCCGCCGGATGTTGTGGCGGAACGGGATAAATCGGAGCGCGATCGCTTATCTATCTGTACCGACTGGGGCAATCACTCCACATCGTGGCTCATGCGTCATCGATTGGGTTTGAGCGCGGTGTTAACAGACTTGATGGATGGGGTGGAGATTAAGGGGGATGAGCCGACTATTGAAGCATTGGCTAACTTCTCCAAGCGCAATGCTACCCACATCAAAGGGATTCTCAATTTGACTATACCGCTTGATGAGTCTCCCGTATGGATTTTAAGCCAGTATCTTTCGCAGTTTGCTTTGTCTATGAACTCGCGGCGGCCTGTTGAGGATGGTAAGCGGGTGAGATACTATCGGCTCAGTACTGAGGATGTAACGTTTGCTCGGAAGGTTCTTGAGTATCGACAACGGTTGAGGGAAGAGAGGGAAAGGCGACGGCAAGAGGAACGGGAACAGCAAGCGGCTTATGTGGCTAGAATGCAGACTATGTATAGCATTGATACTCCGTCCACACCCCCCGCTAATGTAATTGGGGATAATAATTGTGGGGGTATGGACGGACAGGCTGACCCCTGTTATTCATGGTGGCAGCAGGTAAAATATTATGCAACGTTGGCGATTAAACGGGTAAAGCATGGGGTGGATTCGGTCAAACAATTCCTCAGTACCCTCAGCAGTGACGAGCGCTGGGGCGTGATGATGGCAATTGATGAGCAAGAGCCTGTGATGTTCGAGGAATTAACTGCACAGGCTCCTGATTGGGTTGAATGGTTGGCGTAAAGGGTTAGATTACGAGCAATCACTTGTCAGTTAAGGTAATAATTTGTTTATTTCTTGGGACAAGAGCAAGAACACCTGATTGTACTGGCAATGCGGGTGGGTCGTGTAAAGGCTTGATAGTGAGACTGTAGCGTTGCTCTCAATAGTGCAGCAATTTGGAAAAGAAAGATATAACGGGATTGAGCAACCGAGATAGTTACGTAAATATAAGTTGCCAGCCAACGATAAAAATTGCGATATCTGCAAAAATATGGCTGATGTATCCAGGCCAGATTGAGCGATAAGTTAAGTAGCACCATGACCATATCACCCCGGCAATGAACACACCCAATGAACATAATGTTGTCGCACGCCAGTCAAAGTATGCTGCTAAACCAACAATATGATGAATTGTGAAAAACAATGCTGATAAAACTACAGCAAATGGACTAGACACTAGTATTTCACATTGGCGATAGACAAACCAACGCCAAACAAATTCTTCAAGTAAGGAATTAATAAATACCCAATACCCTGAACCTATCAAATAAATTACAAAATTATTCAATCCAATTTCTCTTGCACGTTCACGAACATATTCAACATCTATCCATTGTGAACCTAGCCACTGATAAGTCATTAAAATGATACCTAACATTAATAATCCTAATCCAAACCCAACTAATAAATCACGCCCTTTAGCCTGTTGAATTTTTGGAGGAAAATCCTCTAATTCTACAAATATTAACCAGACAAGCGGTAATAGTAATATCCAAATTTTAGAGAACAAAGCTACTGAAGAACCTAAAATTCCGGGAAGATATAATCCAGTCGCTACGCCAAGGCTAGGAACTGGCACTAGCAGTGACAAGGCTAATATTGCTTTTTTATTTGAGATGCCTGTAAACATATAAAAACTTAGTAAAATTTACTCGTTATTAGCTATTACTAGTACCTAACTGTAGTTGTAATATATAACAAACTATAAAATTTTACTTTCACAATCAGAAATTAATTAGGGCTGGCTGAATAAGGGCGAAAGATAGCAGAATGAAGAGTTTCAGGGTCAGGAAAGAAAAATAAGGTGAAAAGAAAAAGGGTAAGATAAGTAAAAATCCTTGTAGCAAGTTGCGTTAAAATGTATCGAAGAGCGCAAAAGCAAGAAAAAGCAGCAGAAAACTTTGAACTACCCTTTGGGGGAAAACTAGCGTCAGATAACCGATGGGTAATCATGGCGAACATGATACCTTGGTCAAAATTTGAAGCAGAGTACGCAGAAATATTTTCAGCAAGAATGGGAGCGCCAGCCAAAACATTTAGAATGGCGTTGGGAGCATTAATAATTAAAGAAAAATTAGGAATAAGTGACAGAGAGACAGTAGAACAAATTCGGGAGAACCCGTATCTGCAATACTTTATAGGAATGTCAGCATATAGTAATGAATCTGCATTTGACCCGTCAATGCTAGTTCATTTTAGAGAAAGGATAGATATAGAATTAGTCAATAAAATCAATCAAGAAATAGTCAGGAAGATGTTAGAAAATAAACAGGAGGTAGAAGTAAGAGCAAAAAAGCCAGAGGTCGAGGATTCAAAAAGTAAGCCAGCCAATAGAGGAAAATTAATATTAGATGCTAGTTGTGCGCCAGCAGACATAAGTTATCCGACAGATTTAGGATTATTAAATCAAGCCAGAAAGCAAACAGAAACAATCATAGATACATTATATAAGTCCTTATTAGTAAGAAATATCAACAAACCAAGAACCTACAGAAACAAAGCAAGAAAGGATTATTTAGCAGTAGCCAAGAAAAGAAAACCAACAGTTAAAGAAAGAAGGAAAGCTATCAGAAAGCAACTGCAATATATCAACAGAAATTTAACTCATATTCAGCAGCTAATAAATTTAGGTGCGTCACTATTAAAACTGAGCAACAGTCAATATAAGATGTTGCTAGTAGTAGCAGAAGTTTATCGTCAACAGTTATGGTTATATGAAAATCAAAAAATTAGTATACAAGACCGCATTGTCAGTTTAAACCAACCACACATTCGTCCGATTATCCGAGGTAAAGCCGGGAGAACAGTAGAGTTTGGGGCTAAGTTTTCAGCTAGTTACTATGATGGCTATGTATTTTTAGACCATATTAGTTGGGACAACTTTAACGAATCAGGAGACTTAAAATCACAAGTAGAAGCATACAAAAACTACACCGGATATTATCCTGAATCAGTTCATGTTGATAAGATTTATCGGACGAGGGAGAATCGAGCTTGGTGTCAAGAAAGGGGAATTAGAATTAGTGGCCCACCACTAGGTAGACCCCCCCAAAATGTCAGCCCTGAAAAGAAGAAACAAGCCGCTTATGACGAAAGGATTCGTAATTGTATTGAGGGCAAGTTTGGACAAGGTAAACGAAGATTTAGCCTTGGTAGAGTTATGGCTAAACTTCCTCATACTTCTTTCACCGCTATTGCCATAACTTTTTTAGTTATGAATCTTTCTACTCTGCTATTACGGCTTTTTTGTGTATTTTTTTGCCTATTTTTCAAAACTGAGTCTTTTTTTACTTCTTCTATTATCGAAACTGATATTTCATTCAACCTTAAACAACAAAAACTTATCTTTTTTCTGGACTGACTACTTAATCAATTTTTCTCTTCCTTTGAAATGACTTTTTCAGCAAGCCCTAATTAGGTGACACTTTGGTATTTGTCATAATATTTAATTTCTATAAAATATTAATTAATTTGATTTTTAGTTAAGTCTTACAAGTATCCATCTCTGGAAGAAAGCTTTAAAATCTCTAATGAATAATATTACTTGTGCCAAAATATCAAGTAGCACATTAATAAACAAGTGCTGAGTTTCAGAATCAAAAACTCTTAAACAAAATTGATTTGCGGCTATCGTATGTTGGTCGCTTGGGGCCTGTTGTTCAATCAGGGGTACGTTCTTGTGCTGTTGTGTGGGCCGTTAATTCATCAAACTCAATACCGACCAAAGACACAACTTTTCCACCAGCAGCCACTACTACACTCCATTCTCCATCACCTGCTGTCAGTTGATATTCAGTCTGTGTGGGATTTTGTTGAGCATAGTTGCAAATTCGCTTAATTGCTTCCACAGCATCGGCACGATTCCGATTTCTTTGGGCTAATAGTTGTGCTAAGGCGTATTGAGCATCGAATACTTCTTGCTGTGCTGCTTGACGACACCAATGGATGGCTGCATCAATATTTTGCTCTAAGTGGCCATATCCTTGAGCATAGAAAGCGGCTAATTTGAATTGAGCAAATTTATCACCCTGTTCGGCTGCCCGACGATACAGGTCTAAAGCCTGTGTCTCATCCCGATTCACTCCCTCCCCTTGCAGGTAACAATATCCTAATAATCGCATCGCCTCTGGATGATTTTGTGCTGCGGCTAAGGTTAACCAACTTACTGCTTGCGAGTAGTCTGCATACCCAATTAGGTAAATTGCCCCTAACGCTGCTTGAGCTTGAGTTGAACCTAAATCCGCCAAGTCTTTCAACTTGGGCAATAAATTGACAATGTAGGGTTCGGCTTCATCAAAATCTGTATCCCAAGCTTTTAAATACCAATTTGCTGCACTTATCGGGTCAACTTCACGCCCGTCACCATAGTTATATAAATGTCCGATGTACAAGCAAGCTAATTCGTGATTTTGTGCGGCGGCTTTCATCCACCACTGTTGAGCTACATCAAAATCTTGAGCTACACCTTCACCTTGGGCATACATTGTTCCAATGATAAATGCTGCCTCTATCTCACCTGCTTGGGAAGCGTTGATATACCACGATAAAGCTACTGTATAATCCTTCTCTACACCGCGTCCTTGAGCATAAAGGGCTGCGAGATTGTATGCTGCTTGCGGATGCCCAGCTTCTGCTGCAATTTGATAATGATATGCTGCGGCGGCTGGATCTGCAACAAAGCCCTGTCCATTAGAGTGCATTAGCCCCAATAAACAGTGAGCTTGAGGACTTTGGTTGAGGTTAGCTAATCTTGTAAAAATCTGTTTAGCAGTCTCGTAATCTCGTGCATTGTAAGCATTTAATCCCTGCTCTAGATAGCTCATATAATTGGTTACAATTGTATGCCATTCACTACTAACAACTAAGCTTAACGTAAGTTAGATATAGCAATCTCTAATTTCTTGCTTCTTCTACCGAAAATTATTCGTTTTGGTCGCATTTGGAGCCAGTTGCTCCTAAGCGAACAAGTGCTAATAATGTGGTGACAACAGCACTCATGCAACTGGCATCCACTGAGATAACACAAAAAGTACCGCCTTCCGTCTCGTACAACTTCTTGGTCTTCCCGGTGTTTTGATATCCCTATTGAAACTGCAACAGCAATAGATTGAGTGCCAATTTGCCAAAAATGTTTTTGTTTTACAAGTTGGTATCAAATTTGCAAGCGATGCCTTTATCTGCTTCGTAGATAGATAATTTTATGTTCTAAAGTAGAAGATAGGTTGATAAACAGTTTTTCTAAACAAACCAATGAAAATGTTCGGTTTGGTTGTATCTGCATTATTGCTATTTAGCGCACCTGCGGTCACAGTTGAGTTTAAAGGGCAGAATATTGATGGTCAAAGGCTTCGAGCTAAAGCTTATTATTATGCAACTGGTGGAGTATACAAAGTTCAGGTAATCTTTAACAAACAACAAGCTACAATCTTTTTTGAAGACGGTAACAAAATTACTATACAGTTGAACAATTCAGTAATCACTGACTCCAACAATATTGAAGGTTTTGGAAAGTTAGGACAATATCGAGTCACTAATGGATTAAGTATTGGCTTGGTATATGATAATGATTGGATTAATGCTAGTGGTAGTCAGTTGCAGCAGTCCAATGCCCTAGAAGGGTTATGGAGGATCAGTTTGGATTAAATACTACAGACTAATCTCTGACATGAACACATTGTGTTTTATCAATTGATTTGCTAAAAAACTCCTAATTTAATCTATATAATCCGTTGATATTTGTTGTTCAACAACACTATCTGAAATTGGACGGCTACCATCTACTTCTAAGGTATCTTGAACTTCAAAACTATTCTTAGTAATTGGACGTTGACCATCTATCTCAAGAATTTCCTCTATTTCTAATTCATTGGGATCAATTGGACGTTGCCCGTCTATGTTTAGCATCTCCCTGTCTTGGAAATCACTTTTAGCAACTGGGCGTTGACCATCTATGTCAATTGTTATGTCTGAATAATTTTCCGTCTTCTCAATTGGGCGTTGACCATCTATGTCAATTGTCTCTTTGATTTCGATTTCACTAGGATCAACTGGACGATGACCATCTATATTAATTGTTTTCTTCGCTTGTTCCGGTTCCTTAGATAAGGATTCAGAAATTATCCCATCTTTGCTAACAATTTTCCGCTTTCTCAAATTATTTCTATCATCTTCAACTGGGTTGATATTATCCATAATTCCTCTTTCGTTTTATAAACTTTTGTTTACATAAAATAAAAATTAGAAACTTGTTTATTTTGAGTTAATAAAGATAAATTTTATATCAATAAAGAATCACAAATTGTTTGTTAGACTCAATACTTTACTAGAGTTGAATTAACAAACTCTCTACCATAACAAATATTTTATCTCTAACTTGAGAGGGATTTGTTAGTTCTCATGAAATACTTGTTTATAACTATTACTTGGTCTGAGTCAGAACTGAGCAAAATCTAGCTGACTTTCAATAAACTTCGCTCCGGTTAGGTTTGCCCCATTCAAATTGCATAAGTGTAAATTTGCTCCTCTTAGTTCTGCTAAGGACAGATTAGCTCCAGTTAAATTTGCATTAGTCAGGTCAGCTTCAGCTAAATTGGCTCCAATTAAGTTAGCTCCACATAATGAGGCTTGTTTTAGGTTAGCTCCTTTGAGGTTTACTCTGGTTAGGTTTGCGCCGCTCAGTTCGGCTCCACTTAAATTAGCTTGGCTCAAGTCTGCTGCTGTCAAATCGGCTTTGTCTAGATTGGCTTGCCTTAAATCTGCCCAACTCAATTTTGCATAACTCAGATTAATTTCAGTTAGCTCTGCGGATACCAGTTCCGCACATCTCAAATTTGCATTAATAAAATTTCTTTCTCCTGTTGCATATCGTCGGAAAATTTCCTCAGATGTTACTCGCTTTAGAACTGCTTGAGATGCACCTTGATAACACCATGTAACTTCTAATAAGTTGGCAGCAGTATTAACAGCTATCTCATCACATTCAATCAAAGATATACTATTACAACCATCCCAACTACCATTAAGCATTTGAGCGATTTCATTAGCTCCAGTGGTTGAATCAAATAATAAAATAGATTCTTTAGGTCGGTTTAAAAGACTCTTTGAGATAATTGAGATAATATCTTTCATTTATACAAATCTTACTGATTTAATAAGTATTATAATTACCTATATCATAGAATATCCCATCAGATAGAAGCAAACTCATCCGATGATTATTTAAAGTAACATATTATTAAGTTAACACCATTTATCTAATGTTGTTACGACGTAAAGTCAACATTTCACATCTACTAAATGGTCTATCTCCCAATAAGTATATAGACTCTATATCTATCTATTAAAAGCTAGATATAGAGTCGCAAGTAGGTTCTAAATATCATGCAAAACAATACTAGCTTTCTCAACAAAAATTCTTGGTTTAATAAAACAGCGCTTTTAACACTCTTAGTCAGTGGACTGACTGCTTGTGCTTCCGAACCAAAGCAACCTGATGTTGTTGTAGTTCCTACACCGCAAGCAACCGTTACTGTCACAGCGACTGCTACACCACAGGCAACCACTACTGTTGTCGTCACTCCTACCCCCCAAGTCACAACAGTTGTTCAAACTGAACCAATTACTGATGTATTAGTAATTACTAATGCCAATAAACAAGCACTTATAGATAAACCAGTACAGTTTACAAATGTTAAAGTTCAAAGTGTCGTGGGCGATCGCACCTTCTGGGTAGGCTCAAGTAATGCTCAACGAGTATTTGTCGTTTTAGCTCCTAATTTAGATGAAGGTACTGTGGAAAACAAAGTTGTAATCAAACCAGGACAGACACTTGATTTAGCAGGAGTTCTTAAACCAGTACCAAGTGTTAAACAAGCACAGCAACAATGGAAGGGTTTAACCGCGACTGAAGCCCAAGGATTAAAGGAGCAAATCATTTATTTACAAGCAAATCAAATCAGATTTAAGCCAAGTTGATATTATATTCTGGTCGCATTTGGAGCCAGTTGCTCCTAAGCGAAAAAGTGCAAATCATTTAGCGACAACAGCCAGATCGCAACTGGCCTCCACTGGGATAACACAAAAATTACCGCCGTCTGTCTCGTGCAACTTCTTAGTCTTCCTAGTGTTCTGACCACTATGAGTCTCCTATAGTAGTACAGCCGGGATACGTATTCCGGCTTTACCCCCATTAGTTTTATCGGAAAAAATAAATTTAAAGGGTATTATAGTACATTAATACTATGAGACTTCAGTTAAATTGATTCAAAACATATGAGACAAGTAGTTAGACAGATTAAAGAGCGAGTCAAATTCGATTTTGAATTGGAAACAATTAAATATGAATTGTTGAGATTAGATGATTATGAATATAGAAAACTTCAAGATAATAGTATCCATATTAAAGATTACTCCACATTCTACTACAATGGTTACTTGTTTGAAAGTAACAATAGAGATAATTTGAAACTAGCGCAGGCTTTTATCACGTTAACTTGGCTGTTTGGCAATAGTAGTGATTCATTTGATAGTACCCAAAGCTCTTTTAGTTTTCCATTCTTACTAACTATTAATAAGACAATAGATAAATTTTTCTATTTATTACATATTTTTGATTGTAAAGGCTCAATATATTATCGAATATATAAAATATTTGAGGATGAATCAGATATACCTAAGACAATCCAAAATGAAGTATTTGAGTCGGAGTTTACACATCAAGAAATTAATATTTTTTTCAGCTATATACATAGATATATTATTGAGTCCTTTCAAACTTTAAATTCTGTAACTACACCTGAACCATTTTTAAAAGCGATTGATGCAAGCTGTTTAATTTATGGTTATCACAATAATCAGTATATTGAAGAAGAATATAATGGTGAAAAGTCATATCAAGCAGCACTTCAAAGATTTTTGTCAGTAGGGCTTTGGCCTTGGCAACCAAAAAATATAAGTGGTTTGCTACAAACTATTATCGCTGAACTACCTGAGAATTAAAGCAGCGATCCGTTCGCATTCTTCCTGCACGATTGAAACAGGCAGTCGATTTAATCGGCTCTCTAACACTAAAGGAATCCCCATTGGAAAATTGGGAATTTGAGATAACCACCAAGTATTGTCCGTAATCCGCGAATGTATATCCTGTCGTCCATCATTGTCGGAAATGTGGATTTCTAAAAGTCTCTCTAATGGGAGTCCCAACCATTGATTTAGCTTTACTTGGTTTTTATGATGCCAAATGTTGACATGCGCCAAATCTATAACTATCTTAATTTGTGGCATATCTTGGCAAAATTGGGCCAACTCGGTCGCATTATCCAAAAGATTCTCTACAGAACTTATGGGATGTGTAGGATACATTGTCTCTACACCCAGAACAATATCTCGCTTTATACAAAGCTGATAAAGATAGTCAATGTTTTCTACGAATGTTGTGTATGCTTTGGCACGTTCAGTAGTCTTAGAAAAGTTTCCTCCATGTACTGAATAAGCTGTGATCCCGATACTGGCTAGATAGTCTGTCAAATGCTCAAAATATTTCCAATCTTGAGGTTGAGCTAGGTTAAAAGGATAATGGCGATCTCTCCAAACAAAAGCATGATGCGCTCGATAGACCATTCCCATTTGTCTAAAGTCTTCAATTGCTTGTGTGGCATCAGCATCAGGACGAGGGCCAATAGCCAGTTCAGTATACCGGATTCCTGCATTCCAAAATATTGTTAGTGCTTCACGGGTTGAAACTCCACCATAGGCTGACAAGCTCAAATACAATTCCATCAGTCCTCCAATGTTGATGAATATTCAAAAATTGCAGTTCTAGGTTTAAGAGCAAATATTTTGCTGGAATACCCTATTAATGTGCTGATTTCAATCGCTAACTGCTGTTTTTGTGCGTCTGGAGCTTCCATATCTCTAAGCAAATATTTTATATTGCCGCAAATGTAGCCCTCAATTTGTTGTTTTATCGAAGTTTCACTATATTCGTTCACGTTATATATGCGTTTTAGAGGGATGTTTATCTCATCCTCAACTGCACCTAATCTTAAAGACAAACTATAGCTATACCCAATAAAGTGACGTTCGTCATCGTAACCATCAAGGTCTTCATGAATTTGGTAGTTACTCAAACCTATTGGTAGTTCCAGCGACATTAATAACCAAGTAGTTGGATCTTCTGCAATACTAACTTTAGGTTCGCTATTGTACCAATAATTACTTCGAGTCTGTTTTAACTCTTGCACAAATGCTCTTAATTCTGGGATTTGTAACAAGCAACGAGCATCACTAGCCAAAGCATCAGTAATTCGTTTGAGTTCTATTACTTGTGCTTCTACTAACTTCTGTTCTGCATCCCGAATTTCTTGCATTCTTATTTCCACTAACTGTTGCAAAGAAGCAATCTGTGGGTCAAATTGATTAGCATGATTTTGCACTAATTCTTCATAACTCAAAAACAAGGAACTAGAGTCTGTCATAACTTTCCTCAATTTTTCCATAACAAACTGTTAATAGCTGTTGCAATTTGAAGCTATTACAAAGTCGCTTATAGTTCTTTTGTACTAATATACCATTAACTCTTTTAGATAGATGCTTCACGCTAAAATAGTTGTTTCGTAAATCCAAGTATTGTATAAATTGATATTATTACTTGCTAAGTAGGGCTAATTGCAATTGGTTTTAATTATTCGTGAGCCTGCTACTCCCCAACAAATAGAGTCCATGCTAAAAACTTGGGATGTTTTCATTAAAATAGCAGTAGACATCGAGCGCAAGATTTTAGCAGGCGGCGGTGTTCGCCATTATGAGTGTGAACAAGAATTACTTAAGGATGGAAGCCGACAACGCGATATCTGGGGTGCTGATTGGTCGCCTTCTACACAGGAATTGGTATTTGAGTCTATCATTAACATTCGCCCCAGTCAAAACAATCGAAGTATGATCATACAATCTACCCAAATTCGGCAGCAAGTAAGCCAAATTACCCAACAATTGCTAGGAGGTTCATAATGCCTAACTGGAGTGCAATTAAAGCTAGTTTCTTAGCTTTAGACCAACCACATCAACTGGGTGAATTAGCATCAAGTCTGGCACACCTGAAGTCTTGGGTACAAAGTAGCGATTGTCATCAAGTAGTCCCGGTAGTTCTAGACGAAAGCCTGTTGTATTTGTCTTTAATACAGCAAAATACCCAAATCTATGACGGGGAATTAAATCAACTTCAATTGATATTACAAGATTGGCAACGCAATTGGGACAACATTAAGTCTCAATCAAGCCAAACGGCAAACATTGCAGATGTTGCTTCTGGTTGGTCACAGCGAGTTTTAGATTTGTCTGGTTTGTTGAGTTCCCAATCCATGAGTGCTTAGTCTGAGCGATCGCATCTAGCGTTGGCGCTTACTCCATCACCACTGTCATCTCTGTGCCATGATGCCTTATCATGACTCTGGTCGCATTCAGCCAAAGCCATTGGAACCACAGCAACTCAACCTCTTCGCCAAAAATACAATTACGCCCAGCTACAGCAGTAAATCAGAGACTCTGCTGATGAGTGCTGATGCTTTACAGCAATGGAAGTCGCGCATACTGACTCATCAGCAACAGGTAAGAGTAAACCAATCACCTCAACAAGCTACACTGTTTGACCTAACACCAACACATTGCGACCCAGAAGAGATAGATCCGTTCACGTTGCATTTACAACCGATGGCCTTTTACCGAATGCCTGATGATTTTGGTCAAGCCGCTTTGTACTTTGTGATTGATTCTGCTGCTTTGCTGTTACTTTATGTGGGAGAAACCAAGCGGAGTAACAAGCGTTGGCGAGGGACACATGATTGCAAGCATTACATCAGCAGTTACCAAGACCTGCACTATCGTTATCAAATGGAGACGGCAGTTAACATTGGTTTTTGGTGGGATACGCCTGTTGAGCGTCGAGCGCGACAGCAGTTAGAGTTGAGCTTGATTTTGAAGTGGCGTAGTCCATTTAACAAGGAAAACTGGCAGCAGTGGGGTCAACCGTTTAAGTAATCTACTGCTTTATTCGTAAGCCTATTTAAGTTATGAGCATTGAGCTTTGAGTTTACCAATTAGAGAATTAAGATTAATCTGAGTAGGCCAACCTTGAGGAAGATTTGCAGAATTATATCCTCGGTCTTTTAAACCTTGAATAAACTGATTGCGGATATATGTAGTATCAAAAGTCCCCAACCCATCAAAATAAACATCAGTTAAGTGAGCAGGATCTAGAGCCATTTCACCTTTATATACTGCACCGTCATTAGAATCATCCCAACCCCAAGGCGCATTAGCAGAATTGTTACTGCAAGTAGGTGTGCCAGCACCACAACTACCGCTAGAATCTCCCTTAAAAGTTCCCCAACTTGCAAAAGTCGAGGCAGAAGAACTTGATAAAGAAGCTTCATTTAATTGATGTTGCCACATTCCATTAGTAGCAAAAATATCAGTTAATCTATACTGTACAAATCTGTCATTTCCCGATTCAGGAAGTTCTGCGGTAGTCTGTGAAGGATAATAAATAATTCCATCTTCACTGCTAGCACCTTGAAAATTTCCAGCATAGGGCAATGCTTTTAGTCCATGACCTTTAGCTTCTTGAGATGTTAATGGATGTAGTGAACCACTGTAACTATTCATCGTCAGTGTGCCATCAATAGTTTCTGCACCATTTCGTAAAGGACTACCAGTTGGAGTGAAGGAGTAGAAATCCGTATGAAATACACTAACAATACCTTCTAATTTCCCAAAAGCTGAACCATCCTTGCGGACAATTGCTAGTAAACCCTCTAAATCATTTTCATGTTCTTGATCAAACGGAGTATCAGTCCAGTCTTGAGGATGAAAAAAAGAATACGTAATAAACCAATGGGTACAAGTTTCAGCTACAGAATAGTAAGCATGGGCAGACAGAGGATATAGGTATAGATTATCCCAGTTATTTATTCCACGCCAATCGTTATCATAATCAAATCGCGTAATATAGTCTCCACTATACTTAGTGCTATCTGTATCTTGATAGTGAATAGGTGCATGATATGAAGCTAAGGCCAAATCATTAGCAGATTGAGCAATTACTTTTGTGTCTGTAAAAATGCCAACTACTATTGCTACTAGCAGTCCGAAAACAGCAAGAAGAATTTTTCTGAAACTCATTGAGTCTACCTTTGCTCATAAATAAGCTTCAGCATAAAAGCCAATATTTAAGAATTGGTAATGACTCAGCTTATTTGGTAGCGATTACAAAGTTAAGATTTATGTTGATACTTAATTGATTGCGATCGCTAACAGAGATTTAAAGTAATCGCTTTGTTCCTGCTCAGTTGGCTACTTGAGTCTGTTCCATTATCGTCTGCACGGCATCTTTGAAAATATGATGAGATGGTATTTACTTCAAGAAGCGACAAGCGAGCTAAAGTTCTTGCTGTATAAAGCCCAACCCTCAGTTGTCCGTCCAAGTGCTGACGTACAACTGAAGTCATGGGCGGCAACTACTTGCACTAACAGCCACTTTTATCTTTAACCCTCTTGTACCAAATGCAGAGAACCCCATTGCTCTCATTTTCAGAATCAAGCTTTGATAATTGTTTTCCAAAAGTGATACAAGCGGGTTAAGTACCAACATTTTTAGTTGAGTCTACAACTTGTAGTAAGTTCTACATTTAAGAAAGTTCCTGAGCGGGGTGTAATTGAACGCAATTGCTGGACAAAAGCATTAAATCTGGCATCAGTTATGCCGAAGCCAGCTTCAGCACAAGCAGACAAACCTCCTTCGATGGGAATAGGAGAACCATTTCTAGGACTATAGACAATGAATTTATCAACAGTACCAGTACCAACTGCAAACCCGATTACTTGGCGAACTGTTCGTAAGGCGGCATTATCTAATGCACCACCAATACTACCAATACTGACATTAACCGCACGACTTTCAGCTAAGGCCGGCGCACTCATCGACAATATTGCTCCGACAATCATCAAACTGCTAAACTTCTTCATTTTCTCTCTCTAAAAAATTGAAAAACTAATACAGAGCTTTCGTTGCTCACTAGTTAATATGCGAACATTATCTGAAGATGATCATTTATTAAAGCAGGGTTTAAGGAACAGCTTTATTGGAAATGAGCGTTTTGAGAGTTAAAGCTATCACTTACGCTTAGGTTTCCTATAACAATCATGCTGTAAGACTGTCTTAAACGGGCGGGTAATTTAAAGCAGCTATACACTATACTTTAAGCCCAGGCAAGCGCAACTCACAACTCAGAATTATTTAGCAAATCCTACCAGAATGAGGAGGTCAAAACCAAATTTTACAAGGCATTCTAGAGTTAAACCTTGAAAATTCCGGATGCCAAAGATTATGACAATATCTTTGAATCACACTATAGTCCCTGCTCATGATAAAGAAGCATCTGCACAGTTTTTTGCACAAATTTTTGGTTTAAATGTTGAGCCTGTCGGTCATTTTGCTGCTGTGCGCGTTAATGACACACTTACACTAGATTTTGATAACAGAGAAACATTTGAGTCTCACCATTATGCTTTTCATGTCAGCGATGAAGAATTTGATACTATCTTTGCCAGAATCAAACAAGCTGGTCTGGAGTATAGTAGCGACCCGATGCACCACAATAAAGGAGAAATTAACCATAGGAAAGGAGGACGTGGATTTTATTTTTATGACCCAAATGGTCATAACTTGGAACTTTTGACCCGTGATTAATAAAAATTAACTGACTCTACACAAACCTTTTTTAAGACAGCAAACAAATTCAATTGAGTGATGTCTACAATAATGCTGCACCTACGCTTTCTTTGAAACCCACAGCAATCTTGAGAAAGGAATACCCGGCTGCTTTCTCTTCACAGAAGCAAATTATCTATTTTATTACTTTGTTAGCACTCATCAACTGTACAAACTACCAATGCCTAAGACGCGGGAGTGCTTCAACATCACCATACGGCGGTTTCAGTTATAGCAATATTTACTTAAGAATGAAGACTTATGAAAATATCGGCAATTAGACTCAAACCTAATGAAGATTTAAGACAATCTCTAAAAAACTTTGCCATAGAGCAAAATATACAAGCAGGATTTATTTTAAGTGGTATCGGCAGTTTAAAACAAGCGGCAATTCGCTTTGCTAATCAAGATAAAAGTACAACCTTTGATGAAAAATTTGAAATTTTAGCTCTCAATGGAACTTTATCGAATGAAGGGATACATCTGCACATTGCTCTAGCAGATCAACAAGGTAAGACTATTGGTGGTCATCTTGTCGATGGATGTATAATCTATACTACTGCGGAAATAGTTATTGGTACTACTCAAGATTTTTGCTTTGGAAGAAGCTTTGATGAGCAAACTGGGTATCAAGAATTAGATATTCAATATCTTCCACTAATAGACTCTTGACTGTTGACGATACATAACATCTGAGCGCAAAACATACTTTCGTCCTTGAACAACAGTAACACCTTCATGCACAAGCTCATGAACAAAGCATAAAGCCATACCTATGACTGGAACCACACTAATATTAGGTAATTCTTCATGGTATCGAGGTGAAAGATGAAAACGAGTTTCACCACCCTCAAAACCTTCATTTAGGTAAATCATGAAAGTTAACAGACTTTCCTCCCCATTCGGTCGCCGATAAGAACCGTCATGATGTATTGCAAATCTCTGTCCTGGGTCATAACGATAAAAACGAAAACGCTCATTCAATCCTACTGCTTGCCACCTGCCAATTGTTTTAGGAATATAATCTGACACACGCTGCCATAAGTCAAAAGCTCGTTGGTGATCATCAAGAATAACTCGCTCATTATTACGGATATCACGACGCATTTGGAACCCTCGAATCGTATTGATTGGAGCTTCTGTATAACCAATACTTTCAGTCAAATTAATATACTCAGCACACTCTTGTGGACAGAGAATATTGTCTAAAGTAAAAATTTCATTGTTCAGTAAATTTTTCTTGCTCATGGTTACAGCATTTTGTAAACAAGTTTAGAAGCAATGACTGATTGGTAAAATAATACTTAGCTAACCAACCTCTAGGCAAGTCACAGCAAATACACGATTTATAGGCAAGTTAGGAATTTCTTTGTTGTACATCCGAGCAACTTCGGAGACTGGCTTCATCCCGTAACGTTGAGCCAGCCTTATTGCTTCTAAATTAGCATCTGGCACATCAACAAACACCAAAGCATCACCACCAAAAGCAAGCAAGGCGAGTAAGAGTTGCTCGGCTATTTGTTCATTGTCAGCATTCAATGGCCCAATCCGCAAACCTGTGTGACTTTGGCGGATGACTCCATAACCTACAATTTGCCCATCTCTAACAACTGCATATGCAGCACTGTTTGGTTGCTTTATCCAAAGTCTTAGAAACTGTTCGCGCTCTGCCGGAAAAAGCTTCTGCTCATAAGCAACTAACTGATCAAACGGCACAGTTTTCAGTTCTACAATGCCGTCCGGCCCAATGCCACCGCCTACAACTTGATAACGAATATGACGGTAGGCAATTTGAAAACCAGATTTTTTGTAGTTCTCCTGTTGAGCAATTACTCCATCTAAACTAATGTTACGCTCACTACCAAGGTATGCCATTGCTCTCCTCCACATCTTTATGCCAAAACCTCGCCCCCGAAACTGCTCTTTGACAATATAAAAACCAATAACAGCAAAGTGTTGAGAGTAAGCAACAGCAGAAATACTTGCTACAAGTTCATCATTTAATTCCCCCACGAAAAAACCGCATTGGTCAGCTTGGTAAAAACATTCAGCGTCATAAATTCCTGGATTCCAGCCTTCAATCGCTGCCCAATCAATTACCACATCTAATTCTGACCTCT
Source organism: Nostoc sp. MS1 (assembly GCF_019976755.1). NCBI lineage: Bacteria > Bacillati > Cyanobacteriota > Cyanophyceae > Nostocales > Nostocaceae > Nostoc > Nostoc sp. MS1. The sequence continues at coordinate 207,986 of NZ_AP023443.1, forward strand.
TCATTGGTCGAATGGTAAAATTGTCCATTGTCATCGGTGTTATTGCAGTCATAACATTTTTCTACTTTTATTAACTTATCGCCCACAATCTCAAGATAAGCTAGTTGTAGCTAATTTCTTACTTCTTAAACAAGTGAACACCGTCTGCTGACTGGTGCAGCTTTAAGAAAAACAAGCGCGGGCTGGGATTTTGCATCTGTTGCTGCATTAGAAGATTTTATCTGGGATAATCTACAACAGTTGCTAGGGTTTACCCCACTCAAGCGACAGTATATAGTTAAAAACGAAGTCTGCGATATACTAGCCCTGGATGAGCAACAGCAGTTAGTCATCTTAGAATTAAAAATGCTGAGGATGGGCAAATGCGGCTGGCTTCAATCCAGTAACCAATGTCAGGTAGGCTAGTAATTATCCTCGGCTGCTCAATATAATCTGGGCGATCGCTCTTAAAGCGGGGCGGAGCATCGTCGCATATATCCTCGCCTGATCCTCAGATTTCCAAATCAACACCACATCACCAACTTGCTAGATGTGATTGCTTCTCTTAATAATAATTAAAGTCATTGAATATTTATATATATTTCTATCAATTTCTGATAATACTTGTTTGCTTATAGTTTAATTAAACCAAGTAAGGAAAAATCTAAGCTTTTCCGTACAAGCCATACAAGTGATACATAACTAGATGTTTAATCTCATGATTTGATTTTAAGTAAATCATGAATCTTTCGTCTTGGATTTCAGCCATTAATCCAACTTACCCATAAATTTATCAAAGTCTTAGGATTAAGAAGTTTTGCCTTTTATTTAATGAGAGTAATTAAAGCCAAAACCTCTTCCTTAAACATAATATATTTCCGGAGGCAACCAACCATGCGAAATATAGATTTTAAACCCTTAACTGAAGAAGATCGCAAGAGAAATGAATATCTGGACAAACTCAATCATGCTCCCTACCCCACAATCTTCTTGATCATATTTGGGATCTTCTTACTATTTACTATCGGTGTTTTATTGAGCGCTTTTTAACTCAAAAAGGCTCAAGTAGAAATACTTGAGCCTCAACTACATGAAATTAATTTGTTGAAAAAAGCAAATTAGCTCAAATAGCCCAAAGAGTGAACCTTAGTAACGGCTACGTCCACCATAGTTACCTTGATTGCCACCAAATGAACTTCTATTTTCTCTGGGTTTAGCTTTGTTTACTTTCAAGTCTCGTCCCATCCACTCTGCACCATCGAGAGCCTCAATAGCTGCTGTTTCTTCAGCATCCGAAGCCATTTCCACAAAACCGAAACCAGGTAGTTGTCCTGTTTCGCGGTCAGTAGGTAACTGAACACGCTTGACAGAACCATATTCTGCGAAAATACCAGTCAAGGTGTCTTGGGTAACTTCGTAAGAGAGGTTGCCTATATAAACTGACATAGATTGTCTCCGAATTTATAAATGTGTAGAGATTTAAGTTTCAGAGAAAAGTTTGTAAATACCAAAAACAAAAAGTCTGTCAATACTCAATTTAACGTTTTACCATTTTTCTTTTCCTAAGTTAATATTTCGGACAAGTCTACTGGTACAACATGGAAGAGTGCCTTAAATAACCTGAGATTAATCATTCAACCATATATTTTTTACTGTTTGATTCAACCTTGGCTCACAGTGTTTCACATTCCTGGTATGAAACGCTGTTTTCTAAAATTAATCGATTTTATGAATGATTTTCGCGCTTCTCCAGTCAGTTTCCTTGTTGCTAGTTGAATCTCTTATTGTTTTTTTTCTTCTAAAGTAAAAAAGAGGGATAAGGCTTTTTGGGCAGGTTTATAACCAAAAGCCTACCGCTCGATGCTTCAAACTCCCAAAAAGTAGCTAGCTTGACTAAATTGTGTTAACATCAATCAAGAAAAGATGCAGAAATGGGCAGAACGCGCCCCATGAATTATCCATGTAAATTTCATCTATTCGAGGCAGAAAAAGCGCGAGTCTTAGGGCAATTTTTTGAGGCTGAAGAGTTTTATGAGCGAGCGATCGCGGAGGCTGCTGAAAATGAGTGTATCCAGGAAGAAGCACTCGCCTATGAATTAGCGGCTAAACATTATCTGGCGCGAGGGCGGTCAAAAATTGCTCAAACTTACATGAAAGAGGCACACTATTGCTACGATCGCTGGGGCGCAACCGCTAAAGTTAAAGATTTAGAAAAACGCTATCCACAACTCCTCAACACCAACCTAGTTCGGCAATCACATTCAATCGTGACTGATGAAACGATCCGTCATCCAACTGCGGCGATCGATTTGGCTGCGGCGATGAAAGCGGCTCAAGCCATCTCAGAAATGATTCATCTCGATCAATTAACTGCAACATTGATGCAGGTGGTGATAAAAAATGCAGGAGCCGAAACTGGCGCTCTGGTTCTCCTGGAAGATGATCGGCTCACTGTTGTGGCTCAGTGCAGTGGGAGTAGACAGTGTAACCTAGAAAAGATCGCTGTTGCTGACTGTGCAACAATTCCTGTCTCCGTCATCCAATCAGTAGAACGCACATCTGAAACTCTGGTGCTTGATGATGCAATCAGCGAATCGTCTTTTTCAACTGATCCTTATATTCAACATCAACAGACGCGATCGCTCCTGTGTATGCCCATTCTCAAGCAAAATCATCTGATGGGCATACTTTATCTGGAGAACAATTTCAGTACCGGAGTGTTTACTAGCGATCGCTTGCAAGTCCTTAAACTGTTGATTGCTCAGGCAGCAATTTCACTGGAGAATGCTCGGTTATATGAACGATTATCGGATTATTCCAAAACACTGGAAAGGAAGGTAGAAGAGCAAACTCAAGCTTTGCAGCAGGAGATCGCGGAACGTCAACAAACCGAAGCCGCATTGAGACAAAGTGAAGCGAACTACCGCAACCTGCTACAAACCGCAAATTCCGTTATCATTCGCTATGATCCGCAAGGACGGATTCACTACATTAACGATTATGGGGTAAAGCTTCTTGGCTATGAAGAACATCAGATTTTAGGGCGAACCTTATTTGAAACAATCATTCCAGACATCGAAATCTCTGGACGCGATGTCAAACCCTTTGTCCATGATTTACTTCGTAATCCTCAATCGTACCCGCAAGGCGAGGGTGAAAACTTGTGTCGAGACGGTCGGCGAGTTTGGGTTGTTTGGTCAAATCAAGCCATCTTCAATGAACAGGGAGATGTCATTGAAATTTTATCAGTTGGCAATGACACCACCCAGCGTAGACAAGCAGAAGAGGCATTACAACGCAGTGAAGCCAAGTTCCGAGCTATCTTTGAAAACTCGCAGGTTGGTATCTACCGCACCCGCACCTGTGATGGATTAATTCTCAATGCCAATCAACGCTTTGCCGATCTGTTTGGTTTTGATTCACCCCAAGAGATGATTGGGATTGAACACACTATAGGCTATTGGGTCAATCCCAGTGATCGCCAACAAGGCATTGAGGTGATGAAGCGGGATGGGGAAGTGCGAAGCTTTGAAGCACAGATGCGAAAACGAGATGGGACAGTGTTTTGGGGGCTTTTCTCTTCTTATCTGAATGCAGACGATGACTACATCGAAGGGGTGCTTGCGGATATTAGCGATCGCAAACAGGCAGAAGTAGCATTACAAGCCTCTGAAGCAGAGCTACGGGCGCTCTTTTCAGCTATTCCCGATCCAATGTATATCTTCAATGGTGAGGGACAATTGATCTGTGCAATCAAAGGGAATCCGTCATATGGAGAGTTGCATAGGGAGGAGTATTTTGGTAAAACACTGCATCAAATCTATGCTACAAAACAAGCTGATGAATTCCTGAGTTACATTCAGCAGGTGCTGAGAACCCAACAAGTACTCACAGTTGAATACAGCCAGTGGATAGCTGAACGAGAAATCTGGTTTTCAGCGCGCATTGCACCGATTCGGCACGAACAGGTGATTTGGATAGCGCGAGATATTACGCTGCAAAAGCGAGCAGAAGCAGCCTCAATTTTGGAAGAACGCAACCGCATGGCGCGTGAAATTCACGACACACTCGCTCAGGCGTTTACAGGCATTCTGGCTCAGGTAGGAGCGGCAAAACAGGTGTTAACGGATGATTTAGAAGCAACTGAGGCACACATAGACCTGATCAAAGAATTGGCGCGAACTGGACTGGTTGAAGCGCGGCGATCGGTAGTAGCGCTCCGTCCTCAGCTTTTGGAGGAAGGCAGTCTACAGAGCGCTCTACATCGTCTCGTCGCTCAACTCAGAACTGCCGCAATGGATACCACTTTATATTATGAGATTGAGGGTGCAGTATATTCTCTGCCGACTGAAGTCGAGAGTAATCTACTGCGGATTGGGCAGGAAGCCTTAACCAATGCGATTAGACACGCCAATGCTGATGAAATTCGAGTGGAGCTAATCTACGATCGCGATCAGGTTTGCTTGCGCGTGCAAGACAATGGACAGGGCTTTGGAGTTGGAAGTATTCCAGCCTCTGAGGGTTTTGGCTTACTAGGCATGAGCGAACGGGCAGAGCGCATCGGCGCACAACTCACGATTCGGAGTCAACCTGGAGAAGGAACAGAGATGATTGTTACCGTCGATCAGGAGGCATCACAATGAGCCAAAGCATTCGGGTTCTCATTGCAGACGATCATGCTATTTTTCGGCAAGGATTAGCCACCATTATTAACCGTGACCCAGATATGCAGGTAATTGCCCAAGCCGAAAATGGGGAACAAGCGATCGCTCTATTTGGGGAACACCAACCGGATGTCACGCTCATGGATCTGCGAATGCCTGAAGTGGAAGGAGTTGCCGCCATCGGTGCAATTTGTGCTACTGCTAAATCTGCTCGGATTATTGTACTGACCACGTATGATAGTGACGAAGATATTTATCGGGGATTGCAGGCAGGCGCAAAAGGATATCTGTTGAAAGAAACTGAACCTGACGAGCTTCTGAATGCTATTCGTACTGTTCATCGGGGTCAGAAGTATATTCCGCCTGATGTAGGAGCAAAGTTGGTACAGCGCCTCAGCAATCCTGAACTGAGTGAACGAGAACTAGAAGTACTCCGTTCACTGGCTCAGGGAATGAGCAATGCCGATATTGCAGCTGCTTTGAGTATCGGTGAAGGCACTGTCAAATCTCATGTCAATCGGATTTTGAATAAGTTAGATGTTAGCGATCGCACCCAAGCTGTAATTGTTGCCGTTAAACGCGGCATTGTTAATTTATAGGATGTACTTTCGATAGAATTGGGATTCTAACTTGAGTTAGAACCAGCCTTCTTATGCTTTGAATCATAATTTGGGAAAAATTTTGAACCATAAAGCGAAAAAAAGTTAACGCAATTTCAGGCTTTCTCACCAATCACAACATCAAACTTTGAATCAAATCATGAGATAAAGTTGAAGTTATAAAGCATAATTAAAGAATGAGTTGAAAAAACATAAAGAGACAAAACTTGGACAAAAAATCTCAGAAAAAATTGCTCTAACTTGAACTTTTAATTCAAAATATGGTTCAAAATTCCAAGATATGCTTCACTTAAAACCATGACTCCGTAGTTTTTTCTGGCGTACTGAAATCCTAAAACTGCCTCCTGGCAAAGAGAAACACTCTTTTCTTGGATGAGAAACTCTCATGACAGACGACGAATTTGATTATTGGTGTAGGCAACAGCAACTAACGGTATCCTGCAAAGACTTAATCGCCGCAATTCGCGCTGCGCCACCTTCTCGCAGAGTACAAGGACGCGCCAAGAACGTCAGTGGAGTTTACCCTAGCCGCAAAATGGGTCAAACCATTCAATTTGAGAGCCACACAGTAGAACTGTGGGCGATTTATCAAATGGAACATGACCCTATTGTGTTAGAGTTCTACGACCAACCACCGCCATTTAAAATTCATTACCAAAACCAAAACGGACGGAAAATAGGTCATTACCATACCCCAGACTTCTTCGTGCTGCGGACGACGGGTGCAGCCTGGGAAGAATGGAAAACCGAAACCGAATTAAAACGACTAGCCCAAAAATACCCTTCACGCTACCAAAAAACTGAAACTGGTCATTGGCATTGCCCCCCAGGAGAAGCTTACGCCGCATCATTTGGACTCACATACCATGTTCGCACCGATACCGAACTAAATCCCATATTCACTCAGAACCTAATGTTTTTAGAAGACTACTTTAGGTTCAGTGCCAATATCCCCCACTCCATTACAGAACAAATACTGTCGTCAGTTCAAGCCAGTCCAGGAACAACCATAGCCACTACACTTGCAACCATCGGGGGAGTACGTGCTAACGATATTTACGCCATGATTGCTACTGAGCAACTCTACGTAGACTTGTATGCAGTTCCCTTAGTCGAGCATTGGCGAGTACAGCTATGGGCAGACCAACAAACTCATACTGCTCATACACATTTAGCCATAGGGACAACTGGGCATCATCAACAAATCATCTCGCCCACAACACTTTTGCCCAATACCTTATTAGTCTGGGACGCACAACTTTGGACTTTAGTTAACTTGGGCGAGAAGACAACCACACTTTTACCCGAAGTCGGGCAACCAATGCAATTGCCCACAGCATTTTTTCATTCATTATTTGATAGCGGCACTATCAACATTCATACTTCAGAAACACACGCAACCATCAATGAAAAAGTGCATGAATTGATGGATGCCGCCTCGCCTACGGATCTACAAAGAGCCAATCACAGATTTCATCTAGTACAAGCATATTTCCAGCACCGCACAGACATATATAAGGACATACCTCAAAGCACCTTGTCTCGATGGGTCAAACAGTTTCGAGAAGCCGAAGCCACTTTTGGTTGCGGTTATGTTGGGTTACTGCCACGTACCGCTAGTAGAGGAAATCGCCAACCCAAAGCACCAAGGGAGCAACGCGATTTTGTGAAGTCGGATCAAAATCAAGCGATCGCTAAAAATCATACTTAATTTAATAGTGATTTTATTTACAAATAAAATATTGATTTACACGAAAAATCATCTTGATGAGATATCTCAAAAAGATTGCTAGCAAGTCATTTGAGGATTATTTCCAAAAATCTCTGCAACAAGTCTTTGATACTTAGTATCAATTACGGCAGAAAATAAATTGAAGGCAGAATTAAAGTATAAAATTTATCAACCAGTTTGGGGTTTGATAAAAGAATTAAAGATAGAATCACAAAAATTATCCCAACTTTTAGCTATCCATTGACAACGCAGATGTAACATAATTTCTGCATTATTTTGTAACCAAAACTTACTGTTTCCTTTCATGCGTAAATTAACAACTTGACGAATTAAACTTTCAACTGCACCACTACCGAGAGGTAATTTTCGAGCTGCAACTTCGTTATATTTTAAAAGCCTCCTTCTATACGCTTTTAAAATATAATTTCGCTCTCTTACCATAATTTTACAGCGCTCTCCTGTTGCCTCGGAAATAAATTCACCCATATTTCTCATTAAATCTAGTGCCTGACCTTTCTTTAAAATTTTCCGAGATTTTTTAAACCAGGATTGACGCTCATTATCTGTACTAAAAGCGGCATCAGCAAAATCTTGTAAATGTGATGCTGCGTGATAAAAGTCTAATAATTGATAAGTTTCAAGTGGGCATTTTAATTTTTTTAGTAAAAGAGGAATGTGTATCCATATCCACTCTGCACCATCAGCAATCAATAACACCTGCTTGGCTTCACTTATACCCAAATTTACTAAATACATCTCTAAAATTTTGAGGAATTCTTTATAACCTGAATATGTGCCATCATTCGTAATAGGTATTGTCGATGTCCTAATTTTTTTACCTTCTTCATTTACTACATAAATTGTTAGTAACTTTGGCTCCATCCATTCACCAACAAAGCCATGACGGTTTGTTTTCTTACTGCGTCTACCTTTTTTATTAAACCTAATTTTAGTTCTTCCACCATCTACAGCGATTACAACTCGTTGGCCTTTGAGAACATTACTATTAGATAAGTGGTTCATCTCCAGATTTAATATTTTTGATTGGCGTAGATTAATACCAATTTCACCAAAAAGGTAAGTCAGGCGTTCGATTCGTTTTAAACTAACATTTATTCCCCAATCCGTTAGCGTCGAACGTGCTGCATCGAAAGAACTAGCGATCGCACCATATTTTGCGATTATTGACCAGACTAGAGGGGTAATACCTTCAGACATCCCTAGCCACTTTAAAAACGGACAAAATCCTTGATTTGAAGTTTTTATTTTTGGCTCATTGAGCAGAGGATTATCAGATTCTTTACTTGTGGGATTCCGTTCAAGTACATAAGGTAAAGTTAAAGTTACTTCGACGTTTCCAATTGTTACTATTTTTCGCTTTTTAGAACCATGTTTTTGTGTATTTAAATTTCTCCATCCCTGTGTTTGACTAACAGAATAGTTTAGGATTTTTGGGGATACGGAAAGATTATATAATAAAACAGCTATACATTGACCTGCTAAAATCATTGCCTGTTCTCTAATTTCTTTTTCTCGTTCTCTCAGCTTTTTTCCATCCCACTCTGTGATATTTGTAAATTCTAAAAGTTTTGTGACCTGTAAGTGAAAACTTTTAACTGACTTGTTTAAATCAAGAGTTGCACTTATATTTTTTGCCATAAAAGGTAGACGTTAAAACTCTGGAAAGATTACTTAACCGGAATCCTACCTTGTTTTTGACCTTTATAAATTTTTGCACACATCACCAGACTTGAAATTGGTTGATAGCTTACGTATTAATACGGCTTCTAATATAAGAAATATTTTTTAGTACTGAAGAAAGTTGTTAGCGATCGCTGGTTTTTGATCCCACCTCACCAAATCGCGTTGCTCCCAAGCACCAATAGATGCAAGCAAATTATTAGATCAATTTATTACCGAACACTTCGAGACACCAAGACAAGCTCCCGCCGCTTCCGTTTATCGCGCCTATACAAGAGCCTGCTGTGCTGCCAACATCACACCACTGAGTCAGCGTACATTTTATACTCGTCTAAAAAAGCGTCCCATCCATGAGCAGACTTTAAAACGTCAGGGGGCAAAAGCCGCATACGCAACCGAACCGATTGTTTTAGAACTAGCTAAAACTACACCCCGGCACGGAGACCGCCCCTTTGCTATCTGTCATCTTGACCACACCCAACTCGACATCGAGTTACGCTCCCAAGTGACTGGTCGGAACTTAGGACGACCTTGGCTGACATTACTGATTGATGCCTACTCCCGACGCATCCTAGCAGTTTATCTCACCTTTGACCCACCTTCTTACAGGTCTTGCATGATGGCACTACGGTTGTGTGTTCAGCGTGAGGGTCGTTTTCCCCAATCTGTAGTTGTAGATGGTGGCAAGGAATTTCATAGCGTTTACTTTGATACCTTATTAGCACGTTACCACTGCATCAAAAAGACTCGTCCTGGTGGTAAACCTCGTTTTGGCTCAGTAGTTGAGCGATTATTCGGTACAACCAATACGGAATTTATCTTTAACTTACTGGGCAACACTCAAGCCAGTAAACAACCGCGCCAATTGACTTCATTTGTTGACCCCAAACAACTTGCCGTTTGGACATTGGCAGATTTATATACCTACCTGTGTGAGTGGGCATACACCATTTATGACACGAGCGTACATGATTCCTTGGGTGAGACACCATTACAAGTTTATACCGACGCAATCGTTGCTACAGGGGAGAGGGAACACCGCCGCATTGCATACAACGAAGACTTCCTCATGGCAACACGCCCTAGTACACCCAAAGGTAACGCTAAAGTCCAGCCAGGACAGGGAATTAAAGTCAATTATCTTTATTACTGGAACGATGCTTTCCGCAATCCGGTTGTCGAAAAAACCAAAGTCAGTGTGCGTTATGACCCTTTTGATATGGGTGTAGCTTATGCGTACCTGGAGGGAAGATGGGTCAAATGTATCTCCCAGTATTACAGCACCTTTGCTGGACGCACAGAGAAAGAAGTGCTATTAGCTGCCCAAGAAATTAGACAACAAGATAAGCGTAATGCTGTGAGTACAAATATCTCTGCCAAACGCCTTGCTGACTTCATTGCGGCAGTGCAAGAGCATGAAACCTTGCTCTTGCAACGGTTACGGGATTTGGAAGCGGTTGGGGTACTAGAGAATGTAACACCCAATACCGAAGGTATACCCCAGTTCCCAAGAGTCAGCACTCTTGAGCCAGAGATGTCAGCACACAGTCAAGATGACGAACAATTGCCACCACTGCAAAACAACGTTGAACTGTTGGATCTCACGCGACTGCCAATACTAGGGGAATACCGTTAATGGACAAATTTTTAACCGGCAATCAAAACGGCGAAATACACCTCAAACTTACTCAGTTTAAGGAGTATGCAGTTTTACATCCCCAGTTAGCACGGGTAGATATGCTGTTGATGCGTGCGATTCGAGAACCCGCCGGATTTGCTCATGTGTTGGTTTATGGGCCAAGCGGTGTGGGTAAGACAACGATGATTCGGCAGATTGCTAAACGGTTAAATGAAAATGTAGCCGAACAGTTACCCAGTGTATCCAATTCCTTAAGCTATCGTAACGGCACTCAGCCCCCGATGCCGTTATTGCTGTTAGAAACACGACCACCGGATGGTGGGGTGTTTAATCGGGCAGATTATTACCGCACTGCGCTGAAACTTTTGGGAGAACCATTCTATGAGCGGCGGATGCTGATAGATATTGATGCGGAACAAACTTGGGAGAAGAAAGGGCGTGGGCGGACTAAAACAGCTCAGTTTAATGATTCGCCTGAACTGCGCCACGCATTAGAAGAAGCGATGACCAAGCGTGGTGTACGGGCAGTGATTTTGGATGAAGCACAGCACTTAATGAAGATTGGAACTGGTGCAAGTGCTGGTAAACTTTTAGACCAGTTGGACTGGATTAAGTCCATGACCAATGTTACGGGAGTGCTACACATTCTGATTGGGACTTACGAACTGTTGAATTTTCGTAATTTAAGTGGTCAAGCATCCCGAAGGGGACTGGATATCCATTTTCCGCGCTATTTGTATCAGAATGAACTTGACCGCCAGGATTTTCAAGCTGCATTATTGGCACTGCTGATGCAAGTACCTCTGAATGTGGATGTCAAAGAGCTAATGCAGCATTGGCTTTACTTTTATGAGCGTTCCATTGGTTGTGTTGGGGTACTCAAGGACTGGCTCATCCGGGCTGTGGCAGCAGCTTTGCATGATGGTCACGATACTTTGAGTTTAGAACGACTGCATGAACATACGCTCACACTAGCCCAATGTGAACGTATGGCTTTGGATACCACTGAGGGTGAACAAAAACTCTCTTACATGGAAAGCCGGCGTGAACACTTATGGCATTTGCTACAGATGGGCATGGGTTCGACCTCTGTACCAAAAGCGGCGGTGGATTTATCCAAGGGCGGGGAGACTACGGCTGCATCGCTCCCAAAATCTGACAAACCCGCGTCTCCAGCGAAACGAACTCGTAAAAAGCCTGTCAGGGAGAGCGATGATGAAACGGCTTCTACAACACCAGATGAAACGTCTATAGAGCCAGCACCCAAGAAAAAACAAACTCGTAAGAAAACAAAACTTGCTGATTCTTCAATTAGTGAAGCACCACTAAAGACAAATATTATCGACACTCCCACATTAGAAGAGAAGACACTAGATGAAAAAGCAACTCAACAGGAAATGCCTAAAACCCCTAAAAAGTCTTCGGGGCGTGTTGGGCAACGCAAACCCAAACGAGATACTGTCGGACTTGAATGAACATTAAAAAATTCAGTAATAAACAGTTTTTATCCAAGTCCTCAGTTTTTCAATAATCTTCGCATTGTTATTCAAGGAAATTATTAATTAATGAATTTGTCTACTTTACCTATAGAATTTGAATTAGCATCTGCCAAAATCTTATCTACTCATTATCTACACTCTCGCTTTAAATTGACAGCAGAAATTGAAAAAGGGTTTTTAGCAATTGATTTTCAAGGCTATTTTACCGAAACTTTTGATCCGAAAAACCGTCCTTATGCTAATCCTGTTAATGAATTTTATCGAAATAATAAGGTTGATTTTCGGCTATTTTGGGGGAGTGAACATCTAGCATTATCGGGCTGGTGGAGAAATGCTATTCTATCGCTTGAGTATACTCCAATACGGCAAGAATGGTTGAACGAAGACGGTGAAGAAATTTCTCGTCCCTATCCAGATGGTGATAAATTCGAGGCAATCGCAGCTTCTTTGTACCCAATCTTACAACAGCACTTCCCAATTTGAAGATTACATTTCAAATCATTTTGAACTTGAAAAAGTCAGTATTTCAAATACAAATTAATTCTCCAATCAAATGTGCTGCACGCTCTCCATATTTTTGCAAAATTGCATCCTTATATGGCAAGCTATCTTCACTCAAAAAATCGCGGATAAATAGAGGGAAGTTAAATCCTCTCTTTGAGTCAATATATTCTGCTAGTTCAATCTTAAACAACGACTTAAATTCATCTTCTCTTTGTTTAAGTGCTGAATATTTAGTTAAATTGTTGGCTTGGAATATTGGCTCAACTCCTTGATTAAATAGTTTTTCTCTTAAAATATCTTTCATACTTTGCAAACCCTTACTTAAGAAGACAATTAAAAATCAGTAAAAAGTTACAGGTTTCCGAGATCAACCTCAAAGAGCGCACTTGATGTTAATCATCGTTTGAAAAGCAAACTTCCCTTGTATATCCCGTTTCAGCATAAACCTTCCCATGTAATACAGCGTTAGTCTAGTCCTAACCGTGTATTACATGCAAGATGTATTCTACTTTGGCGCTAATTTTTGAAGCATAAAATGGTTAATATTTTTTGAAGCATATCATGAGCTAAAAGTTTATTTTATGATTCAAATCACACTTCTACTCCACGATGGCATAGTTGCTCTATCAATTTATACTGTAAAAATTTTAACTTGCTATAGACGACAGCTTGAAGGCAATTTCCTATATTGAGTTTATGCAAATAGAAGTGCATCCAATCAGGCAAATCATGCTCCTTGAGAGCGGTAAGAGGCTGTCTCTAAAGAAATGTAAAGGGGACGGAAGCGGGCGATCGCAAACGCTCAAATCCTTAGTTTAAGCGAATTACTGGAATGACAACAAAGCAGGTTCGTTAATTCCACAAGAATCTGACAAATCATTGTAAGAATTTGAAAGAAGTCGAGCCTTGGAACTCAATACACTTTTTAAATAAATAGAACTAGGAGAATCCAATTATGGTCAAACAGCAATCTGTAGACGAACAAGCAAATGGAAAGGCAACTAGCAACCTGACACCAGCCCAGGAGTTTTTGCAAGAACTCTGGGATGAGCATCTGCGGCTTGAGTTTGACGCTCACAACACTGAAGATACCCTCGCCACGATGGTTGAGGATGCTTACGTTAACGGCATTCCGGTAATGATTGGGGGAGTAGGGAAACCGGCACTGCGCGAGTTTTATTCCAAGTACTTCATTCCACAGATGCCGCCGGACATGGAGCTGACTCCGGTCTCGCGCACAATCGGCACTAATCAACTAGTCGATGAAATGCTAGTTAAGTTCACTCATACCATCCAGATGGACTGGATGCTACCTGGCATTGCTCCGACTCTTAAACGGGTTGAAGTGGCATTGGTAGCAATTGTTCAGTTTCGTGACAACAAGCTAGCCCACGAACATCTCTACTGGGATCAGGCGAGTATATTGGTTCAACTCGGTATGCTTGATCCGGGTACACTGCCTGTTGTAGGGGTTGACAGTGCGCGCAAGGTACTTGATCCGAGCTTGCCCTCAAACGCACTGATCGATCGTGCCAGCGATCGCAACTAAGTGCAGGAGCCGGCAAATATCAATGCTTAAACCCGCCATTTTGCAACCAGGATCGTACTCATCCTGGTTGTAGGAGGCGCTTCCTATTGCTGGCTCCTACACGTATTGCTCATTGAGTTTTTGACAAAGTGACACAGCCATTCACAACAAGAGGTAACTATCATAATGCTGAAAGACAAGGTTGCTTTGGTGACTGGCGGAACATCGGGCATCGGTCGAGCAACCGCGTTAGCGAAGCTTAACGTTCGCGTAGCGTCTCGTAGAGAAGTTATCGCTTATGCCAAACAAAAAGCATTTCTTAGCGCCATTCTATGAGTAGCATTCGCGCAGAAAACTGGTTTAAGAGATATTACATGAGTAATACAAGCATTTTAAAAAGCTGAAACCCTTACTTTCTCGTTGAGTAGTGACTCGATGATCAGCAAAGCGTCAATGACCTTCGTTATCATGAGAATCCTTATCTAACAAGGCTTTTAAGCTTAACTCGGTTTTCTGTTCCGATGATACTTATACCCCAGTATTGGTGAAGGCACTGTCAAATCTCATGTTAATCGGATTTTGAATAAACTAGATGTTAGCGATCGCACCCAAGCTGTAATTGTTGCCGTTAAACGCGGCATTGTTAATTTATGAGGCGTACTTTCGATAGAATTGGGATTCTAACTTGAGTTATAACTAGCCTTCTACTTCACGATGGCATGGTTTCTCTATCAATTTATACTGTAAAAATTTTAACTCGCTATAGAAGACAGCTTGAAGGCAATTTCCTATATTGAATGTATGCAAATAGAGATGCAGTCAATGGATTGAGCAAGTCAATTGCAAAGTTCCATACTTACTGCAAACGTAAAAAAAATGAACGATGATCGCAGCTACAGTTCCTTACTTGTACCCCCTTCAACTCAAGATTGGATGCAAGGTGTGCTGAGTGCCAAGGTCGTGCTGGTGATGTATGGAGACTATCAATGCTCTAGAAGTGCGGACGTTTACAGGATGATTCAAGGAATCAAACAAGAGCTGAGTGCTTCTTTTGGAGAAGATTATTTATGCTTTATCTTCCGTCATTTTCCGCAAACACAGATTCATCCTCATGCTCAACGAGCCGCCGAAGTCGCTGAAGCCGCCGCTGCCCAAGGGCAATTTTGGTCAATGCACGATACTTTATTTGTTTATCAACAGAAGTTAGAGAACGGTTATCTTGTAGAGTACGCCAATGATTTGGGGCTTGATATTCCTCAGTTTCTCAAAGACTTATCTAAACAAGTATATGTCGATCGCATCCACGAAGATATCGAAAGTGGAATATACAGTGGAGTAACAACTGCCCCAGTCCTATTTATCAATACCATTCGATATGCCGCACGCTGGAGAATGACAGAGTTGATGACAGCCATTGTTGCAGCAAGTCACTAAGCTCTATTTATACCTGACTTGTTTGTGAGTGCTAGTCGGCGATCGCGCATTTGATCGCTAGTTTTTGCCTGTTTTGTTGAATTTAAACGCCTCACTGGAATGACCGCAAAACAGGTTCGCTAACTTCCAAGTACTACATATATTTACGAGTAAAGGAGACAAAGATGAAGATTAAAGCAATTAAAAGACATCAGGGAATCGGAACAGAAGTGAAAGACGCGACTTACGTCGAGGCTGCTGGGTGGGGGAAGTATCGGTGGTGGCGGTATGTTCTGGGGCTGATGATCATCCTCTTTGCCTGGATGGTCGTTGCCAACTTCGCCAGTGCGCTCGTCGCGCTTGCGCTCGGCGGCAAAGAGGGGGTCGCGGCTTTCGGTCGGCTGGATTATGCCGCATTCGGTCGGGTGGGGGGCTTTGTCGTGAGCATGGCGGGTTTTCCGGTGTTCCTCGCAGGAATTCTCATCGCCGTCACCCTCATCCACCAGCGTCATCCCCGAACGCTCATCACGGCGCGGGAGAAGATCAGTTGGACTCGCGTCGGTCACGGCTTTGTGGCTGGGTTTGTGCCGTGGGTGCTGCTAGCCGGACTGGGGCAGTACCTCCTCTACCCCGATAGCTTCTCCTTCAACTCCGACCTCAAGACGTTCGCGCTCTTCGTGCCAATCGCACTAATCCTCACTGTAATCCAGACGACCACCGAGGAGCTTTTTTTTCGTGGGTACATCGTGCAGGGCGCGAGCCTGATCTGGTCTAACCGCGTCTTTCTGGCAATCGTGTCGGCTGTGATCTTCACGCTGCCGCACGCCACTAATCCAGAGTCACAGGAGGGCGGCTGGATCGGGATGTTCCTCGGAATCTTCGTCGGCACGGGTCTGCTGTATGCAATCGTTTCATTGATCGACGGCACTACCGAACTTGCCATCGGCGCGCACTTCGCCAACAACATCGCGTACTTTCTCTTGTTCAACTGGTCTGGAAGCTTCTTTGCCGCGCCAGCCTTGTTCAGCATCAGCGAGTACCATGCGAGATTCTACGACATCATCTCTCTCGTGCTGATTCCCGTTTTCTTGGCGATCGTTTTCTGGGTGTTCAAACGCGACGAGGCATCTGAACCCGTTTCCCAAAGCCATCAGACTAGCAGTTCTGGGCTGGATTCAGCTCACCGGAAACACCAATAATGTCCAGGATTGGCATGGGCCAATAGGACGGATCATCTGGAGGTTAAACCAATGGCAATTCTGAAACAATTTGGGATTTTATTTGTATTGGGCAGTGTGGGAATTGTGATGCTTGCGATTACGTCGGTTCCAGTAGTTGAGCAACAGTTAGCGAAACTGTCTCCAGAAAGACTGGCAAAAGTTCCGCCACTGAGGGTTTTAATACTGCTACAAGGACTACAGCCTACAGTTCTACTGGCAATCAGCATTCTGATCGGAATTGGCTGTGCCTATCGCGTTGGATTACGCTCACATTTGATTGACTACTGGGTACTTCATACCCCTAAGATTCCATATTCTGTCATTGAGATGAAATGGAGCTTGGGTGTTGGTGCAGCGACAACAATCACTGTCCTGTTGCTTGATCGGTTCATGAAACCTGCTCTACCTGAAGCGCTACAGGCATCCAGTCATACAGAACCGAATTGGCTGAGTTCACTTACAGCAATGCTTTATGGCGGCATCACTGAGGAAATTCTGATGCGTTGGGGATTAATGTCGCTGCTGGTTTGGATAGCGTGGAAAGGACTAAAACAAGGCGTTACGTTGCCGAGCCAAGGAATTTATCAAGGTGCGATCGTTCTAGCCGCATTGGTATTCGGACTACTACACCTGCCATCGACTGCCGCGATCGTTCCCCTCACTCCAGTTGTGATTATTCGGGCGTTGTTACTGAATGGAATTGCGGGGACTGCGTTTGGCTGGCTCTTTTGGCAATATTCGCACTAATGCTGCAATGTTAGCCCATATCAGCTTTCATGCTTTTGCCTTTGTTCTTAGTGGTTTACTGGTAAGGTTGGCTTAAGTTTTGGAATAGATATCATAGGGCTAGCACTGCCCACAAAGCCTTACGGTGAAAGGTTTTAAAAAGAAAGGTTTTGAAAATGGTGGGCGATGCCCACTACTGGAATTGATGCTCAACTTTACAGTTTTCAGGTGGTAAATCAAATGATTCAGTGCAAAGATTTTGCGCCTCGGATTACTGAGCGGGGGCCCTTCGGCGGAGCTTCCGATTACGAATCCTTCTCTGATGTTGTTAGTACTGTAAATCAGTGGATCGAAAGTACAACGATACAGGTAATCAATGTTGAAACCGTTGTTTTACCCGATCGGATTGAAGGCACAAGTGATGATGTCTACGGAGTGACGACTAGTAATGCTTTCCACCCAGTGATGATCAGTCAGGGGCAATCAATTGCTTTCAATGTGTGCGTGTGTGGTACAGAGAATAAGCTTTATTGGAAAGAGAAAAAATGAAACGATTTACTTTGTTTACTTTCCTGTATCTTGCGCTCGGAGTTTGTTTGACGGCGATCGCGCTTGGATACCCAAACCTGCCTTCGCGTCTTCAAACAAGCTTGTTCGCCAGTGCAGGAGCTTCCTACCTTGTTTGTCTCTTCAGTACCTTCCCTTTTTGGCGGGAGGCGACGCTCCGCGTCTATCGCAGACGGAATTCAGCGGTAATTCTACCCTGGTTGGTGATTGGAGTGAACATTATTGTGACGATCTGGGAGCTTCAGAGTCAGAACTGGACAATGGAAGCCATTTTAGGAGCGTTTTCGCGGCTATTAGTCGTCTTAATATTTGCAGAAATCATTGTGATTACATGGCGAGTGAACCCTGAACATTAGTGTCTAAATCGAATGGCACGCTCGTTAAGACACAGCCCTTGCCCAGGCTGGGAGGCTCTGCCTCTTCCCTCATGGTGGCACAACCAATGATCGCCCTGGATTTACCCCTGAAAGTACTGGCATGGGAAGCGACTAACGGCAAGGTGTGGGTGAGTTACAACGATCCTAATTACTTAAAACAGCGATTTTCTCTCTCGGATGAGTTGGTGAAAAATATCGCTATCATTGCACCTTTAATCAATGAAGCACTTAGTTACGTCGATCACAAATAAGTTGCAGAATTAGCACGCGATGGCGCAAAGCGCCCGCCCAAAAGGCGATCGCACCTTGGCGTTTTTGAAACAGCATTGTAGTAGCAATCAAGTAAGCTAATCAGCATTTAAGTTGCATAAACACAGGGCTGAAGCCCTTACTACAAGCTAACCAGTCTAAAAAAATGAATGACGATTAGCTTAATGTCAAACTCATTAATTTTACAACACTCATGAAAACATTTGCTTTCCTCTTGGCTCTGCCAATCAGTATCTTAGCTAATTTTTCCTTAAGAGCTTCTGCTGATTCTACTGCTGGCATCATCCTGAGTACACAATGCCAGGGTGGGTACAACATCAATATTTGGCAGAATTATACGAACGGTGAACTGCTTTATCGCGCAACCAGTGCCAACGGTAATTTAAGTTTGGGTAAAGGAACTAGCCAAGCAACAGAAGGTGTTCGAGTGTATAAGTTTCGGAATGGAATTTATGAATATTGGGTATGGGATGGCACGTTGGATAACCCGCAGTCTGGAACTTTAGAGGTGTATAAAAACAACCGTATCTTGATGAAGCAAGCTTGTAGAAAAAGTTGAATCAATGTAACTAAATGCGACGAAGGTTGGCAGATCGAAGGGTTGCTCAATACCCGGAAGTTAACGCTAGATCGAAGTGATCGCGTCAAACAAATCAACATATATACATCGAACTAATCGAGGAAGCGTAACGCCTCACACCACTCTATTTCCGCCAATGCGTAAGTCCTAACAAACTAATTTACAGTCCGCGTTTTGGTGGGGTCATCGATGACCCCGTTGATACCTGAACCCATCAATAACTAGCTCGAAGGAGTTTATCCCTATGTCTCACATTTTCTCTAACCACAAGCAAGATCGTGACCTACCCACGCACGCCTTAGAGCCAACAGTTCCCGCTAAGAGGAGAACCATGCTTGCTCAAAAGCCCCACGTCCTAAGCTCGCTAATGATTGGGGCAGTGATACTGGTTTTTAGTGCCTGCGGCCAGCCCACATTCGGGTACCACTCAGAGCCAGGAGGAAAAGTCCCTACGGATCTGAAACGCTTCTACGACCAGAAGCTAACCTTAGGCTCGTGCGAGGGCTACGCCACCACGGATGCCGACGCTAAGGCTTTCGCCAACGACACTTTCAAATGCGCCCGGCTTGAGGTGCCGCTCGACTACCAGAACCCCGGCGGGCGAACCGCGCAGATTGCACTGCTGCGCGTACCGGCGAAGGGCAAGCCGAGCAAACGAATCGGCTCCCTGCTGCTCAACCCAGGCGGCCCCGGCTACTCCGGGATGAGCTACGCGGCTATGGTGGCAAAGGACTTGGCCGACAGTCCGATCACCAAGCAGTTTGACCTGATCGGGTTCGACCCACGCGGGGTTGCGGCCTCGACACCAGCCCTAGACTGCTTCACCGATGCCGAACGAGAGGCCGACTTGTTGGTCAACTCGATCAACTCTGGGGGCAAGGACTACACCGACCACGAGACCCGTCAATTGTACCAAAAATGCGCCGAGCATTCCGGCGGTGAGGACGTGCTGGCTCACGTCGGCACGCGCGATGTCGCCCGCGACATGGACGTACTCCGCGCGGTACTCGGCGATGACAAGCTCTCCTTTTTCGGCACCAGCTACGGTACCCGGCTCGGCACGATTTACGCTGAAACCTTCCCACAGAACGTGCGGGCTATGGTACTCGATGCCGCGATCGACCCCACTACCGGCACCACCGAGCGTCGCCTCGTCCAGTTCGCGGGTTTCCAGCGTGCCTTCGACAACATGGCGGCCTTCTGCGCTAAAAACCCGACTTGTCCGCTAGGCACCGATCCCAAGCAAGCTAGCGCCGCCTTCCAGCAGATCGTGCAGCCACTGATTGATAAACCGATCATCACCGCAGACGGACGCAAGATCACTTACACCGCCGTAATTGACGGCGTGACCAGTGGACTTTACGGCGAGACGCTCTGGCCTGCGGTGATCAAAGCCATCACCGAACTCAAGGCCGGAAACGGTAAAACCCTGCTGTTCTTGCGCGACATCCTCAGCCAGCGCAGTGCCGACGGTAGCTACGGCAATGGCACAGAGTCCCTGCTGGCCATTAACTGCCTCGACGAGGAACGCCACACGCCTGAGCAGGAGAGCGCGATGACGCGCGACATTTTCAAGATTGCACCCTTCCTAGACACTGGCAGGCCCGTCAACGCCCGTGACCTCTGTGAGCATTGGCGCGTGAAACCCACCCTCAGCTACCCCTACGCTCAGAACATCAAAGGACTCCCTAAAACCTTGGTCGTGTCGGTCACTCGCGATCCGGCCACCCCGCACGAGGGCGGCATCAGCCTCGCCAAGACGCTCGGCGCGAGCCTGTTGACCGTCGAGGGCGAACAGCACGGTGTAGCCCTCACCGCCGACAATGCGTGTGTCAACAACATCGTCGCCGACTACCTCATCGGTCTCAAAATCCCCGCAGACGGTACTCGCTGCGTCCTTTAGGCGCGTTGGGACACTAGAGCAGCCTGAACAGAAAGTGTGCGTTGCTGCGGCAGCGCTCACCATAGTGTGGGTTCCCTCCAGCAACAAAACTAAGGATGTATAAACCCCTCTCGACAATCGTACTGAACAGAGGAACACAATAAATCAGACTAAAGCTGTACCATTTAAACTTCACTGAATTTTGCAGCCTGAAACCCTTGTTGCTACGTTACCAAATGCTGTACTAAATAGGGCTGGCTGAATAAGGGCGAAAGATAGCAGAATGAAGAGTTTCAGGGTCAGGAAAGAAAAATAAGGTGAAAAGAAAAAGGGTAAGATAAGTAAAAATCCTTGTAGCAAGTTGCGTTAAAATGTATCGAAGAGCGCAAAAGCAAGAAAAAGCAGCAGAAAACTTTGAACTACCCTTTGGGGGAAAACTAGCGTCAGATAACCGATGGGTAATCATGGCGAACATGATACCTTGGTCAAAATTTGAAGCAGAGTACGCAGAAATATTTTCAGCAAGAATGGGAGCGCCAGCCAAAACATTTAGAATGGCGTTGGGAGCATTAATAATTAAAGAAAAATTAGGAATAAGTGACAGAGAGACAGTAGAACAAATTCGGGAGAACCCGTATCTGCAATACTTTATAGGAATGTCAGCATATAGTAATGAATCTGCATTTGACCCGTCAATGCTAGTTCATTTTAGAGAAAGGATAGATATAGAATTAGTCAATAAAATCAATCAAGAAATAGTCAGGAAGATGTTAGAAAATAAACAGGAGGTAGAAGTAAGAGCAAAAAAGCCAGAGGTCGAGGATTCAAAAAGTAAGCCAGCCAATAGAGGAAAATTAATATTAGATGCTAGTTGTGCGCCAGCAGACATAAGTTATCCGACAGATTTAGGATTATTAAATCAAGCCAGAAAGCAAACAGAAACAATCATAGATACATTATATAAGTCCTTATTAGTAAGAAATATCAACAAACCAAGAACCTACAGAAACAAAGCAAGAAAGGATTATTTAGCAGTAGCCAAGAAAAGAAAACCAACAGTTAAAGAAAGAAGGAAAGCTATCAGAAAGCAACTGCAATATATCAACAGAAATTTAACTCATATTCAGCAGCTAATAAATTTAGGTGCGTCACTATTAAAACTGAGCAACAGTCAATATAAGATGTTGCTAGTAGTAGCAGAAGTTTATCGTCAACAGTTATGGTTATATGAAAATCAAAAAATTAGTATACAAGACCGCATTGTCAGTTTAAACCAACCACACATTCGTCCGATTATCCGAGGTAAAGCCGGGAGAACAGTAGAGTTTGGGGCTAAGTTTTCAGCTAGTTACTATGATGGCTATGTATTTTTAGACCATATTAGTTGGGACAACTTTAACGAATCAGGAGACTTAAAATCACAAGTAGAAGCATACAAAAACTACACCGGATATTATCCTGAATCAGTTCATGTTGATAAGATTTATCGGACGAGGGAGAATCGAGCTTGGTGTCAAGAAAGGGGAATTAGAATTAGTGGCCCACCACTAGGTAGACCCCCCCAAAATGTCAGCCCTGAAAAGAAGAAACAAGCCGCTTATGACGAAAGGATTCGTAATTGTATTGAGGGCAAGTTTGGACAAGGTAAACGAAGATTTAGCCTTGGTAGAGTTATGGCTAAACTTCCTCATACTTCTTTCACCGCTATTGCCATAACTTTTTTAGTTATGAATCTTTCTACTCTGCTATTACGGCTTTTTTGTGTATTTTTTTGCCTATTTTTCAAAACTGAGTCTTTTTTTACTTCTTCTATTATCGAAACTGATATTTCATTCAACCTTAAACAACAAAAACTTATCTTTTTTCTGGACTGACTACTTAATCAATTTTTCTCTTCCTTTGAAATGACTTTTTCAGCAAGCCCTAAATAACTGAGACTTCAATTGGCACAGTAAAAATGGGAGCAACACGATTTTTTGCAATTTGGTTTTATTCTCAATTACATGGACAAATTCTCAATAAACCCAGGTATTTGAGTGGCGATCGCCGACAATAAGGGGATTATCATCACTCGTTTTTGTCTGACTTCAGAAAATCGCGTTGCTCCCTTCTAGTTATTATCTTCAGGATTGAACATATTTGAGTATTGTCTGAACATTTTCATTTAAAGGATGAACCGCATCTATTGTCAGATGTTCTCCTTCATCAGCACTCCAAGCTTCACTCTTGAGACGCATTTGTTCTACGTGACTCCAATTAACAGTATCATGCCACCCTGGAATACCACGCTTACGTCCTTCGACTCGTCTACGATGTAACTCCATATGTGAGCAAATTGTTTCAATTCCATAAAATGCTGCATTATATGATTGCGCTAAATCCTGCCAGTGTTTTCTTTGCGCGACTGTATTAGCAGGAGTATCCAAAATAGCCGACTGTCCTAACATCAGTTGTCTTTGAATCAGCATTGTCAGCAGTGCTTCAGCAGTCTTAATGTAAAATCCTTCCTGTTGAACACGCAACTGTGATAGCAGCATTGCTCCCAATATCCAGTCTAGAGAGAATACAGGGATATGCAATGTCCGTGCAATTTCTTCTGACAGGGTACTTTTGCCAGTGCCAGGAATACCAAAAAATAGAATTAGCTTCATCTACTCATAGTTAACACAATAATTAGGCTGCTCTGAGACTAGCAGGCGAAAAGCAGTATTTTAAAAAATTGCTACTTACTAAGATGTTAATAAATCTGGTAATACCGTTCCCTTATTCCGTCTCTAAAATACTCAGCAATTTATCTTCCACAGCAGTAAGATAAGGACGGTTCAACTTTCCCCATGAATGCAACAGATTTTTGACTGTCTCCTCCCAAGAATCAGAATATATTTGATTCATGCGCCCAGCGTTCGCGGAGCGTCCCGTAGGGGATACTGTTGGCGAAAGTGTTACAAACTCATAAACAAAAGTGCTACAACTAAAATCCGCAACCATAGATTGAAGCTTTGAGCTTGCGTAATATTTTAAAATACAAACATGTATTACATTCGCCAACAGTATCCGTAGGGAAGCTGATCGCTCTGCGCCGTCGCACACAAAAGCGCATCGGTTGACATTCGGCACTCAAGTATTACTAGCCAGTAGAATTTGTGTCTCAACGGAACTTTAACCCATTGAGTGAGTCAATTGTTATTAGTATCTGGCTAGACCACCTTTGCATAATATCAAAGGCAAGATACTGTTTCTAAGTATTAAATTAGTTGTCAAAATTTAAGTTAAATAATTTTTTATATGGGTTGGTTACTATTTCAGAACTTAAAGCTGACTATTCCTACAGCTTTAGTATTTACAGGTCTTGGTTATATTCTCAGCTTACCTCTGAGTTTTTCTCTTCACCCAGAAGCAGCAAGATGGCAATTCCATCTGTTACGACAAGAACGACAGGAGGTAGCATTTATCGAAACCCCAAAACTTGATGAGCTTCACCGTTTTCAAGCTCAGGTAGCATTTACAGGTGCAGCGCTCGGAACTTTATTAGCTCAAACCACTTTTATTGTTTATGTCAGTAAATTCGGACGAGAGCAATCGTAGCACCGCCCCTTAACCTATAGGAAATTTCATATCGTCAGGATGTTCGCGTCCAGTCAGGGGTGAAAGTATTACTGAAAAATAGAGATAGTAAGGCAGTAAACTCCTGTTGCGGGGATTTGACTTCTTCTGGTCTACACTTGAGATAATGAACATAATTCATGATTAGCGAGTACTGAAGCCAAATGATCTTTTGTTCAATATTTGTAAAGAAATAACAGGTGCTACATAAAACAGAGCTTTTTTAACTGATTAATATTTAGCAGTCACTATAACTATATTTGTACTACAGTTAAGGAATTGTTTACTATGCCTTGGGATCTGAGTGGTTAATTCTTACGAATGCTTCATCTAAAATTTCAACCCCATTTTCCATTTCAACCATGCTACGAGATTATTCGGGACAGAATATTAGAGGTAGCTCATTTCAAGGTCAGAACCTTGAGGGTGCGAACTTCAGTCGGGCAGATATCCGGGGAACTGATTTTACTGGTGCTAACTTAAAAGGTGCAAACTTCAGTTATGCTCAAGCTGGATTGCAGAAGCGGTGGGCAACGTTTTTGGTGCTTATTTGTTGTTTGATATGCGGATTGGCAGGATTTCCTTCGGCTTTTGTTGGAGCATTAATAAGTTCTATATTTAATAGTTCAAATTTACCCAATCAAGTTTTCGGCTGGACTACTTTAATAGTAGTAATTGTTGTGTTTATAGTTATAATTAGTCGCCAAAGGTTAAATTCTGCTAGAGCCGTTGCGGAAAGCTTAGTCAGCCTCTTCGCTGGAGTCTTAACCTTATTCGTCATCGCTGGAAAAAGCTCCGCCGCCGCCTTAATTATTTTCTTCACTGTCACCTTAGCTTTCACAATTATCAAAGCTAGAGTCTTAGCTATTGTCGTTGCTGTTGCCTTAGTTGTCGTCTTAGCCTTCTCCTTCATCGGAACTTTCAACGTTATCGCAGCCTTAATCATCGTTTTTGCGGTTTCTATTGCTGTCTTTACTGCCTTAACCTTTGCCTTTGCCCTAGCCTTCGCCGTCACTTCCAGCAGGGCCTTAGCTATAGCCGTTACCTTAGCCTTAATAAACGCCTTCTCCTTAACCTTAGTTTTAGCTGAACCTACAGCTACTGCCTTTGTTACTAATTTAGCCTTTGCTGAACCTAGCACTTTCCTCACTTCTAAGAGGTTCGGCTCTGTAGCCATTCTCTTAGAAGTGTTAAGCATTATTACCAGTTTGCAAGCATTGAAAGGAAATTATAGATATACTTTGATTCGTAACATAATAATCTCTTTTGCAGCTTTTAAAGGCACAAGTTTCCGTAGTGCCGATTTAACTGAAGCTAATTTTACAGAAGCTAGCCTTAAAAGTGCAGATTTCACAAAAGCTACTTTGACTCGTACTTGCTTTGACAATACCAAAGAACTAGACCGTGCTAGACGTAGTTCTATTGATTAAATCTGCTTAGGCTTGCCCCATACTGAGGGACAGGTCACAAAACAACCTTCGGATTGGGACAAACGCGCTCTGCTTGGCAGAACAAAAGTTAGCTACAGCCAAGCAGTTGATCTCAGATATGTTCACTCAACCCATTGAAGGTATTGTTTTAATTTTCCCCTAGTAATAGCTTGTTGAACAAGTTATCCTGACTTAATATCAGATGGCAATCACTTAACTAGTGGGACTTCAATCGCACTATAGATAAAACTTGATAACCAGCACCTTGAGGCATACATTGACCATCAACATCAATGGGGCAAGCTCTTTCCTCCAGCTTTGGGCGAGTCCCTTCAACATATACCACTGTCATCTCAACAATTTGGTTCTGAAATGATTGCAATTGAGTCCGAGAAACTTGATTAGATGGACGTAAAACCAATCGACTTTGGTTTGTAGTGTTGGCAAGTAAGAAAAATTCCTCTCCCCGGTAAGCTCTAGCTGACATCACAGCAGAAATTTGTTCATAAATTAATTTTCCACGCAAAGTAAATGTTTTTGATGAATTTACTCTGCTATTTGATTGCTGCCACAATCCCAAATGTTTATTTTTAGCATTCGCTTGTGCAATTAAATATCGGGTTTTGTTCTCGGAGCAATCTTGTATAGTTTCTCTATCGACAACAGCATTACCTGATTCTACCAAAAGCAGATTTACTGAGCGATTATCCACATACACCTCACCAACTGTACGCTCAGTTCTTTGTTGTTCTGTAGTTCTAATCACTATGGGGCTTTGAAGTGGTAGTAGCTGTTTTAGTCTTTGTGTCGTTGCTAGATAACCTTGGTCAGTTGCTTTTGGTACATTTATGCACGCTAAAGTGACTGTAATTTTTTGCCCGGCATTATCCTTAACCTCAATCGTTTGTCCATCTACAATTCCAATTACTGTACCTAGCACTAAAATTAGTTCGAGTAAATCCATTTGTCTGTATTTTTATCCTGAAAGATTTAATTTTATCTAAGTAATTAAGCTATGAATGCGATCGCACTCACAAGTTTTCACTCGAAACTATTGCTTTAATTGAAAATTCTTACCATTAAAATTTTACAAATACAAATGCACAAGCACAAAGGGATGTAATCAGAAAACCCCAAGCGAGTGCTGAATAACGGCGAATAGCATAGGGTTTAGGAAAGCTAATAACCGCAGTTACACAAGCGCCTAAAAAGCAAACTAAAAATGTTTTAGACCAGACGATAGTTGCTATTAGCTGGATATCGTAGGTTGGACTAGGAGCAGGTTTATTGCTTAAAATATCCAAAAAGGTTAAAAATAAAAGTGCTGCGGGAATGAGAACTCCTCCTATAATTGCAATGTTCCGGTATCCTGGTACAGTCCGACACTGAATCATGGATATGACAACTGAGCATAAGCCTACAAAATTTACGATTGCCCAAATGATTAAAATAAATAAAAAAATTAATCCCATAGATAATGTAAGTAAATTAAGCTAAACCTAATTATTCTTTCAAGCTTTCAATCTGCATTCGGTATTTCTTCAGTCGGCAAAGAGCGGATTAACTCTCGAATTACATCTGTTGCTGGTCGTCCTGTAGTTGAACAGTATTTTTCCAATCTTTCGGCTTCACTTGATGAGAGATTAACTGTCATACGTTTAGCAGCCCATTTCTTATTCATTAGTTAAATTAGCTTTACTTGAAATTACTTCTCTAATATCAATCATTCAAGCTGTTGCTACCAGTATATATTTAACCAAATTAGCTTTAAGAAGCTATTAAGAAACTGCACTTATATCTAAACTTGTCATAAAGTGCTTAAATGAATTTTATAGTGTGAAGTTTAGATGCTTTAAAAACAAAAATTGTGAATATAATATAAGCTAAAAAGCTTTCGGTAATTAAGCATTCAGCAAAAATACACAGTGAATAGCAGCTTACCAACCGTATAACTAAGAAAATTCTGTGATGGCTTGAGTTAACTTAGTAATATGCAAGTATTGTAAATTTAACCATGACCACAAGCATAGCTATTGCAGAAAAAATTACCACCCTTCGCCAAGTCCAGGAGAAACTGGGATTAACACTAAGTGAAAATGGCCAATTTTTTACTGAGTGGATGGCAGATTTACCTGCATTAAGTGAAGCAGAACAGGCACGATTAGATCAAGTTCGACAAAATTATCTTTATCAAATCTCTTATGGCCCTCTCTTAGAAGAAACTGTCAAAATGGTTGTGCTATCTCCACTACTGGAACTTGCAAGTTTTTATCAAGCACCATACAGATTTCAAACCGAAGTATCCGTTGAGATTGAAGCACAAGGCGATAATGAAGAAATTTTACGGGGAAGAATTGATGTCTTAGTTTTGCAAGGTCGATTATGGATTATCTTAATTGAATCAAAGAAAACCACCTTTGATGTAGAGTTAGCAATTCCCCAAACATTAGCTTATATGGCCGTTCATCCCCATCCAGAACAACCCTTGTACGGCATGATCACCAACGGTAGTAGCTTTTTGTTTGTTAAAACCTTAAGTAAACAGTATGCTACTTCTGATTTATTTGCTACACGCTCTCAGCATCTTAACAATTTATCTGGGGTTTTAAGAATACTCAAGCACTTAGGGAAAATCATTACAAAATTATAATTCTTCTTTACTCTCTAACTGATAAATCCGCATTGACGGGTGTTCGCCCATCATCCGCCAGTAAAGCCCTTCTGGCAATGGCGAACTACTACCACCACAACGATACAGAAAAACTGGCTCACCCCGGCGCATTGCTTTCTTAACCATTTGCTCCAAGCTGGGTTCTAGTTCATCGCTGTTATGCCAGATGATATGCGACTTGCCAGAATACCCAGCATTCAAAAGACTTGCAAATAACCATTCCATTATTGACTGGATCTGCTGCTGCTCAAGCCCACTACTGGCTTGCCCATAGCTTTCAATCGTCGGTTGTGCTGGTTTGGGTTTGAGGAAATTCAAGAACTTCATGGCGATCGCAAATTTAACTACTTCTATAATTCCCATTTGGTAGAGCGCAATGAACCCTAAGTCGTGTGCGATCACCAGGATGTGAACGGACAGCATCGCCCAGCTAATTCAATGGAGTGACATTTATTCTCAGTGTGCTATAAGTGTACAGATCAATTCGCTAATAGCAGATACCCACTCAACTAACTCAAGGATCACGCAAATAAAATGTATCATCCATATTTGAAGCTGATTGCTTTTCCTACATTACTCACTTCAAGCCTGCTTCTTGTAGGACTTAAGCAAGATACCGCAGAGATAACTAACGCACAGCTAAATGAACAGTCTGTACTGGCTATTAACTGGGTACAGCAATCGGGAGAGTATCAAGCACTTACTTACCAAGCATTTAACATCGCCAAAATTGTCTTTGATCAAGCCAAAAGAGTACACCAACCAACAGTGATTGTTGATATTGATGAGACAGTTCTTGACAATAGTGCTTACTAAACTGGTTTAACTGAATTAAATCAATTATTTTGAATTATTATTTTACCACGTAGTATATTTTCTATTTGTTGTGTAGACAAGGCTTGATACCGTGAGCCTAAACCATTTTTGCTATCTTTTAATGATTGCAAAACAGTTATCAAATCATTGATATTTATAACTTCGTAATAACTGCCAAACATATTTTTAATTTGAGAGATATTTGCTTTTTGTGGAAAAACAATTAATCCATAAACATTAACTTTCGCGTATTTCTTATTACAGTAATCTAATTTTTTACCGATAGTTTGTGAGTATTTTAATATTTGTGTATAAGGGTTGGTAAAACTAGCACTTTTTATTGAAATTTTTTTATTATTGTTTAAATAGCAATACCATTTATTATTTCTAGCATAACCATCAGACCTAATTTGCCCTTTATAACTTTTAGCTTCTATTGTAATTACGCAATAAGAATTTAATATAATAATTATATCAACTACTCTACTAGCCTGTACACCTGACGCAACATCAAAAGAAGTTAAAATTCTAGAATCGGGAAATAAAGGAGTTATATTATCAAGCAAATATTGTTTTATCTCTTTTTCAAATAAATTATCTTCTTCGTCTTGTTGATAATATTCTTCTAATTGCTTTTTAAGTTCTCTAACAAGTTGTTCTTCTCTTTGTCTGAGTCTACGTTCTTGATTTAACTCCTCGCCTAATTGGGTAACATATAGAGAAAGTGAATTATTCACATCAAGTTGATTTTTATTTTGCTGATTGATTAGCTGTAATTCTTCTTGTACTTGACTAACTAAATCTTCAGCTTTTAATTTTTGTGCTTCTACTTCTGATATTTGTTGCTTAAGTTCATTATAAGATTGATTATATATTTCTTTTTCCTGCTGTACATCTGCTAATTGTAGCTCTAAATCACTAATATATTCTTCATCTAATTTCTTTTGCAAAGATAAATCTTTAAGTTTGTCTCTTAAAAGATTAAACTTCTGATAATTTTTATCTCTTTGCTGATATAAATGTTCTAATTCCTGCTGCATTTGAGCAACTAAATCAATCTCCACATCTTTTTGCTGTTTATCAGCAATTTCTTTCTCCAGTTGAGCTATCGCATTCTCATCAGATTCAGTAAGTAATTTTACCTGTTCAAGTTGAGTTTGTAATAAACTAATAGTCTCTTGATTTAACTTAGTTTGATCCTGTAAATCTTGTATATGAGTTTCTAATAAAAATTGTTCTTCATTCTTTAAGCTAAGTTCTTTCTTCTTTCTTTCTAAATCTGTATTTAACTCTTGTATTTCAGATTGTAGAAGAGCCTTAGTACGTTGTTCTCCATTGAGTTGATATTGCAATAATTTTACTTCCTGTTTTAACTGTTCCTGATTTTTATGCCTCTTGTAAAGTAAAAATTCTATAATAGATAAAACAGTAAATCCTCCAAATAAAAATACAGAAGTAGTTAAAAAATAATACTTATGCGCTCCACTGGTACTTAAAGGATTTTGTAACCAACGCCAATAATCTTGTTGAAATTCAGGAGGAATACCTCGGACATAATAAACTCTTCCAATAATTCTTCCAGAATTCTTTTTACCAGTGCTTCTTCTTTCTGTTGCACGAGTGCTAGTATATTTATTTTCCGTATTTAGTGGTATTGGGCTTCTTAGTAAATCGTAAGGATGCTGAAATAAATCTTTAGTATCTAATTGTTTTTCCCAATCGCGTCTAGATTTAGAAGAATATAAAATTTTTTGGTTAGGACATTCTTTATTTTTAGTTTTGCAATTTGTAATTACTATACCAAACAAACCAAAATTACTGTTGAGTGTATTTTGTACCTCATCTATATTTTTTCTTTGCAGGGCATAAGATAATTTAGTAGGCAAAGTATGAGATAAAATATTAAAGTCAACTGTTTGAACTGCAAATATAGTGCCATTCCAATAGCTTTTATAACTAGCAAAATTTAAAAATGTAGAGGCTGAAAAAGCTACTGAGCTTGTAATCACCACTTTAAAAAAGCCTAAACTAATTTTAGTTAATATTTTAAAATCTAGCTTTTTATATTTCATAACAAATTCAATATTTTAATAACTTTATCAACTGCTTTTCCATGTACCCTTACAAAGACATAGCATGTGACAAGCCTTGGCATCTGCAAGGGAGTCGCGGATGCCATCAATGATGCGGTAATACTTGGGGTTGACTTGAAATAGCCAGTAGGTCATTGTTTGGTAGCTTTTTATTCAGATAAATTTTGCTCACCTGGAATCTTCCACTTTCCTTGTTCAACATCAAACTTAACTTTTCCAAGTGAAACATATTTATAAGTATTAACCCAGGCTAAATTACCAAGGTAAATAGAACCTCCTGGACTTTTTTTATTTTTTCCCTTGTCTTGGCAAATTCTTCTGTCAATAAGCTTATAAGCATGATTTAAACTGTCAACTCTAATTATGAGTAATCTTCCCTCCAATTTAATGTTTTTTATATCTAAGTAAGTCGGTGGGAAAAAACAAAGCTAAGTTAAGAAAGGTAAACAAGGCTATAACCCTCTTCCCTCCTGCCTTCTGCCTCCTGCCTCCTGCCTTGCCATAGCGATAATTTTTAACACTGAGCTACTTAATTCTAAAAACTTTGCTTCTTGTTCAATAGATTGAATTTGATTTACTTGAAAATTAAGTTCGGCTTCAACTTCGCAACACTCGAAGAAACCATCTTTTCCAGGCTGCATTTCCAAATTACTATTAAGTATGACTTTACCGTCCGGATGAGGCAGTGATTCAATATCTGCAATAGGGTTTTCTTCTTTAAGATAATTCCTTAAAAAAATAGCAATTACTTCTCCTTTAGGCAAAACGGGAATACGAACTTTTCTTAGCTTTAATTCTTCATTATAAGAAATTAATTTTCCTTTTTGAAAATGTTTTTGCACTAGTGGTTCAGTAGTAATCGTTTTCCAAAGCCATCTCAACTGTTTATCATCTAACTTATAAGTTATAGCTTCATTAACTTTATTTGACCATTCTGAGAAGAAAACTCGGTCGTTATTTTTATACAAATTTTCAAGATAGTAACCACCCAATTGAAGTATGAAAGCAAGCTCATATCCATAAGATGTAAATAAGGGTTTTAAATTTGAGCTATTCATATTTTTTAGAAGTTTACAAATTTGTGTAATATTTGGTTTCAGATGTAACTTAACAAATTATTAATCTAAGCTAATTAGTACAAATAACTTATATTTTCTAATGTGATAAACTGATTTATCAGACATTTGTTATATTACATATATTTGTATTAATTAAATTTTATGGCTCATTCACACTTCATACTTAATTTTAAGAAATTACTTTAAATTATGCTTTTAGTAAAAAAGCAGCAAGAGAAACTTTTATACTAGTTGGTTTAATTCCCTCTGAAAAAATTAAATTAAGCTTGTCTGTATCTTGCACTAACTCGATAACAAAATTCTCATCATCTAAACTAGCTTTAATACCATCTGTGTATTCTTTTAAAAGCTTTTGCACAGGCTTCATTTCTTTCCAACTATTTAATTTTTTTAATGCACCCTTAACCATTGATCTATCTAAACCAGATGGAAAGCTATCAAGCGCACTCAGCCGACGCTGAATTTTAGTAAGACGCTCAGAGGTAATAGTAAGATTTTCTAACGTTTCTGTCTGTTCTAGTTCTATACTGAGTTGTTGTTTTAATCTGACCAACTCGTCATAAATAGTTTGGGCGCATGACAGTAAATACCTTGTAGAAAATATATTACTAGCTATAGGTGTTTTAATAGCTGTAGCGATCGCCATACCATAACCATCATTTTCTCCTGTTTGGTCATTCCAAAATAAAGTCTGTTGTTTTTCAGATATTACTTCACCATTTGGCCCGAAGTATTGGAGTGTCAAAGCTACTAATCCAGTAGGTTCATCCTTTTCACCAGTCAAACGACCTACAGCTATTGGATTAGCTTGGTAATCCTCACCTAAGTCTTTGAGCAATTTACTGAGTTCCTCACTATGAAGAATCTCGTTTTGAGTATAAAGGTCACGATTAGTTTCTTGTTTCTTATAAGCATCTTCTTGTAAATTACCCTGCTCCATTTTTCTAGCTTTCACTAAACTTTGGAGAAAATCTATATAGCCAGGTAAAATTTCATCATCAAATAATGTATCTCCATAAATAGATGCCCCTAATGCGTTTATATTAGAAATAGTAGGAATGTTAGGATTAGGGTTCGGATCTGGCTCTATACTAGCGATGCCTCCTCCATTTTGGGCTAAGTCTCCTACCAGTTTTTTATTCAAGTTTGATAGACGAGATGCTTGCCGTAGTAATTGGCTTTCACTATTTGCATAGTAAATAGAGATGTTTTTAGCTTTATGCTGCTTGGGTCTGTCAATCCGCCCAATACGCTGTTCTAGAATCATAGGATTCCAGGGCAAGTCAATGTTTATTAAGTAATCAGCATCCTGAAGATTTTGACCTACCGATAATGTTTCTGATCCAATAAGCACAGCAATTTCTTCCTCAGATTTCGGTCTATCTGTTGGATTTTTGCAGGTGGCAGCCGGAGCGAACAATCGAAATATCTCTTGACGATTTAGGTTAGCTTGATGACGATTTGGTTGTAAGACTTGGGTAGGGTTAACTTTTTGTGGTTTGTCTGCACCACTGGCATAATACAATTTAGTAGACCCAATTACCATGCCAATACCTTTAGATGCGATCGCACTATCACGAGCCATGTAGCGGTAGTAATCAATTACTGTGTCGCTAAAGGTAGAGATTAGCAGTACCTTATGCCCCTGGCTTACCAGTTCTCGAACTTTTTGAGTAACTTGCTTACGTTTGTGGTCAACTAAAAACTCATCTACTAAGAGATTTTGTATTTGCTCTAGCTGATGTAAATCACGTTTACAATCAGCCAACATACGTTCATAAATCTTTTGAGCATTGCTAGGATTATTTCGTAAGGCATCTGTAGCCTTATCAATAGAACTTTTTAGCTGTTGACGTTTTTGTTGCTGTTCTGCTTCGTTTTCATCTTCATCCTCTTCTGCCTCTTCATAGTCTTCATCGGAGCTTTCACGTTCGTAGTCATCAAAGAAATTTTGTAAGTTATCTTTTTTATCCGATTCAAAATTGTAATGAATTAGCAAAAACTCTTTTAAACCATCTGCATCAGGAGAAACTAATTCTAGACGGTATTGCATTTGCTTAAGGGAGCAACGCGATTTTGTGAAGTCGGATCAAAATCAAGCGATCGCTAAAAATCATACTTAATTTAATAGTGATTTTATTTACAAATAAAATATTGATTTACACGAAAAATCATCTTGATGAGATATCTCAAAAAGATTGCTAGCAAGTCATTTGAGGATTATTTCCAAAAATCTCTGCAACAAGTCTTTGATACTTAGTATCAATTACGGCAGAAAATAAATTGAAGGCAGAATTAAAGTATAAAATTTATCAACCAGTTTGGGGTTTGATAAAAGAATTAAAGATAGAATCACAAAAATTATCCCAACTTTTAGCTATCCATTGACAACGCAGATGTAACATAATTTCTGCATTATTTTGTAACCAAAACTTACTGTTTCCTTTCATGCGTAAATTAACAACTTGACGAATTAAACTTTCAACTGCACCACTACCGAGAGGTAATTTTCGAGCTGCAACTTCGTTATATTTTAAAAGCCTCCTTCTATACGCTTTTAAAATATAATTTCGCTCTCTTACCATAATTTTACAGCGCTCTCCTGTTGCCTCGGAAATAAATTCACCCATATTTCTCATTAAATCTAGTGCCTGACCTTTCTTTAAAATTTTCCGAGATTTTTTAAACCAGGATTGACGCTCATTATCTGTACTAAAAGCGGCATCAGCAAAATCTTGTAAATGTGATGCTGCGTGATAAAAGTCTAATAATTGATAAGTTTCAAGTGGGCATTTTAATTTTTTTAGTAAAAGAGGAATGTGTATCCATATCCACTCTGCACCATCAGCAATCAATAACACCTGCTTGGCTTCACTTATACCCAAATTTACTAAATACATCTCTAAAATTTTGAGGAATTCTTTATAACCTGAATATGTGCCATCATTCGTAATAGGTATTGTCGATGTCCTAATTTTTTTACCTTCTTCATTTACTACATAAATTGTTAGTAACTTTGGCTCCATCCATTCACCAACAAAGCCATGACGGTTTGTTTTCTTACTGCGTCTACCTTTTTTATTAAACCTAATTTTAGTTCTTCCACCATCTACAGCGATTACAACTCGTTGGCCTTTGAGAACATTACTATTAGATAAGTGGTTCATCTCCAGATTTAATATTTTTGATTGGCGTAGATTAATACCAATTTCACCAAAAAGGTAAGTCAGGCGTTCGATTCGTTTTAAACTAACATTTATTCCCCAATCCGTTAGCGTCGAACGTGCTGCATCGAAAGAACTAGCGATCGCACCATATTTTGCGATTATTGACCAGACTAGAGGGGTAATACCTTCAGACATCCCTAGCCACTTTAAAAACGGACAAAATCCTTGATTTGAAGTTTTTATTTTTGGCTCATTGAGCAGAGGATTATCAGATTCTTTACTTGTGGGATTCCGTTCAAGTACATAAGGTAAAGTTAAAGTTACTTCGACGTTTCCAATTGTTACTATTTTTCGCTTTTTAGAACCATGTTTTTGTGTATTTAAATTTCTCCATCCCTGTGTTTGACTAACAGAATAGTTTAGGATTTTTGGGGATACGGAAAGATTATATAATAAAACAGCTATACATTGACCTGCTAAAATCATTGCCTGTTCTCTAATTTCTTTTTCTCGTTCTCTCAGCTTTTTTCCATCCCACTCTGTGATATTTGTAAATTCTAAAAGTTTTGTGACCTGTAAGTGAAAACTTTTAACTGACTTGTTTAAATCAAGAGTTGCACTTATATTTTTTGCCATAAAAGGTAGACGTTAAAACTCTGGAAAGATTACTTAACCGGAATCCTACCTTGTTTTTGACCTTTATAAATTTTTGCACACATCACCAGACTTGAAATTGGTTGATAGCTTACGTATTAATACGGCTTCTAATATAAGAAATATTTTTTAGTACTGAAGAAAGTTGTTAGCGATCGCTGGTTTTTGATCCCACCTCACCAAATCGCGTTGCTCCCTTTGCTTAATGCGATCACCAAAGTTTTTGATTGTCCGGCTCAGAGCATACATACTAGATTCAGCCCGTTGCAAGAAAAATCGGCGTTGGTTGCCTAACAAACTTCGTTGTTCAACACTACCTGTTAAATAACGGATTGGATCAGCAAAAGGGATGAATAGATTGGTTTCAAATTGGGTAAAAATCTGCTCAAGAGCTTCTTCTGTACTCGGTTCAAAATGCACAGGCAACCATTCTGCTATACGTTTTGCATATAAGTTTAAATCTGGGGTAGCTTCTCGTAGCATTTGGCGGGTGCGTTGCAAAAACAGTTCGCGGTAGGTACGCCGGAATAGTTCTGTATTGTCTGTAAAGTTTTCTACCCCAATTTCTCGATTTTGAAACCATTGGGCGACTTCTACAGGGAATTTTAAATCATTGAATCCTTCGGGACGGCTAATAAAGGGTGACAGGATGTTATAAATGTCTTCCCGACGATTGTTCCAAGGTGTAGCGGTCAATAGTAGAAAATGACGTTGCCTTTTAGACTTGCGATCGCTTTCTTGAATCGCTGCACAGGTTTTATGAATACGGTTTTTATAATTACGGATGCCTTCGTGAGCTTCATCAATAATAACTAAGTCAGGGCCACCATAACGGTTAAAATCTGCCAAGAAGTTACTACCTTTACGGCTCATCAGGTTTTTATTGTAAAGTTCATAATCACCTGATTTAAAACCAAGTTCAGCCATTTCTCGTTCCCAGTTGGGGAAAAGTTTCTTTGCAGCAATAATTGCAATCTTTGCTTGACCCTTCTGCTGACGGTATAACCGGGAAACTGTAGCAGCCAATCGGGTCTTACCTAGTCCTACAGCATCCGCACAAACAGCAATACCAAAATCCTGCATTACTCTTAGGCAATGTTGCGCTCCAGATTTTTGGTGTTCAAACAATATTCCTTGATTCAATAATTCATCTAGTAGATCACTACGTTCAACCCGGAACTGACGGGGGCGTTGCTGCGCTAACCAATAAAGAAAATCATTAGGTGTACCGTGATTACCAGCCAGAATTATTTCTACAGCTTGTCTAAATCCTTCAATTTCATTGAAATCAGGTATCTCTAAAGACTTGGTAACTGATGGGGGATTATCTGGACTATTGTGATAAACGCCATCATCCGTTGTAATTTGAAAATCAGTTAACTTAGTCGGTGGGTGTTCTGGGTCTACCTCAACTTGACCAACAATGCGTTCAGAATCTTGGCTATCGATGATAATTTTGATCAATTCATCATCTATAATCTCGATGTTCTCTACTTTGTCTAAGTTTTGCCCTGTAATTTCAATTTGGGTTGTTCCTCCAGGGGTAAACTCATCGGGATTAATAAACTCAATAATTGGACGTTTTAGTTCGGCTCGGCGATCTCGTTCTGCTAATACCTGTTGTAAAAATTCTTGACTCAGATCAAAGGAAATATCATCTCGTTGCCATTCTGCATCAAACTGAACAATACTCTCAGATATAGCCTCTGCATCTAATGGAGAATCCCAAGAATAGAGAAAAGTTACGCTCTCAGCATTTTTAGAATGTGCAGCACGAGTAAAATTATCTGAACCTTCATGCAGGATGTGATTTTCTAACTGATCGCTCAGAATACCAGTTTTCTTGTGATAAATAGCTCGTCCAGAATCCATCTTGACAAGCTTTATTTGCAGAAAATTGAGACGAATTAACTCTGCCAAAATTTCCGTACCACTAAAAGCACTATCCTCTAAGCCTTGAAGAAATTCGCCTAGACTAAGATGAGCAAATTGGGCGCGGTAAACAGGGTCTTGTAGTTTTTCAAGTTCTTGAATATCTGCTTGCTTCGTAAATCCCTGCCAGTCCATTAACAAGCGAATCTGACCTTCTGTCTGCACAATTGAAGCTAGAGGTTCTTCATAAAGCTTAAGTACACCGCTATCAAAGTAAGCTGTAGAGCGGCGATAAACTTGTGTACGTTCTAAAATCTTGCAGATAAAGGGATGATACTTGTCTAATTCATCTGGTAAGTTAAATTTACGACGACGACCGTTGATTTCTAAAAAGCTCCCAGCGAGTAAAGCTTTTTCTTTAGTTTCGCTTTCTTTATGGAGGAAGTTTTCAATAACACTTAAATTACTCGTACGTAATAAAGAAACGCTGGGTACATTTCCATCCTTGAGTGGAGTGTATTCAAAGATTTTAGCGGTTTTTGGATCTATGCGTAGTATTTTATAAGTAGCTTGTTTTTCGCCAATACGTAAGAACTTCACAACTGTTTTTAGTAGACTATCGGCATCACGATGTTTGAAAACAAGCCAGTATTGATTATCAACACCTTTTATGGGATAACCCTGGATTAGATAGTAAGGGCGTTGTTTGCGAATTAGGTCTTGGATAAAGTTTTCAAGCATGGTTAATAACTCACTGAATAGGCCAAGCTGGAATTACTGCGTCAATCTTTGCCATTAGTTCAATGGTTTCTTTGAGGGCTACAACAATACGCTGGTAATGTTGGAGGGAGCAACGCGATTTTGTGAAGTCGGATCAAAATCAAGCGATCGCTAAAAATCATACTTAATTTAATAGTGATTTTATTTACAAATAAAATATTGATTTACACGAAAAATCATCTTGATGAGATATCTCAAAAAGATTGCTAGCAAGTCATTTGAGGATTATTTCCAAAAATCTCTGCAACAAGTCTTTGATACTTAGTATCAATTACGGCAGAAAATAAATTGAAGGCAGAATTAAAGTATAAAATTTATCAACCAGTTTGGGGTTTGATAAAAGAATTAAAGATAGAATCACAAAAATTATCCCAACTTTTAGCTATCCATTGACAACGCAGATGTAACATAATTTCTGCATTATTTTGTAACCAAAACTTACTGTTTCCTTTCATGCGTAAATTAACAACTTGACGAATTAAACTTTCAACTGCACCACTACCGAGAGGTAATTTTCGAGCTGCAACTTCGTTATATTTTAAAAGCCTCCTTCTATACGCTTTTAAAATATAATTTCGCTCTCTTACCATAATTTTACAGCGCTCTCCTGTTGCCTCGGAAATAAATTCACCCATATTTCTCATTAAATCTAGTGCCTGACCTTTCTTTAAAATTTTCCGAGATTTTTTAAACCAGGATTGACGCTCATTATCTGTACTAAAAGCGGCATCAGCAAAATCTTGTAAATGTGATGCTGCGTGATAAAAGTCTAATAATTGATAAGTTTCAAGTGGGCATTTTAATTTTTTTAGTAAAAGAGGAATGTGTATCCATATCCACTCTGCACCATCAGCAATCAATAACACCTGCTTGGCTTCACTTATACCCAAATTTACTAAATACATCTCTAAAATTTTGAGGAATTCTTTATAACCTGAATATGTGCCATCATTCGTAATAGGTATTGTCGATGTCCTAATTTTTTTACCTTCTTCATTTACTACATAAATTGTTAGTAACTTTGGCTCCATCCATTCACCAACAAAGCCATGACGGTTTGTTTTCTTACTGCGTCTACCTTTTTTATTAAACCTAATTTTAGTTCTTCCACCATCTACAGCGATTACAACTCGTTGGCCTTTGAGAACATTACTATTAGATAAGTGGTTCATCTCCAGATTTAATATTTTTGATTGGCGTAGATTAATACCAATTTCACCAAAAAGGTAAGTCAGGCGTTCGATTCGTTTTAAACTAACATTTATTCCCCAATCCGTTAGCGTCGAACGTGCTGCATCGAAAGAACTAGCGATCGCACCATATTTTGCGATTATTGACCAG
The DNA here is from genome assembly GCF_019976755.1 of Nostoc sp. MS1. NCBI lineage: Bacteria > Bacillati > Cyanobacteriota > Cyanophyceae > Nostocales > Nostocaceae > Nostoc > Nostoc sp. MS1. Next base: position 248,393 of record NZ_AP023443.1, read on the forward strand.
ACTAGAGGGGTAATACCTTCAGACATCCCTAGCCACTTTAAAAACGGACAAAATCCTTGATTTGAAGTTTTTATTTTTGGCTCATTGAGCAGAGGATTATCAGATTCTTTACTTGTGGGATTCCGTTCAAGTACATAAGGTAAAGTTAAAGTTACTTCGACGTTTCCAATTGTTACTATTTTTCGCTTTTTAGAACCATGTTTTTGTGTATTTAAATTTCTCCATCCCTGTGTTTGACTAACAGAATAGTTTAGGATTTTTGGGGATACGGAAAGATTATATAATAAAACAGCTATACATTGACCTGCTAAAATCATTGCCTGTTCTCTAATTTCTTTTTCTCGTTCTCTCAGCTTTTTTCCATCCCACTCTGTGATATTTGTAAATTCTAAAAGTTTTGTGACCTGTAAGTGAAAACTTTTAACTGACTTGTTTAAATCAAGAGTTGCACTTATATTTTTTGCCATAAAAGGTAGACGTTAAAACTCTGGAAAGATTACTTAACCGGAATCCTACCTTGTTTTTGACCTTTATAAATTTTTGCACACATCACCAGACTTGAAATTGGTTGATAGCTTACGTATTAATACGGCTTCTAATATAAGAAATATTTTTTAGTACTGAAGAAAGTTGTTAGCGATCGCTGGTTTTTGATCCCACCTCACCAAATCGCGTTGCTCCCATGTTGGATATCATCAGGGGTGAGAGTGCGTCCTTTACGGTCTTTAAGCCATTTTTGACAGACTTGATAACCACCTATGTAGAAGTTCCACATTGATTCTGGTACGCCTGTAAATTTGTCTCCTTTTTTGTTAATAATGACAACACCGTTGGTATATTTTGGGTGTCCTGCATCAACTATTTGACTACCACCATTTTCTGTAAATTGTGTGATGAGGTTATTTAACTTGTTAGATTTCATTAAATGGAGTGCTACTAATTCTTCGCCATATTCTGCTAGTTGGGTGAAGAGTTGATTATTGCTGGTGAGGGGGACGCGGGGGAAGTCAATTTTGAGAAATTCAGCGTAGCGGGTGCGGTAGGTGGGTGAGTGGAAGATGGCGTATATGTAGTAGAAGATGTCTTCTGGCGTGGGGGTGTAGCCAAGTTTTGCGGTTATGTCTTTGAGGAATGCGGGGGAAAAATTGGAGCGAACTGGTTCGTCTAATTCTTTGGGATTATTTGGATTGGGATAGAGGTAAAGGGGAAATATGTTGACTCCACCGCGCCTAAATATATTTGTATCAACGGGACTATAAGATACTGTAATCAATGCCCATTCTGGGTCACTCACGGCATTACCTTGACGACCTAAACCTAAACAGATATTTTTCCCTGATAATAAATGACGCATAATTTCAAGCCTTGGAAGCTCTACTACATCTTCATGATGATAATAAGCTCTGATATCAAAAGGGCGATATAAACATTTAGTAAAATGTTCCTTCCATTCTGATTTCGATGATAAAGATTTTCTTCTTTGATTTATTTTCCAATCTCTTGTATCAGACAGATTGTACTTGATAGCAATTGTTGCATCAGAAATTAAAATATTTTTAAAATCTTGTATACGATTATATAGTTCTTGTTGCTCAAAATCTATCGCAAAATGGTCTCTATGAGTTTTTATTCCCGTAGAATTTACTAGCATTATATCCTTTATCTTCCAGGTTGATTGGTATTCGGATAGTAAGCTGACATCTTGAGGATTCAAAAGATAGAATGGTGAGTATGGCTGTATATTTGTCCAGTCAGTTGAATTAATGTTATTTTTTGATAAAAGTTTATATTTATATTCTCTACTTCCCCATAAATGGCAGTGCAAACTTTTTTTGTCTGTTCCTTTTATTCCAAAAGTTACGCTAGTACCCTGTTGTATATCAAATACATTTATATCAGGTGAGCCGTCAGGTTGTTTTTCTTGTTTCTTGCTATTTCCGTGTAAATCATAGACGTGTAATGTATCGAAGCTTTTAATTAGTTGTTGTCGCATTCCTCTAAAAGTTGGATTATCAAGAAAACCGTTATTAGTAATAAAAGCTAATATACCCTGACCAGTCTTTTCTATCTTCCATTGAGCAAAACGGATAAATTTAACATAATCATCTTGTAAACCCTTTGGATTTCTTTCACCTAAAGCTTGACCATCAACTTGATAGTAATCACGAACTAAAGAGGTTATCCATTCACCCGTATTTTCTGACTCATACGAGTAAGGTGGATTTCCAATTACCAACATCACAGGTTGGTCACGTTTAATAGCAACAGAGCGATCTGATTCTTCTGAAATATACTCTCCTAGTAAAACTTCTGATTTACGTTCTGGTACATCTAAAGTATTGGTTAATATGATTTCTAAGCGTTTACCGCTATCAAATTTATAACCAGTTTCTTCTAAAAATAAACTTATTTTTAAGTGGGCAATAGCATAGGGGGCCATTAATAACTCAAAACCATAAATCCGAGTTAGTAAATGATTTTCTACATACTGTGACCAGGATATATCACCAACTTTTATTTTAAAAAACTCTCGGTATTCAATATCATGAAACCGTTCATAAATTAAGCGGAATATATAAACTAAAAAACTAGCAGTTCCACAAGCTGGATCAAGAACCATTACTTCTGGGTCTGCCAAACCCAAGGGCTTATAAAACTTTTCCTTCAGCAAAATATCTACAGAACGCACCATGTAAGAAACAACAGGCTCAGGTGTGTAATAAACACCCCGACTTTCTCGCATTTGTGGCTTATAGGCTGTCAAAAAATCCTCATAGAACCGTATTACAATATCTTCTCGGTTCATTTTCAACTGGAAGTCCGAGAGAATTGCATCCATCTTGGCAGCGCGAAGAATGCCAAAGATATCTGCGATCACACCTATTAACTCATCTCCCAATTCTTCTGGCTGACGCTCTGACACATCTTGAAATAGCTTACGAAGAAACGGGTTAGTTTCTGGTAACTGTTGCCAAGCAGATTCACGGTCAAAATGTGTTTCCTTCTCGCGTCCCTCGCGTTTATCCTTCACATAGCTGAATACCTTTGCTGTAAACAGTGCATAAGCAATCGTTTGAGCGTAAATATCAGCAAAACTGTAATCTTTTTCGTTATCTGAAGTCAATTGCAGTGTGGGCAGTAGCTCCCGTTGAAAACTCTTCAATAGGTTGTGTAAATACCCATCAGCTTTTTCTTTTTTATAGACCAAAGGAATTGCCTGCTCAATCCGACGAGCTGCTTCAGCTAACAATTGTGCTAGTTCCTTCGCCGTCTTAATTGGTTCATAGAAAACCCACTCTACTAAAGGAACCGAACGTAATCCCTTAGCCGCGATGGGTAGTTCCTCCTGTTTTAAGCGGTTTAATCGTGCTATTAGTTGAGGTTCATGCCAATCAAAAGTTTGGATTTGGCGTTGGCGCAACCCTCCTTCATTTGGCAGCACCAACGGTACTCGACCTGTCGCTTCTTCAGTTGGCAGCAGCAAATACATCACTGGTTGCTGTTCAGCAACTCGGTTTGTGTAATGCCCGTAAATTTCTTGTTGCTGTTCTTTTGAGGTCAAAAATCTTTTGATTTCTTGGTCTGTTGCCCCTGATAATTCATCGTAAAAGCCAACAGCAATTGGGCAAGTCTCCTCTGCTTCTTCCTCATCCGCACCTGGGCGCAAATACCAAAACCGAGAACCAAGAGGGTCACGCTCTTTCACCGGATATCCTAACATCTGCCGCAATGCTTCAACACGATTTATATCTGTACCACCTATTACATTCTGCAATTGTTCTTTAGTGAAAACCATTCATGCCCCTCTTGAATCTTTAATAGTCACGTCAAATCTGCGATGATCTACGACCATCGCTCCATCACAGGCATTGCTCACACAAAAATAAATAAGTATCAATTTGGCAAATATTTGGCTAGCAAATTCTGCCCTCTATTTCCTATCTCCTCTAACAAAGAAGAAATCTTTTCCATTGCTAGTGGAGAGGGATTATTATGACCATTTTCCCAACGATTGATTGTGCAATATTTAACACCTAAATAGGTGGCAAATTGTTCTTGCGTAAGCCCAGCCATAAGCCGCAGTTCACGAATAAACTGCCCTACCTCTGGCTGGTTAATAGCCAAGGGTTTTTTAATAGCCATTTAGATTTAAAATTGATTCACTAGCTTAAGTAGCAAGTGCTATATCTTGGTTACATATTATTCCATTTCAACCTATGGATCTAACAGTATATATACGCAAGATTTTTATGTAAAAAGATTTGCTTCAATGCTAAAAATGTTAAGTAACTATGTAATATCAAATTACTTGCAGCATTACTGTATTGTTTCTTTATTACATTAGCGGCTAGTTTCTGACTCTAGCACACTCAACACTTTTTCCTCCAGTGCCGTCAGATAAGCCCGGTTCAACTTCCCCAGAGACTCTAAAAACCTCTGCACCGACTCCTCTAACTCACTGGAGTACACCCGTGAAATGCGATCGCACATCACCTGCACCTGCTGACATTCCGCAGGTAAATATTCGCAGGATTCGAGATGCTGCACCCCAACCGTCAATTCGCCGTTCCAAGTCCTGACAGTGCAGCTAAATTCACCGACGTAAGTAACAATCGCCCAACAGCCTCCCATCCCCTTAAGTTCTGGATTGCCCTTTGCTAAGATTTGGCATACCTCCCCAATCTGGTAGGTGTTGGGGACTCTGGTACTTTCCATAATGCGTTGCACTACATCAGTTACGATTCTGGCGGTGGGAACTTTACCGCCAGCTTCCTCTACTGCCTTTTGCCACACCTCTCGTTGCACCTGGGGTTCTAGCTTGGCTAATGGCCGAACTTGCCCCTCGTTAGTTGGCAGGACTCGTGATCTGTTAGTTTTGGTTTCATCCAGTTTTTCGTTTTGGGAACAATTTGTTCCCGTTTCACTTTCCCCCTCATTTTGAGAACAATTTATTCCTATTTCATCTACTTCAGTTTGGGAACAATTTGTTCCCGTTTCACCTTCCCCCTCGTTTTGGGAACAATTTGTTCCCTTTATTATGTTGTCAAATACTACAGAACCCGCAATCAGATAGTTCACACGGCGGTGAGTGTATCCAAACCGAGAGCGGCAATACTCCTCAAACGTGCGGTGGGTTGAGCGATAGAGACGGCGATCGCGCAGTTCCATAAGTGCCTTCCCCGCTTCAAAAAACGCCCGTTCCACCTTGCGCTCAAGCAAAAGGCGATCGCTTTGTTCTTCTAGTGTCAATTCAGGAACTTCAACCGCCACCACGTCAATCGTTGCTGAAGCGGGATCTTCTGTTGAGATATCTGAGTTTGCTGATTCTGGATTGATAGATGACGCAGAGGTGGCTTTCTTGCGCTTACGGGGTGGGGTGTTCATTGCGTCCACCTCTTTTAATTCAGTGGTATTTGCTTAGAGCCAACTACAAATAAATTTTGTCTGTATTGATGCTTTTTTTGACAGTTTAAATGCAAGTTTTTAAGTGAACTCATGGATTTAAAATCAAGCATCTTCTTTGTTGTCTGCCATTTGTTGATAACCAAACAAATCATTAGGTGTGCATTGTAAAGCTTCACACAATTTCGCTACCCTCTCGAACCACTCAACTCCACTACGGTTATTTTCCCAATTACGAACAGTTGTTTCAGTAACTCCCACTATGTCAGCTAACTGCCGTTGTGTTAAACCTGCTTTTTGGCGAAGACTAGCAATACCTTTAGGTGGCTCATAGTCATTGAGCGGAGGATTCAGCGCATTAATTAATGCCTTTTCAAGCTTAAACAATAAATCTTCATGCACTTCAATGTAAGAGATTTTAATTCCTGACTCTTCAATCAAACTGGACAGTTTGTAATGAGACTTCCATTTTCGTCTGAGGTTTTCTGACTTGCCAACATACAAAACTTTACCTTGGCTGTTAACAACCAAGTAGACACATGGAGTTTGAGGTAAGTTGGCTAGGTCTTCGATTGCCATAAATGGCAGGCTTAAAACATCAAAATTATCTACGGCTAGCATAAAACCTTTTACGTTTAATAATGATTAAATAGTAAAACTATTTACGGTAAACGTCAAATAAGTATTGACACCATAAAACTATTTACGGTAGATTGATAATAAAGAAAGCGCCCCTGACTACCAATCTGAAGCGCTTTCCATTCCATAAGGAATTTATTAATCATGACATATCTAACTTATAGTCATCAAGAACTCCAGCACAAATCCATAGCTGGACTCAAGCAAATCTACAGCGATATTGGTTGCACAGTTGAGATAAGCAAACGCTACTCCAAGAACGCCTGGATTAGCGCGATCGCCCAGCACCAAGCCCAGCGTCTCCACAGAATCGCCCCGGCTGCCCTTTATGAACAAGCATTAGCCCAAGCCGAGCTAGAGAACTTCATCGCCCAGCAAGCCGAAGAAATTGCGCCCGAAAGTCTAACGGTAAGAGAGATATCCTTCTACGAAACTGAATATTGCGCTGGGGACAGACTGATAGCCACTGTGACCTACGATGGGGAAGACTTCGTAACCCAACGCTGGGTAGTCATGGTGAATGGACAAGAGATACACAGACATTATGCTCCAGAAGGGTGCGATCGCTTTATCCACTGGAAATACTTAGATGGCTCGTTACCTGTGCAAGAACAGAGCGCCACAGAGACAAGCACAGGTAATGAAGTCATGGCGGAAATCGCCACCGAATGCGAGAAACGCGGTTTGGAACTGTTGGATGACGGCGTATACAGAGACGACCAAAAACTGGGTGAAGTGGAATTGCGCCAGGGTATCTTGTGGGCAGTCCGCGCAGATGACCAAGAGCGAGTGATGTGCGATGCCTACGGCGGGCTTTCCTGCGGAACGCTGCGCGAACGCCAACGCGGAACAGAAGCAGTCTGGTGGTTGTCAACAGCTAATCCTTCGTCTGCTGAAGAATGTTTGCAGTACCACCCGCTTGAACAACTCAAGACTTATCAGTGGGCGCAGTTGTTTATCGGGGCTGAATTAGTTGCAGTGTAAATAAGGCGGAAGGGAGTAGAGCGAGACTCTACTTCCTGATTTCTAATGGGTGAAATAACAATTATGTCCTGTTTAATCTCTGAGCTTGAAAAATCCTGGTATTTATCGCCGCCTTGGGGTCAGCAAATGCCATCTGTTGTAGTTGATTTGTGGGAACGAGTGTACATCACAGCTACTGGAACATTTGGTTACTGCTGTGGCGTAGTGTGGCAAGACGACCAGTTGGTTTATGCAGTTGCGAGTAATCTCACTATTGCGTATCTGGGCAAACACGAAATTATTGGTACTGGAGAAGTACAACGTACCAACTTGGAGAAACCTGCTTTTGCTGTGGGCGATCGCGTATTACTCCGTTTCAGCAGCCACGCCACAAAACAGCGTTTGGTGTTGGGTGTTGTTCTGGTGAATAACAGTTGGTTTTACGTGGTTGAGATGTTGTCCCCTGCTTTATCCCCTGTACTGGGTTCACCAATTCGTTTCCCGTTGGTTAGTGAAAAAGATTTAGTTCGAGTTCATCTGTAAGTATTTTTCAACTTGGAGCAACGATTATGTCACAAATCGAAATCGCTCAAATCATTGAACAGATTAAACAGGAAATTACTGTTGACTCCAATGGACAGGGTAGGGCTAGTATTCGTGCAACAGCCAGATTAGCTGATGTCAACGATGCTGGATTGCTTAGAAGTCTCAAAACTGCTGCTGACATTTCTGGTTCTAAACTGGTTGAAAAGCTTGTCCGTAAAGGGTTTGGAGGTGCTGACATTTTAAGCTGGTCACAGTCCGGCATTCCTGATTTAGCTGTTGCCGCAATACTTCATTACTACGGCTATGAAGCTGGTAAACGATGCAGCCAACAGGCAAAGTTAGCTTGTGAAGCGTTTGAAACCATCGGTGTTCGCGCCTGGATGCAAGACATCATGGGTTGGGCAAAGACAACAACTCCACAGCCAGAGCAACCTCCAGTAAACGCACTTCCCCCAGTTGAACAGCGATTGCATACCTTGGTTCAATCCATGAAAACGCTTGCTGAACTTACAGGTGGACGGCTTAACCCGTACATGGAACAGCAGATGAAAGATTTCGCTGCGAACCTCTTGGCTGAACATAACCGCAAGATGTTGACCCCTTCAGAAGAAAAGTGGCTGGGCGTGGTGAACTTCGCGGAGACTGAACTAGGTCGCAATGTGCCTACAAGTGGCACTCACTACCGGGGGCATTTGGGTACATGGGTACGGACGTTTTACTCACATTTGGGCGATCGCCAAGAAACACGCATAGTTCAGGGTACTCAGCAAAAAATATATGTTTATGCTTGCCATGACCCTGCGGTGGCTGCTGGGTTAACGAAAGCGATTGAAGAGTTCTTTGCACACCCAGAACCTGCGGCGAAACTCAGACAAGCGGGGGCATTCAACAAAAAGTCTGTAGTCACTGCTTGAGAGTCAACTGTCAGCTGTCAGTTGTTAATTGTTAGTCATCAGTCGTCAAAACCCAGCACTTAACATCGGAGATTTCATGATCATCCCTTTTGATTTACAAGCCCTAGTTACTGCCAGCGATGGTAAGCAGTGCATCATCAGCACGGTTTACGTGGATGTGATTAAAATACTCACTTCACCGCAAGAAGCACTAGCTGATCCCGAAATGCAAGGAACCATAGAAATGATTATTGATTGTGGTGCTTTTTGCGGCGATGGTGTTGGCGAATTTCTCAGCGATGTTTTGAAGGAACTTCAAGACTGGGGATTCGTGCAAGAAATTAGCAACGGAAATGACAGTTACTGGGTTCTATCCCCAAAAGGCTTGTTACTCAAAGCTGAGATATGAGATTGGTCATCAGTCATTAGTCATTAGTCATCAGTTATCAGTTGTCAGTTATGAGTCATCAGTCCCACCACTAACAACCAATATCTAACAGTCATTAATTAACAATCAACTTGGAGAAAGTTTCAGGAATGAATAACAACAAGCAACTCGGACTATTACAAAAAGATGCACTCATCGAGAAATTAGCCAAAGCATTCTACCGTATTCAAGGTTATGTGGTTCGAGAGGACTATAGAATGCAGAATGCCACTCACCCGCAAGTAAAAGCCTGTGTGCAAATGGCGATTACTGCTATTGAGGAAGTCGAGTTTGCCCTGGCTGATTTAGATGAGGATGAAGAAATCATCACTTGGCAGCAAGGACAATCTTTTCGTGAAGGACTTGAATACTATTTTTACAACTATGGACTATTCGGCTTGACTTTAGTAACTGATCCTCATCTCAATTTAACTCGTACAGAAGTTTATTTAAGCCACCAAATAATTTATGTTTACGAAGAGAAAATGGCTAAGGAATTAGCTTCTAGATATTTACAAGAATTTTTAATATCAGCTGCATATCAAATGCAAGCCTTAAGCCAAATCACATTCGGGAATAAAAATTCATGAAAGTCATTGTTCAAGTAGTAGAAACTGTGGTTAGTGAAGCACATCTTGAAATTCCTGATGAACTATCTCCAGATGCTATCAAACAATACATCACAGACCGCTACAACTCAGGGCAAATGCAAACGGACTTTAATATCTGTCAAGTAGATTTTCAATCCATCAACGCTCAAATTGTGAAAACACCACAGGAGTAAATATGATAATCTCCACTCTACAAGGACAGTATCAGTGCATAGTTATAGACCCTCCCTGGTTCTACAGACTTCGTTCTAACGATAAGACCCACCGCAATCGCATTCCATATAAGCCAATGCGAACTGAGGAAATCCTGGCGCTGCCCATTCCAGAATTATGCGACGCTGGCGGTTGTGTTCTGTGGCTATGGTTCACCAATAACCACATGATTGAAGCGTCCCAATGCCTACAGACATGGGGTTTCAACCTCAAGACTATCCTCACATGGCAAAAGATTACGAAGCTGGGAACCCCACATATTGGCACTGGCCACTGGTTGAGGAACTGCACCGAACATTGTGCGTTGGCTGTGCGTGGCGATGTCAGGGCTTTTGCGGGGCGATCGCTTACCAATCAATCAACAATCCTACACGCGCCCCGACGAGAGCATTCCCGCAAACCGCCTGAATTTTTTGAACTTGTAGAGAAGCTGTGTCCAGAGATGACCAAGCTGGAGATGTTCGCACGAGAGTCTAGGGACGACTGGGACTGTTGGGGAGATCAGGCGGATATGTTTGATCAGCCTGTTGAGCAGAGTCAGCAAAATACTTCACTCAGTGCTTAAGCGAAGTTAATTTAGGCATAACAAGCTTACTGAACCTTGAAAATCAAATATTTAACAAGCAACACTAGTTTTCTAGTTGGGTATCGGTTGTTGAGTGCTGATAAATTTGACGTAATTCATCAACCGTATGGGCTGTTTTTATACCATCTTTAATTGCCCGTAACTGTTCAACATCGTCAATTTGGGAAATTTCATCCATTACAAACAGTGAAGAAGTACCGAATTTTAGTTCTAAGCCTAACTCAATCGCTTCTAACAATCCCTCTATTCGGGTAATTCTCTCAAATGATGTCATGTACTGCATAGACTGTTGTGCCTCCAGTTGTTCAATTTCCCTTTTGAACTCTCGTTCTAAATTTAATGGTAATGTCAACATCCAATCAATAAAACCTAATAAATTTAGAACAGCATCTCTGTCAAACCCCTGCTCATACAACCGACGTGCCAAAGTTATTTTCTGCTTCTTGCGTTGCGACCTATTACTACGGGTTTGTACTGCTGCTAAGTGAGCCATTACCACCGTAGCAAAGGGGTTGCGACTTGCTTCTAGCTCCGACAACCTTTGTTGATAGTCTAACAACTTTATGACAGGAAACTGAAAATTAACCGTACAGCCAAACAAATCGTACCCAAATTGCGATGGCCGCCAGTTGATGTTGTCATCCCCAAGCACTGCCAAGGATGCAACAGAGCGATCATAACGGTCAAAAATCCGATAGTTGTAGACAAACATACGTTTAGGAAAATCGTTTTCTTCTTGGCTTTGAACTTCAACATGGATCAACAACCAAGATTCTTCACCCCCAACACGATAAATTTTCACCAATTTGTCAATCAGTCGTTTTCCTAATTCAGCATCACGGACTACCTGTTGCAATTCTTGATCTAGAAACTCAAAACCTCTACTCCAATCAATTTGAGCGTGAGCTTGCGGAAAAAAGAATTGCATAAAGTCTTCAAAATACAGTTGCAACATCTGTTTCCAAGGCGAATCGTATTGAGTTTGGGGTGTTTTATTAGCCATAAAAAACTGTTCAATTTAAAATTAATCAGGTGCAATTATGTCAACAAACATAGAATGGACTGACTTAACAGATAATATCATCCGCGCCAAAGAAGGTGGTTGGTGGTGTCAAAAAATCTCCGAAGGCTGCTTACATTGCTATAGCGAGAAAATCAATCAAAATACTTTTTTTGGTGGGAATAAATTAGCCTATGTTGGCAGTCCTCCAGAATTAACATTAGACACAGAAATTATCCGTCAATGGGGATTCCAAAGAAAGCCTAAAAAACATTTCGTCGCGTCAATGACTGATGTTTTTGGTGAATGGGTTCCGCGTTATTGGCAGCGTGAAATGTTAGACGGTATGTTTGTTGCACCCAAGCAAACATTTCAAGTTCTTACAAAACGCCCAGAGATTATGTCCGCTACATTAGAGGAATGGCTAGATAGTCATGGTTTAGACCAATTGCCCTCTAATATTTGGACAGGCACTTCTATTGAGAATATCCGCACTCTAAAACAACGTTCTCAATTCCTCTCCCAAATTCCTGCTCAAGTTCGGTTTTGGTCAGTTGAACCATTGTTAGAAAATTTAGGTGACATTAGCCAATATTTGAATGATGTTCAATGGGTCATTATCGGGGGAGAATCTGGCTCTAACTCTAGACCATGCCACATTGAATGGATTGAGTCTATTGTTCAACAGTGTCAATCAGCTAAAACACCCGTGTTTGTCAAACAATTGGGTAGTAATGCTTTTTTGAATCACCAACAATTTAAAACCAGAGACAAGAAGGGAGGAACTATTCAAGAGTTTCCCGAACATCTGCGAATTAAAGAGTTTCCTGTTTTAAAACATCTGGAGAAAGCGAAATAAAGCCCTCATGCTGTTTACCACAACTTAGGGCTGGAGATGTTTATATCAATGAGATTTCGAGTAACTTTTACTGAAAGCTTTAACACAGCTTTGGAATAAATCTACCACGAGACAGTAACTCAAGGAGGGGAATCATGAGTACCGATAGCTTCAGCGATAACAGAAGAAAACGCCATATTTACATGGACAGTAAACTTGATGATTTGCCCCTGACAATGGAAGCATATCGTGTTTACTGCCATCTATGCCGTCGTGCTGGTTGCGATAATAATGCCTTCCCCTCCTATAAATCTATTGGTGAGGCTTGTTTTCGTGGTTCTTTCCCAAACTCACCAACAGATAGCTTACGCCGTAAAGCGATCGCTGCGGTTAATGAGTTAATCGCTTGGAATTTGGTTAATAAAACTAGCAGAAGTTTTGATGGATTACAAACATCAAATCACTACAGTCTGACAGATATGGAAGATTGGTTTACCAGCCCCACTTCTTCCTCTACTCTCATCCGAGGTAGTAAATCGTCGGGTGGTGCTGGGGGAACATCCCCTAGTGCTGGGGGGACACTGGGGGGAGTGCGGGGGGAACACCCCAGTAGTGCTGGGGGAACACCCCTGGTAGTGTTGGGGGGACACCCCGGTAGTGCTGGGGGAACACCCAAAGATTATCCAATTGAAGATTATCCAATTGAAGACTATTCAGTTAAGAGAGAAGAACGCCCCTCTGTCTCACTCGACTTATCGCTCCCTCAAGAAATTTCTTTTCAAACAGAACAGCTAGTTCAACCTACAAGAGCCTCTCAAGTTGAAAAACTAGATCAACCCACCCCAGTCTCTCAAGTTGAAAAACTAGATCAACTAACCCCAGTCTCTCAACTTGAAAAATTAGATCAACCAGCCCCAGACTCTCAAGTTGAAAAACTAGACCAACTCACCCTAGACTTTCAACTTGAGAAACCAGATCAACCAACCCCACAAATTCACTCTTTGTTGCCAAAACAACCCGAATCTTTGCAACAAAACTCAGATCCTGCATTTGCTTCAATCGTGGCGGGGTCGTTCGATAATCTCGAACAAATGAATTTGCCTACTACTTCTACCCAAAATATTACTGAGCCGAAGAAGCGTGAAGTTCTTACACTTCAGCGTTACCAACAACTTGACGCTGATGGTATACCGCTTCAACAGTGGGAATTACGCGACTGGGCAAAGCAAGAAATTGGGCAGTATGTCAAAACTTACCGTAAAAGCGGATTCATCCTCACAGGTGGTAATGATGTCTCTGTCGAGTTTGCGGTTTACGTCGCCAAACAAAACTGCAAGCGAGGGCAACAAGCAACCATCGCACTGGGCTTTAGCGTGATCAACAAATGCGAACGTGACCCTCGGTGCTGGCAAAAGCTGGTGGGTTGGGTGACTGAGTGGCAGCAGCAGCGTCAAACCAAAACTACGGTAAATGTTGCGGCTGCGGTCAATCACCAACAAGAGTTAGAACGCATTCGACAAGCAGCCAATACAAAATTCGAGCTTTGAATTAGGTGTTACTGAGCTTTCAAAACCCATACACCCCTATACCTTAACCCCACAGAAGAAAGTATGATTACCCAAGAAAAATTTGAGAAAGGTATCGCTTTACTGCAAACCCACTTTAACCGGGAACTATGCCCAAGCGCGATCGCTATCTGGTCGGAATATCTCAACGAACACCTCAGCGACGAAGAATTTACACTCGCTGTCAAAGAGGCAATTATCGGGCTTGACTTCTTCCCCAGTGCCAAAAAACTTGTTGAGTTCGCTACTGCCACAAAGGAAGTCGATGCGATCGCCCAGTGGCAGATCGTTCTTGCTGCTGCCAAAACCGCTAACGAACAATGGCGACAAGAAATTCTACAACAGCTTAAAGACCAAGCTCACACCGCTTTGGCTGCTATCGGTGGAATAGATGCAGTTGCTTGGGCTGATGAATGGCAATTAAGCAAACTCAACAAGGAGTTTACAACGGTTTACTGCCAATCTCCACCCCAAATGAAGCTTTTACCCCCGGCTCGTGTTGGGCAACCTCATTTCCAAGTTTTTGAAGAAGACATTTCTTCAGACCCCATTAACTTGGAGACAAAATCACCCTCAATTCGTCGCGTACTCGAAAATCTTCATTTGCGTTCAATCGGGGTAGAAATTCCACTTGAGCAAGTCTACAAGAATACTTTTGCTCGGTACGGTTGGCAAATTGATGAACAACGCTTGAACTTCTTTGTGGCGATGGATGAAGAACCTAAGAAACAATTTTTAGCTAGATTTCAATTTGCGATGAAGAACAAATCTTCCTGGCATTCATCTCAAATTATCTTTGACGATATTAGTGGTTATCAGGCTCCACGCCCCACTGTTGATGTTAAGGCGATCGCTCGTCAATGGCTCAATGAAGAATTACAATCACAAGCACAAGAAACACTTCAACATTTTGATAATTCAACGATGCTTCTTGAATAAGATTTTTAACAGTCAATGTGGATCAATTATTCTCTATTAAGGATAGAAAACAGCGTTGGTTATTCTATAGTTTTCTCTAACCATAGAGCTAGACAAAGCAATTGTATCCACCTAGTAATAATTGTTGTTCATAGGATTTTATTAATTAACCCTTTATCAAAAATTAACTACTAACTTATGAATAGAACATATCAGCAACTACTTTCCAAATGGTCTACTCTTGCACCTGACGAATGCGTAAAAGCTGACCACAACCACAAATTTAAAGTCAGGATTCTACCAAGCGTAGAAAAGCGTAATTCTCCTAATGCTTGGCGTTTAGTGACATCAGATAACATTGCTTGGCGCTTGGCTAACGACCAAAGCATAGTGCTGGTGCAACTCAATTTTGTGCTACTCACTATCATGCACCACTGCGCTATTAGGCACTCCAATATCAGTTTTACTTTTGCTGACGCTGGAACTTGTGCTGTTATCTGTAATGGGCTAAAGTCTCAGCCGCAAGCACATCCGGCTATTGCTGCCCTCGACGCATATATTCAATTACTTGAGTTTTAACCAGATGAACGAACCCCTATACTTCCTTGGTTGTAACTTTCCTGAAAAGATTGCCTCGCTTAACTGCCCCGTGATGCTTTCAGTTAACGGCTTCTTCAAAAAAAGAGGCAATAAATATACTTGCCGAAAAGAGCCATTTGACGGTGGCAATCACCCGATAATTTTTGACAGTGGAGCATTCAGCCGCATTTCTCGGCAGTACGGATATAAAAATCACCTACCTACCAAGACTTACGCCCAAGTCCTCTGGCGATTCAAAAACTGCTGTAATCTTGTGGCTGTAGTAGTTCAAGATTATATGTGCGAGGAATATATTGTTTCAATCACAGGGCTAGATATCCCAACTCATCAACGTTTGACTTTACATCGCTACGATCGCTTGGTCAAAGAGTTGGACAGACTAGCCCAAGCCACTGGTGAAGCACCACCATATATTATGCCAGTGCTGCAAGGCTATGAACCGGATGATTACATGAGGCATCTGGATGATTACGGCCTACGCCTAAAAATGGATGACTGGATAGGCATCGGCTCAGTCTGCAAACGCAACTCTAATCCTGGTTCTATTTGGGCTATCCTCAACCGACTACCAACAGGTTTTCGCTGGCATGGCTTCGGTGTCAAACGTACAGCTTTGCAAGATGGGGCGATTCGCGGTTGTTTTTACTCTGTTGATTCTCAAGCTGGTTCGTTGGGCAGTTATGGTAAACCACGCAAGCAAACTAAGTATCAATATGCCAATGATTGGAATCATGCTTTGAACTATCGCGCCTCAGTCATTAATTCTCCTGTACAGCTTTCATTATTGCCACAGCTTTATCACAATTAGGAATTTTCATCATGACTACAACAATCATCAAGTTTAATGTCGAAGTTGATTTATCTGAATACGGCTTGGAGACAGTTGCATGAAATCCGTCCTCTCCTTGTTCTCCGGTATCGGCGGACTTTGCCATCACGGTATCGCGGAGGCGGGTCTATCCCACAAGTTCCAAGTCAAACAGTTTGTCGAAATCTCACCCTACTCTCAATCACGACTGCGCCATGAACAGCCCCAAACCCCAATTCACTCAGACATTACCACCTACCACTGCCATAGAGGACAATTCGATATCGTGGCAGGAGGTCTGCCTTGCCAGGGTACAAGCAATGCAGGCAACCGACAAGGACTTGATGACCCCAGATCCGCACTCTGGGCTGAACAGTTCCGCATCATTAAATCCGACAGACCGGCCTTCGCTCTCATCGAGAACCCCACAGGTTTACTCTATCGCGGACTTGACCAAATCATCTTTGACCTTGACAGCATCGGGTACATGGGCGAATGGGACTGTATCTCTGCACAACAAGTCGGCTTGCCGCACGAAAGGAAACGAATCTTCATCATTGCCTACCCCAATGGCTTATTCAACCAAGTCGTCCCGGCCCCCTGGACAAACCAAATTAGAGATCACATTGAGGAAGTTCGGCTCTCTCTCGAAACAAGAAGCTTTGAACCCGGAGTTCTTGCGGTGGCTCATGGGGTTTCCATTGGAGTAGCTAAAAACATCCCTGGTAACTATGATGCCCGTCGTGCTTACGGATTGAGTTGCTCTCCGCGACAGGCCGCCGTTGCTTGGAAACGCATTGATTATCTGTGCAGTTTACTTTCTTGTCAGGAGGCATCATGACTAACTTAATCTACGCCCTGGAAACGTGTTGGTACATCTCCCCACCGTGGGGTCAAGAAGTGAGAGCGATCGCTGTCAGCTTACTTGAGAAAGTCTACTTGCCCTCAGAGAAAATCGCCGGTTACTGCTGCGGTGTTGAGTGGAATGATGACGGCTGGAACTATTCTGTCGAGAGCGATCGCGGAATCATCTCTGTTCCCGATAGCGAAATCATCGCCTCTGGGCAGCTTCAGCCCTTGTCCATCCAAAAGCCTCACTTCCGCTTGGGTCAGTTGGTCAACTTTCGATTCGCTAACGATGGCCCGAAGATTCGCATGATTTTGGGGATGTCTCTCATTAATAATGCTTGGCTTTATCAGGTTGAATGGCGATCGCCAGCCCTACAACTACCCACTGATGAAGGCGTTTGTATTTTCCCCAAATCTACACAGCAGGGTAAGTTTATCAATCGCCTTGCTTGGGTTACTCCTCATGATTTAACGGAGGTAATATGATTTTTACCTCATATTACAAAGGTGAAATCAAGGGTGAGGCTGTTTCTATTTCGCTCTATCCTCCCAAGGGGTGGAATGGTAAACACTTACCCCTGTTTGCCCCTACTCCTGAACTTTTGCAGTGGTGGAAGTCTTCGGCTAAAGATGCCGCAGCGCAGAATGAGTACAAGCGCCGTTTCCGCCAGATTTTAGATTCTCGGCAACAGCTGATTGGGTTATGGGTGGGGAAACAGAAGGACAAGCCTATGGATATGACTCTGTGCTGCTTTGAGCCGAGTGAGGAGTTCTGCCACCGTCATCAAGTTGGGGAGGAAGTCATACAAGCTTATTTGCCAGGACTTTGGGGTGGCGAAATTAGTGCAACTCGTCCGCAACTGAGAATCGTACAAGGTGGAAAGATTAATCATCCTGCAACTTTCCCGGATCAGGTTTTGGAACTCATCGACAAATGTCATGCTTCTGGTTATCTGGTAGTATGCGATCGCCTAGCTTGCGGCTACTACCAAGTATCTCTTCCCGGCGAAGATTTGGGGGTCTGGTCAGAACTGGGGGTTTTGAGTGTTCTGTCGGGTTTGCAGCATGAGTTTTATCGTCCGCGACTGACTCCATCCTTGGCGGCGGTGGCAACTCCTCCAGTCGCAGAAGTACAACAGGAGACTGTGCTTCGACAGCAAGCAGGCGCACTTTATTGAACGGGTAAGGAGCGCTCGGTGGTGTGTGTGTTTCTTAAAGCTCAAAGCGGAGTACAAGTATTGACGCTTGTTAAGCGCGGGAGCAATCGGGAGTTTTCAAGAATTAACTACATCTTTACTTACAAAAACACTGAAGATTAAGTTTTTTGTAACCAGTTTTTGTTCCTTTATAGCAATACTTACAGCGTTTTCTAAGCTTAAAAATGTAACCAGCAATATTCTATACTTAAAAAACGTATTTTAGTTAATTCTACGGGGTAAATACATCGCATCTCCAGGTAATCTTCTAGCAGCTACTTCCTCTCGGTTGTACTCTAGAATTTCCTCTAATCGCTCCCCAAACTTCTGGTTGTATTCCTCTTCCGTCCGCTTGAATAAAAATGCCGCGTCCGCTCGTCTTTCAATTGATTCCATCAAAGATGCTTGAATCAAAGCTTGGGCTATTTCATTACCTTTAATAGCACGATAAAGCCAATAGGACGTAGCTAGTTCTATTGGTATGGGCTTTACATACCCTCCATATCCCTCTACAGGTATCATTGGTTCTTGCAACAATGCTCTATTCTTATATGGCAGTGCCTGTGCCGATTGACCCTCCAGAAAACGCATTAAATCGTTTTTTGGCCTTTTGATGGCATCCGTTACCGATTCTACGTACAGTTTGTAGCTTCCATTGGGCATTTGATAAACATCAAGTGGAATATTCCCTAAATGAATTATCGCTTTTATCGCTTTCTTGGTTTCACTAGTTTCTGCCATATAAAAATTAATGCACAGGATTTCTTTTACTATTTTGCGTTTTTTCTACTTGATTGAGCCACAAAATTTCCTTTTTTCTACAAAGGAAGATGATTTTTAGCCTTTATAGTACTTTTATACTATAGACTTCAACCTCAGTAACACTACGTTAGTTATTTTTTATGACTTACGTAAAGTTACCCCTCATCCCTGAGCCACTCCAGCCCCATCCGCAATGCCGCCGCAGCACTGTAATAAATCTTTTGTTCGCCAAATATACCCCCTGAACGGCTAATGATGCGGAACTGCCAGCACTGTCCAGGTGTGTAATAAACGATTAGGATACTGCTGTTAATGCACAGGACTTCATCAACCTTGATATCGACCATGATTTGGTATGAGATTTGCGGTACTAGCAATTGTGCATCATTTTTGAAAAACTGGCTCACCCAATCAGCCCCAAATGCCGATGAAACGCTTCAACCGCATTCGTCACCCCATCCTCATTCCTAATCTTCTCCCCTAATTCCTGGACTTTCAACCTCATCACTTCATCACCCAGCATTACCTTAATCACTGCTGCTAAACTGTCCTCTGTCACGTTCTTATACGGTATCGGTGCAGGACTCACCCCCAGGCGCATCAGCAACTTGTTGTGACTTGAAGAAGATTTTGGAAATAATAACTATACTCTCAAGATATTATTAAGTCGTGATATACGCGCCTCAATTCTAGATAATCAACAACTATCTGTGTTAGAAAATCCATCTTTATCAGCCCAGACACGCTATCGCCCGAAGCAACTTACTTCCTTTTAAGAAGCGATATGACCAAAACAATTCGCAATTGCACATGACAATTTATACTCAAAACAGCTACTCGGAGGTGACACAATAGCAATGCTCGACTACTTCATGGCGACGGTTATCTTTATGGTCGCAATGGCGGCAATTCAAGAAGAATGGCTACTTAAATATCACTTGGGCTATCACGGTAGGTTCTGGACTTTGGCAATTACTTTGGGGTTATTTGTTGCTTATTTACTGTCTGCTGCTGCCTTGATAGTAATGATTGGCTCCCTAAATCTTTTTCCTTTTGAGCCTCCTGGTAGTTATATCTTTTTAACCATTGCAACAGTTTTCTTGAGCCTGTTCCTCTGGCTGGCACAATGGATCATACTTCGCCAACAGGAACCAACCCCAAGAATATTTGCCGCGTTGAATACGGCTGTTGCAGTTTTGGCTTATTTGTTGGTAGTCAGGCTGAACATCAATCATTTAGATATTGCTGGCGACTTGATCAAGGGCTGGAAGACTGCAATTATTTTTGCCATTTCTGGTGCAGCTACCGGAGCCGTCACAAGTAAAGCATTGGATTTTTATTGTCAACGCCAGGAACAACGGTTACTGCGGCTGGAGAGGGAAGCACAGAAGAAATCCGAGCAAGATGAGTCGAATGAAGAAGACTAAATACTCGCAATATGATCATCTACGGTTGATGACTTATGTCTGAATATTTATTTTAGTTTCACAGAAAAATAGTTATATTAATATCTAGATAAAATAGCTATTTAACTAAGTTAAACACCTAGAGAGTGATGAAGTTAAGTAGTTCTTTTGACAAAACTGTACTATCCTCAAAAACAATAATTAAGGAGAAAGATGTCTAATATTAAAGTTTTTGACTTGTTGACTTCTAGTCAAATTGAAGAACGAGAGCTAACTGCGGCAGAATTAATGGAAATCACAGGAGGAATTAGGATTCAGCTTTTAGGAAATAATTTCATTGATGCAACATTTGGAGGTTTGAGATTAACACTGTAAATTCTGCCATCAACAAATCATAGATTTCCTGTATAGTATAATCGAACTAGTAAACGTTGAACTCGTTGAAGGTTACTTCCTCTGCTTAGGATCAATCCCATACTCTCGCTCCATCGCCGCCAAAATTTTCGCCTGCAACGCCGACAAATACGGTTTAGCCTGTTTCCCCAACCCCTGCAACAGCCAGTCTACCGCCTCATCGCGTCCTGCCACCTCATGCAATCGCCGCAGTCTTTCGCATAAATGCTGCATAAACTTACAATCTTCCTCCAGCAATTCCAAGGATTTCAGGTGTTCGACTTTTGCTGTGTAGTCGCCATCCCAGCACTTAACTGTGCAACTATACCCACCTACATGAGTCACTACACCCCAGTAGCTACTTTTGCCCCGCAAGTCCGGGTTATCCTTGGGTTGGATGACGCAGATTTCACCCACTTGGTAGGGATTGGGTACAGAAGTGCGATCACGGATCTTGTCCACAATACTCTGAACTATGCGCCCAGAGGGGGTTTTTCCTCCAGCTTCTTTGACTGCCTGCCGCCATACTTTCTGCTGTTGTGATGGTTTTAAGTTTATTAATGGCCTTACCTGCCTTTCATTTGTCGGCAAAATGTGATCCATTGGATCACATTTTTCTTTCAAGTTATCAAACACTACTGCTGCATCCATCAACAAGTAAGGTTGTCTGCGACTATATCCAAACCTGTCTTTGCAATATTCCTCAAATGTTTTGTGCGTTGAACGATAAAGTCGGCGATCGCGTAACTCTTTCAATGCCTTCCCCGCTTCCACAAACGCGCTCTCCACTTTTCGCTCCAGGTGCAGGCGATCGCGCTGTTCTTCCTCGGTCATGTCCGGCACTTCCACCGCTTCTACATCAACCGTGACTGCGCTTGGATTTTCTGGCTCTTTTGCTGGCTTGAGGGCTGGCTTTGGTTTATCGGGAGTTGTGGGAGTTGTGGGGGTGAGTCTCTTGCGCTTGGAGGTTGGTTGGCTCATGCTGCCACCTCCAGACTGAAGGCAGTTGAACGGGTATTTACTTGTGTCATCATATTATTAACGTTTTCATCTATCCCCATCCTGTTTCTAGGTTGGGGTTTTTCATCTATTTCTTATATATTTGCATTTCTTCTTAAATGGGTAAACACAAGAAAAAGCAAAAGAATGTTCCCCCTTGGTTAGCGCACGAGAATCTGTTTATCCCTAAAACTGGTCAACAGATAACTACAGATGCAGGCTGGGAAAAAATACCATTTGATGATGCAACTAAATTTTTTAGCAACCAAACTATTCAAGATTGGCGTGAATTATTCCTTGAAAGTATTGATGATATCTCTGATTTACTATCCGCACAGGGTGTAGATATCGATTTAGAAGATGAAGCTGCTGTAGATAAATTTTTGGATAACTACCAGCCTCAACAAATCAATGTAGTTGTGGCTAAAGCTGTCTATGATACTCACGCTTGGGTACGAGTTCTACTGATTTCTACCCCTGATGATGAAGAATACTACTTTCACAACCATGAAATTGAGGCAATTCGTTTAGGCATTGGGTTACGAAGGTATCTCAACTTGGACATTCCAGTAATTAATGATTGTCAGGAGGCTGTAAGATATCTGCAAGGTAAATACCCGAACATCGGCTGGCAACCTAGACATTGTGTTTCGGTTGCTCATCGCTTGAAAATTGCTCAAGCTACTAAGGTCTACAACGAGCAGACATGGGATGAGGAGTGGGACGAAGTTGTGGATGAAGAATTAATTTTTGATGGAACAGTTGGCTAAAGTTAAATATTTCAGTAGATTACTGGTTAATTTACTTGTATCTATGGTAGTAATATTAAGTCCTTTGTGTCTAAGTATAGATTATTTATGTACTATGTATGAGATATGGTCTTACTTATCCCCGCCTCACCTACTGTGACCGGGGTTTTTCATTTCTATAAATTAGCTTTTGTACTGAATACAAATATCACTAATAATTTATGAACTTTCATCTCAATTTCACAGTGTAGATCAGCTATTATTTTGCTCCTAATTTAAAGCTAAATTCGTTTTTCAGTCCAGACTTTCTACCTTTACAAATATGAAACCTATCAAAAAAGCCGATTTACGCATTCTCAAGAAATCTGCCCAGTCACAGCCAGTACAAGAGCCAGAACCAATAGTTGAGACTATCCCTAATGATGAGCCTCTCATTGAGGAGCAACCACCACAACCACAACTAGATATTGATGCCCCAATTCCAGATTACTATCTTCCTCATCTTCCAGTCTATGATTCTCCTCTAGTTGAGTCTGTTGGCAACTCCGGCTGGCAAGTTTCCGACATCTGGCGGGATTTACGTGTCGATGGTTTCTGTGATTGATTTTAGGGTGCGATCGCATATCGCACCTCTCCTACACATCTGTTTTATATGCACAAAGTTATTTAAAAGCCCTTTTAAACAAAAACTTGATATATAGAAACGAATCTCTGTCTATTATCTATATAATTTTTATGCTTTTTTGATCTATCTATAGATAGATGCTATGTAGGTGGCACATTATAATTAGTGAATATAAATTTCAATTGTGCTTAAATTTTCAAATTTACAGCAGAAAATTAAGATAACTGCTTGCTAAATTATTCATAATATGTAAAATTTTTAGATATTACTTTTGAAAATTAAATTATTTACTCCACTTTTTTGCAGCGCTTTTAGCAATATTAGCGTCATATTTTTTTATGAAATCAAATATTAGTAGTGTTATAGCTATAGGATTTTTCTGTTCCCTTATGACTACTTCCTCATCTAACGCACAAGTTATCCCTGATGCAACTTTGCTCAATGATATAACTACTTATTTACGCTTTGAAATTTTCTTCACTACTAGAAAAGCATTACTCAATACTTAAAACCCAATATTTTTGCTAAATTCTTTAGACTACATTTTTATGAATCAGCCAGATAAAGAAAAACTTTCTCAAAAAGATTTTGTATTGCTATCTGCACCACTAATGGCTGCATATAGAGCAGTTGAGTGTCAAAGAAGCGATCGCTTATTTGATGACCCGTTTGCCGCTAAATTAGTTACTCCTGAAGCTCAAATGATTGCATTAGAAGATCCAGAAGAAGAAGGCAGAGCTTTTTTGGCTGTTCGTACTCGTTTTTTTGATGATTTTCTTCTAAGTTCGGTTGGTATTGCTCCACAAGTAGTTAATCTGGGTGCTGGCATGGATACCCGTGCATTTCGTTTAAATTGGCCACAAGAAACGAAATACTATGAAATTGATTACCCAGAAGTATTAAATTATAAGAATGAAATTCTCAAGAATGTACCTACTACTTGTTCTCGATACTCGGTTGCTGTTGACTTAACAGATACTAATTGGGTTGAACTTTTGCTCCAGCAAGGATATGACAAAAATATACCTTCTGTTTGGCTACTAGAAGGACTAATTTACTACTTGAACCAAACAGAAGCTCACATTTTACTTAAAACAATTACGGAAATAACATCTGCTGAAAGTTGGATTGGTCTAGATTCACTGAACCAATTATGCAAAGATTCTACTTACGATGAATTTTACCAAGGCTATTTTCTTTCTGGATTTGACAATCCAGAAGAATTACTATCTGCTTACGGCTGGGAAGCAGAGGTATTCCAACCAGGAGAAGAGGGAGCAAACTTTAATCGCTACATTTATCCTTTCCCACCACGCAATCATGATAACGTAGAGCGTGTTTTTCTCATCAAAGCTCATAAGAAAAGTTAAAAGCCTTATATATGAAACAAACATTGGTTAGTTTACTTTTTCTGGCAGCTAATACAATTTTTTTATTTCAGTTAACAGCAAAACCAGCATTTTCTCAAATTATTCCAGATACAACACTGAAAGTTAATTCTCAAATCACGATAGATGGCAATATTACTAATATTACTGGTGGTTCTCAAGCAGGCAGTAACTTATTTCACAGCTTTGGACAATTTTCCCTTCCTACTGGATATCAAGCTCACTTTAATAATGGACTAGATATTCAAAATATATTTGTTCGAGTTACAGGACAGTCTCCTTCTAATATTGATGGATTGCTTCAAGCCAACGGCACAGCTAATTTGTTCTTTATTAACCCTAATGGTGTTTCTTTTGGCCCTAATGCTAGTCTAAATATTGGCGGTTCGTTTATAGCCAGTACAGCCAACCGTATTCAATTTGCAGATGGTACTTACTTTGACGCTCAACAGTCCTCCCCAACCCAAGCCCTACTAACAGTTACTATTCCTATTGGACTAAGATTCACAAATAAACCAGCTAGTATTCTCGTTTCTGGTGATGGACAGGGAGCAAGAACAGGATCAGACCTTATAGATACCACTTCTGGTCTGCGTGTACAACCGAATCAAACTCTTGCTTTAGTGGGCGGTGACATGGCGTTAACAGGCGCAACAATCAAAACAGCAGGTGGACGGGTCGAATTAGGTAGTGTAACCGGAGATGGTTTAGTTAACTTAACACCTACAAATAAAGGCTGGGTATTAGGTTATTCAAATATCAAAACTTTTGGGGATATTCAATTATCTGATGCAGCCGTGGTTGATGCAAGTGGTAGCGGAGGTGGCGATATCCGTGTAAATTCTAAAAATTTATCTTTAACAGGGGGTTCTCAGCTTGAGGCCAGCACTTTAGGTTCTGAATCTGGAGGTACTATAAAAGTCAATACAACAGGCTCACTGACTATAGTAGGTACGCCTGGGTCTGACCTATTTTTGAACACGACAATTGCCGCAGAAGTTTATGAAGGGGCTACTGGTACTGGTGGCGATATCAGCATTAATACCGGACGCTTAGTTGTTGCAGATGAAGGACAGATATCTGCTGGTACATCTGGTATTGGTAATAGTGGTTCTATAGAAATATCAGCTCGTGATATAGAAGTAATTGGAAAATCTGTGGTCACAGAATCTCCATTTGGTAGTTCAATAGCTACTGTAGTTGAGCCAGGTGCAACTGGTGCTGGCGGTGATATTAATATTAATACCCAAAGATTAACTATTCGTGATGGAGGAGCCGTATCAGTCTCTACCTATAGTCAAGGAAATGGAGGCAATTTGGCTATTAAAGCCTCTGATTCTATTGTTCTTACTGGACAATTGCCTGGGTATGGTACTTTGTCTTCTAGCAGAATATCCGCTTTAACATGGGGTTCTGGAAACGCAGGCAATGTAAAAGTAGATGCTAGACTGCTATCTGTTCAAGATGGGGCAATAATCAGTGTCAGCAGTGAGTTTCCTTCTGTAGATATCCCAATTGAAAACCCAGGGACAGGAAATGCGGGAAACCTACAAATCAATGCTAATAAAGTTGATTTAATATCTCAAAGCTCCATTTTGGCGGCTACATCTGGTGGAGAAGGAGGAAATATTTCTTTAACCTCAAATAATCTAACATTGTCTAATAGCTCTATTAATACTAATGCTCTTAACGCTGGTAACAGTGGTAATATCAATGTTGATACAGGTACATTAGTATTGCACAACAGCAGTATCAGCGCTAATGCTTTTGAAGGACGAGGCGGAAATATCAAAATTAATGCTCAAGGTTTATTTGTATCAACAGACAGCGAAATTACGGCCACTTCAGAAAAGGGAGTTGATGGAACAGTACAAATTAATACTCCACAATTAGACATTGTAAATCCTGACATCAAAAGTTCATCTTTTCAAGCTACCCCACCTTTTAATACCTGTTCTCCAGATTCCTTCGGTTTACCTAACAATCTCTCCATGTCTGGTAGAGGCGGACTTCCTACTAGTCTTGATGATTTATTTACTACTACACTGGGGTGGACAGATTCATCTGCATCTATTCCTCCTCAACAAATACCCCAACCGACTCAAACTGATGACACAGAAAATATAATGGTAGCCCAAGGGTGGCGTAACAACGGTGATGGCACTGTTAGTTTTGTCATTAGCCCAGACCCTACTAATGATATAGGTGCATACAGTTCACCATTGAAATCCTCTTGTATTAAGAGAGTACCAGATGTAGGGGGCTAAATAAGAGCGTGAGTTTACATTTACTAGCATCTTTAACTTTGACACAGGCACAAATTGAGCCAAGTGGCATTCACCAACAAAATCCGCCAACCATACAACAAGTCCCCCAAATCCCTTCTCCATTAACTCCAACACCATCACCACTAACACCGCCAGCGTCCTCTACCCCTTTGTTTCCTCAAAGAACGATTCAACCGAATAATTTCGTCAAAATTAAAGTTCAAGGTTTTCGTTTTCAAGGGAACACTGTTTTTAATAATCAAGAGTTAGAAAAAGTATTATCAGATTTTGTTGGTCAAGAAATCACTTTTACTGATTTATCAAAAATTAGCGATAAAATTACTGACTATTATGTAAAGCAAGGATATATTAACTCTGGTGCATATATTGGTGTTGCTCAGAATCAATCTCTCAAGGTTGAGAATGCCATAGTTACCGTCTCCATTGTTGAGGGACGAATTGAAAAAATCAATATTGTGGGCGGAGCGAGACTACACAACTATATCCGCGCTCGTATCCCACAACCGATTCTCAACAATCAACACTTATTATCAGCGTTACAGTTACTTCAACAAGACCCATTAATTGAAAAAATTACTGCTTCATTGAAGGAGGGAGCAAAACCAAGCCAAGCCATTTTGGATATTAATGTGCAGCCCCGACAGGAATTTAATGTCAATATTGGTCTAGACAACTACCGCTCTCCAGTTATCGGAACCTTTCACCCGGATTTCTCACAAGCAGTAAAAAATAAATTTACATGACCTGATGTGAGGCTCTTTTCTGATACATCATCAATCAAAATTTAGGCGCAGAGATAAATTAAGTATAAAACCGAAGTTGTTAAGTAAAAATGATTACTATTTTTTATTGCTGGTAAAATTAAAATGCTCTGTTCATAAAATATCCGCATTCCAAAACAGGACTTGAATCGGCCCAAGCCCAAAGTATCATTGATTAGAAATAAGCAAAAGGCAATTTAATTTCAATTTAAGCAGTATTAGGGAGCATTTTTAAACGTCTATGAGCAGTAGCAAATATATGTTTGTATGGACAAGAACTAGTAATTGCAATTAAAATACGGCGTGTACTTATAGTAATTAAAGCTCCTAACTTCAATAACTTGGTACGAATAGTTCCAACAGTGGCATTTTGTAATTCAGTTTTAGCTAAACATTTTTGACGCAACGCATTCATCAAAACGTAAGCAACAGAAGAAAACCACAGACGTAATTGATTTCCCGCAAACGTGTGGGTGCTTGTTCTATCACTAAAAAGTTCTAATTGTTGTTCTTTAAAGCGATTTTCCATCTCCCCTCGCTGACAATATTTTTGTTTATACAGTTGACTAGGAGGTACTTTATTAGTAGCTAAAGAAGTTACAACAAAACGAATTTTAGCTCCCTTCGTCCCATATTCAACCTTACAAACAACACGACGACTACGACTCCAAGATTCACGGGTTTGATAGTCTAAAGACTTGTACCAAATTGAGTTATCAATCAAATCTTCCGCAAGCGAAGGAAGTTGTTCATCTGGCTGAAATACTGTTTCTAAAAATGAAACTACTGTTGATAGTTTTTGCTCAAACTCAAGCGAGGCTCTATTTTGAGTCGTCGTAGTCATCCCAATTAAACGACTATTTTGCGCCAATCCAAAAACATAATCTAAACCGGGCTGTGATTCACACCACCTCATGATATCGTCCCTAGAATAGGCACTATCTCCACGTACTAAAATCTCAACATTCTTCCATTGTTGACGTATTTGTTTAATCACTCTCTGTAGTTCTGATAATGCCCCAAATGCTGGGTCTACATTTGAAGGGCGAAGTTTGGATGCTAACAGATGTTTTCCACAAAATATATACAGTGGAGCATAGCAGTATCCCCCATAATAAGTATTGAAGAAAACTTGCTCCTGATTGCCGTGTACTAAGTCATCAGTTACATCTAAATCCAAAATAATTTGTCTTGGCTCTTTGGCGTAAGATTCTAGAAATATTTTGACAAATAAACTTTCAATCTCTGATCGAGAATGCCCGATTTTATGATAACGACTGTCTACTCCTTGTTCTATCTCTTCAGGGCAATGTTCCAGTCGGTTTAATGTACTTTTTCCTGCCAATATTGCAGGCTCATCCTCTATTCCAATTGTTTTTAAGACTGCTAGAGCAAACATCGGGTCATGACGTAATTCCTCGTGGTCATTTAAGTCTTCATATCCCATGACTAACCCGTATATACGTTGTTTAATTAAACTCTCTACTGAATGGTCAACTCGATTTGGCTGACGGTAATCTTGGAAACACTGTGCAAATTTTGATGTGATTTCTAATTTTCTGTCTATTTCCGCAATTAAGCTTAATCCTGCATCCGATGTTACCGTCCCACCCTGAAAATTAACTACAATCGGGTGTGATTTTTCCCCGGAGAATTTGAATTGTTTTGGTGTAATATCTGTGAAAGTCGGGGTCATGGTTTATAACTGCTGGAATGCTTATCCTATATACATTTTCGCAGTTTTTGACCCCCTTTTTTTATCTCTTTGTGAGAAATCCGGGTTCAACGTCGTATTGATATTTCACACAGTAATCTATTGGGGTTAGGAGACGGACTAAGCATCGGTTATCGAAATACAGATGGTAGTAATGCGATCGCTGTTGCTTATTCTGTACCTGTCAACTCAAATAATGGCACTATCCGTTTTCTCTACGCCAATATTGCTAATAATATTATTGAGCAACCGCTTAACTCCCTAGATATTGTAGCCAATGCACGAGCTTATGAAATTAGTTTTCGCCAACCTTTGATAAGACAGGCTTCGGCTAATTCGGCTCAAGAATTGGCATTGGGTTTGACGGCTTCGCGTTTAGAGAGCGAGTCATCCTTGCAAAATACTCCTTTTCCAATATCAGCAGGTGCAGATGCTAGTGGACGCACAAGGATTTTCGCACTCAGATTTTTTCAAGACTGGTCAAATCGTAGTCTGACAGAATCTTTATTCGCTCGTTCGACCTTTAGTTTAGGCTTAGATGCGATAGATTCTACGATCAATACCAACTCTCCTGATGGACGATTTTTTAGTTGGGTAGGTGAAGCTCTATGGTTGAAGCGTTTAGGCAATAGTAATACTTCTGTTGCTGTGCGCTCACGCCTGCAATTGGCGGATAGACCTTTACCCGCTTTCGAGCAAATTAGTCTTGGAGGCATCAGTACTGTTAGAGGTTACAGGCAAGATACTTTTATATCTGACAATGGATTTGTTTTATCTACAGAACTACGCATTCCCGCCTGGAAAACAACTACGCAGGAATTACAGGTCATCCCTTTCATTGACTTTGGCACAAGTTGGAACAATAGTTCTGATACTTTCAGTCCTTCGGGAAGTTTAACCTCTGCTGGTCTAGCTCTCCAATATCGCAGCGATCGCTTAAATGCCCGCCTTGATTGGGGCATCCCTTTTAATGAAACTAGCTCAAACTCCAATACATGGCAAGAAAATGGTATTTATTTCTCGCTCAATTATCAACTTTTTTAAGAAAATTAAGTACTTGTTTATAAGTTTACTATTAACACTAATATTAGTGACTAATCATGAAGTAATACTAGCATCTACACCTAGTTTACAACTGGCTCAGTCTCTCACACAGCAGGGTTTTTCACAATTGGAAGAGGGAAAACCAGAAACTGCTTTGGAAACATGGCAATCAGCTTATCAAGCTTATAAAAAATTAAATAATAAACAAGGAATGAACGGCAGTTTAATTAATCAGAGTTTAGCACTACAAGCACTAGGCTCTTATACTATAGCTTGCGAAGCTCTTACTCAAGCTTTATCTTTAAATAAGAGTATTTGCCCCGATTCGTTACAGAAACCAACTAATTCTTCTCAATTATCTTATTTAGAGTCAACACTTCAAAATTCAATTACTGAAGATTTTCAGTTAATTGGATTTTATAATTTAGCTAATGTGCTTCGGGTTATGGGCGAACCGGAAATTTCTTATGTAATTCTACAGCAATGTTTAACATCAGCACCACAATTACAAAATAGAAAAATCCAAGATAACTTATTACTGAATCTGGCTAATACAGAAGTCATACTTTACAATCAAGCTAAAAGTCAATATCAACTTACTGATGATTTTACTGCTCAAAGAAAAGCAGTTATTTTAGCTAAGTCTCAATTTGTTGCCGCCCAAAAAATCTACCAGAAACTCAGCAATAGCCAAAGTACAGTTTCTCTACAAGCTAAATTAAATTGGCTAAAGTTACTTTTAGATAATACATCATCACCAATCTCCCAAGATGTTCCGATAAATGAGTCTGTTTCCCACATAATAAATGATATTCTGGCAAGATTAGACCAATTTAGCACTTTATCAAAAATTGAGTCGATTTATGGCAAATTTAAGTTATCCCGAAATTTAATCAACATTACTCAAACTCCTACTTTAAAAATTAGACAACTAACTAGTCCTAATTTACAATCTGTAGCTTTATCCTTATCACAGGAGGCATTAGCTGATGCTAGAGATTTGAATAATATTAGAGCAATTGCTTACGGTTATGGTACTTTAGGTAAGATTTATACTGCTACTGGAGAATTATCAAAAGCTGAAAATTCCTATTATCAAGGGATGCTATATGCTCAATCAGTACAGGCTTGGGATATCGTCTATCAATGGCAATGGGAATTAGCCCGGCTTTCTCAAGTATCTGGGAAAATCGAACAGGCTAATCAATTTTATGCAACGGCTATCAAAAATCTTGATAAAGTACGTAGTGATGTTTTACTGTTTAACTCTGATATTCAATTTGCTTTTCAAGAAAAAGTAGAGCCACTATACCGTGAATACATCTCATTACTACTTAGCAAGAATAATTCTCATAAAAAATACTATAGGCAAGCTACTAAAATTCAAGAAGAACTAAACTTTGCTGAAGTAGAGAATTTCTTACGTTGTGGTAAATTTGCAGAAAATGCCTTAGACGCAAGATTTAATCATGAATTAAAAGATTTGGGTTATATTGCTTACTTCATTAAATTAGATGACCGAGTAGAGGTACTTGTCAGAACTCCACAAGATATTTATCGTCATACAATAGATTTAAAAATAATAGATGAACCTCTGACTAATTTATTTAGTATCATCCAGAAATCAGAGTTCGTTAAGACTGAAGGTTATACTTTTCTCACTTACTCGCAAGCTCTTTATCAAATTTTGATTCAACCTATTAAACAATATTTACCCTCATCGGGCAAAATAGGTTTCGTTTTAGATAGTTATTTTCAAAATCTGCCCTTAGATATGTTACATGATGGGCAGCAATATTTATTAGAAACATACATTACCTCGGTAGGTTCTAGTGCTAAACAATTGCGACAATCGCTCTTGAAACCAGCTTCAACTCTCGCTAGTGGTGTTTCCCAAATTGGCCCTAGCTTCAGTAATTCTATCGTCCCTAAAGATTTGCGTCCTTTACCTCAAGTCAAGCTAGAGATTGAGAATATTAAGAAAGCTAATCCTTCTACCATTACATTGCTTGATAGTGAATTTACTTATAATCGATTTGAGCAGGATATTGAAAACAATTCTTTTTGGGCTATTCATTTAAGTAGCCATGCTCAATTTAGCTCAGACATTGACCAAACCTTTGTCTTAACGTGGGATACTCCTCTGACTGTTAATGATTTAAAAGCTTTGCTACAAAATAAAAACAACCTTGACTTGCTGGTGTTAAGTGCTTGCCAAACTGCCAAGGGCGATAGACGCTCTTTCTTGGGTATCGCTGGTATAGCAGCACAAGCAGGAGCGCGTGGGGTTTTAGCTAGCTTGTGGCTAGTTGATGCTGATTCTACTGCTCAACTAATGACTCAATTTTATGATGAATTGAACTCTGGAGTTACTAAAGCAGAAGCATTAAGAGCTGCAAAACTTAGTTTATTGAAAAGCGATAAATATTTTCATCCATATTATTGGAGTGCATTTATTCTTGTTGGCGGATGATTTGTTTACTAGTTTGATGACTATAAGTTTCTCACCTTGAGAAACTTATAGTTGTTGAATATTGAATTATTTACTTTTTACCTTTATCTGTGCCGCCATCTTAGAGCCAGCTTCTGCTAAAGCCATCTCTACAGTATTATTCGCTTGTTGTGCCAATTTCTTCGCTGTTGAATACGCTTCATTAGCTTGTTGAGGAAAATTAGCTATCAAGTAGCGATCGCCTAACAATCTGTAAATCGTTGGGTTCGTTGAACCTGATGCGGCTCTTGCATCTAACACTTTTATTGATTCGTTGACTAAATTGTATGACTCATATACTGCATCCATATCAATCGCCAATTCATCAAGCGGCTGTTGAAGATTCTTGAGAACGTTAATTGTGTTTTCTAGTTCTTGCATCTTGTCTGTGGGTAACAGCAATAACAATGAGTTACTGCCATCTATCACTTCATCGCCCCGCATGGCAACTATATCTAAAGTGTATGCTTGACCTGGTTTCAATGCTGGCTGTTGGGACGGGTAGGTGAGGCTTTCTCCTTTAACTGCTACCTCCCAGTTAATGCCCCCATTACCTCGCATACGTACAATGTAATCAGTCGCTCCCTTTGGTTTAGACCATGATATTGTCGGGCGCTCTTGAAAGATTACTACTCCATACGGTGTTATCTTTGTGGGTTTGTTCTCTTCATCCGGCCCTTTAGGGATGACACAGCTTCTTCCTTGTAAAACGTTACAGCCTCTACCTTCGTTGGCTCTTAATGGCAGGCATTGTTTCCCGACAACATCACTAAGCATGTCTATAATTTTTCCTCTTGGGTAACAGAGGATTTTTACCCTCCCACCGTTGACTGCAACAACCTTATCCTCACTACATAGTTTTGTTGAAGGTTGATAACGACTATCTCCACTTATCACTTTCGCTATTGGTTTACAAGTGGCATCCTTTTTCGAGTCTAACTTTGCTCTGGGTTGCCCCCACCCAGGACTCATATTTAAGCTCATTAATATCAATACTGATGTAATCGCTCCAAGCTGATTTCTTCTTAACATAGGCTTATTGATCAAAACTAGTTATGAAAAACCCAAGATTTATTTACTTTTAAATATGCGCCCTATTAATTCCTCTCGCCATTTTTGTACTTCTGGCAACCATGTATCCATTCTTGCTAGTAAGCATACTTCTCCATAGTTACTTGCAGATTTTATATCTCCTAATGCTTCTTTCGTCTTCGATAATAGGCAGTAAACATCTACTCTTTGTGAATCTAACTCTGAAGCTGTCTGCAAATCTTTATCCGCCCCTTGATAATCTTTTTGCATCAGTTTCGCCCAAGCTAAATTTTTATATAATGCTGCCCTTAACTGTTTATCACTAGATGGGACTTTCTTTAATCCTTCTATCGATAGTTTTTGGGCTTGAGCATATTTTCCTTGTAAGTTATTCAGCCTCGACAAATTATTCACAGCAGTTAACGCCTGTTCCTGTCCATATTTAATTGCTAAATTATATTGTTCCTCGGCTAAATCATATTTCTCTTGCTCCTCATAGAAATTCCCTAAATTATAATATCCTGTCCATGATTTAGGCTCTAGCTTAAAAAGTTGTTGATAAGTTTTATTTACACATTCTATATCTTTTAAAAATTGACAAGTCAGTGCTAAATTATTATATGAATCTACATCATTTGGATTATATTTAGTTGCTAGACTGTAATATTTTTTCTGTAATCCTAAATTCTCTTTAACTCTTGCAGCTTTATCAAAGTAAAATTTAGAGATTTGATTACTTAATTTAGGACTAATCTTTACTGCTTGCTCAAACAGATTCTGTGCTTGTTCAGTGTTATTTGTCGCTTCTAGCTTTTGTCCTCTTGCTACTAAATTATTTGCATACGCTGGTAATCCCAATAGATAAATTAGTAATCCTACGACACTAATACTGGCGATCGCTGCACTAAATACGAAGGGTTTCGACCTTGTGATTCGATAAATCTTACTTTGTTCAGGTAACTTTTTCAGCCGCCACAAAATCATTCCCGTCGTCTGCGGTCGATGTGCTGGGTTGGGAGCCATCAACTCATCAATAAAATCCGCAAAAGGCTTATCTATTTGTGGTGCTTTATGTCTCCAGATTAGTCTTCCCGTATCACGATTTGTTTCTAATTGTCCTAATTTTATCCCCGTCACCAAGCGAACCATAGTCCGACCTAAAGCATAAAAATCAGACTGGGGAACCGCGTGACCATGCGCTTGTTCTAGTGGACTGTAATAATGGGAAATTACTTTGGTGATTTCGTAGCTCCCTACACTTCTGTCCGTTCCTCCCGTCGAGCTTACTTTAGCTAAATATGTATCTGTTATTTGCCGTGCAGCTCCAAAATCTATTAAATATAAATGTCCATCCGGATCTAGAATTATGTTTCCTGGTTTAATATCTCTATGAAAAAACTCCGTATGATGCACTATATCTAGTATTGCTACTATTTGCTCTAGCCAATACAGTGCTAACTCTTGTGAAATTGGTGGATTAGTTTCTATCCAATCTTCAAGGTTCTCTCCCTCAATTTTATCCATGACTAAGCATCGTAATTTAAAGGGGCTGTTCTCTGATTCCACCATAAAGTAGTCATCTAACCCATTCGTCTGTGGAATACAGGGATGCTCTATTATTTGCAACGCTAAGACTTCCCTCTCAAATCGCGCCACGAACTGAGGTGAACTCCATTTTAATATCTTCATCACTCGCCGTTTCTGACCAGGATTCCACTGCGTTCCAGAATCCTCTACTTCAAAAATCTCATTGTAAGTGAATGGGTTATGGTCTAATTCCCTTAATGGTTTGATTAACCGGATACGTTCATTGATCAGCAAAGATGTACCGCAAGAAGCGCATTTGTCAGCATCATCTGGATTTTGCCGTTGCTTACACAGAGGGTTTATACAGTAATTCACGATTGTACAATCCTTGTTGGCACTGAGGAGGAACTATCATCTGACATTTTTGAGCCATCATACAAATATTAAAAGAAGAAATAATTTATTTTGCTCGTCTGTTTTTTCCTTCATTTTCAAAAAAGTATTCAGTAGTATCACTTAGAAAATATCATCCTTATTCACTTGATATGTATACATTCCATTTAAAAAGGCAACTCCGTTTGTACATTTTACAGTCATAAATAATACATATTTCTAAGATATGGTTAGTAAAACTTAAACTTTTATCTATTTCACAAGAGAGTAAACTAACTAAAGTCGTACCACAAATTAAAGCTGAAAAGATAGCCTATCTATGCTAAATTTTAATTCTAGTAGGGTTTCAGTACTTTGTTGCCAAAACTTCTACGCAGCAAGGATTTCCATTAGTTCTACACACTACTTCCTATAAGATTTATTTATATGTTATACCTAAATATAGCAATAAATACTACTTCAGATATATTTTTGATACAAGTATAGAGAAAAACAAATCAATACAGTATTATTAGCTGTGATATGAAATAAGCTTGGCATCAACTCTAACCTTTTAGATAATTTAAGATTATGCAGATATGCCTTTTACCTTACATCTTTAGATGTATCTGTAAATTTAGCTTGTCATCGCCCTGCTGTATCAAAATCACAGCAGAGCAAAGGAGAGTTGCTCCATGACAGTTTCTTTTGATCAAACTTTAAGTATAGTGAATGAATTAGTGTTTGCCAAAAGAGGCAAATACTTAAATGAGCCTGAAGTTGTTGTTCTTAAAGGGGCTTGGAATAATTGGGATTACGATCAGATGGCCAAGCATTCCCGTTTCTCCATTAATTACCTACAACGGGGTGTAGCCTCTAAGTTGTTTGATGTACTTACTAAAACGATTGGTCATGGTGAGCGCATCACTAAAAGGAATATCAAATTTTTTTTAGAGCAAGCTGTTAAAAACTATTATTCTAAATCTGCATCACAAAATGGAGCTAATAATCTTTCATCAGGACAAGTTTTAGGCGGTCAACCTCCTGAGTTGTCCTTTTTCTATGGACGTACTCACGAACTTACGCTTTTAAAGCAATTAGTAACTACAAACCGATGTCTAGCAATAGTGGGAGTAGCTGGAATTGGCAAAACTATGTTAGCTGCTAAATTAATATCAGAGCTTACTAATAAAAATCAATCCACTTTTGATTTTGTTATTTGGAAATCTCTTGCTTACTCTCCATTGCTTAACGATTTACTAGATGAACTGCTAGAGTTAGTTTGTCCCGAAGAATATAGTTCTAATTTACCTGAATACACTCAAGCAAAGATCACATTATTACTAAAACAGCTACAAACTTCTCGATGTTTAATTGTTTTAGATGAATTAGAAGGTTTGTTTCAATCAAACAATTTATCACAGCGCTTAGATTATAGACTCTTCTTTCGCCGTCTAGCAGAAGAAAGACACGAAAGCTGTTTGCTACTTACTAGTCAAATCATATTTGCTGAGTTAAATGATTTAATTTCATCAAAACGTCCTATTCAATTTTTCAAACTTGAGGGGTTAGATCCAGATTCTGCTTTACAGCTTTTACGTCATCAAGGATTTACAAATGAAGAAGATTGCCTTAGTTTAATTGAAACTTATCGAGGTAATCCTTCAGAGCTTGAGTCATTAGTAGACAAGATTAATCACTACTTCGCTGGTAGCGTTCAGACATTTTTAAAATATAAAACTACTTTTGTTAGTAGTAAGCTTGAAGCTACTCTTAATCATCTTTTTAGCCAAGTGTTGACAGATATTGAACGTTCAATTGTTATCTATATCGCACAAGAAATAATGTTAAATTCTCGTTCTGTTACTTTCTTATCTATATTAGATAATCTTAAAGATAAAAGAAAAGAAAATTATTCCACATCAGAGTTAGTCAAAGCATTAGAAAAATTAGAAATGCAATCGTTAATTGAAGGTTTTAAAGACCCTAATACTAAACAAATAAGTTTTACTCTTCAACCAGTCATTAAAAAATATATTACGACAGACCCTTTAGGCTTGGTACAGATAACTGATACTTTACCAATATTATCAACTATCTCTTAGGCAAAATATTTATGATTACTGTCGAAGAACCTTATCTATCCATAATTGTAGACGATGCTTGGCAAGCTTTTAAAATTAGCTGTGACATCTGTAGTAGTTCATGTATATTTTTACTTACGGTTGCTCTACAACGCGCTTACACAGCCAAGCATTATTCAAAAATTATACTAGCCACAGCTCCCTGCATGGATCAGGTCTTTGTGTCTAATGTTTTCAATAAAAACCAATCTATAAGTTTTCCCACCTAGCTGATACCAAGGGATACCATCCTACTAAGCATGACAGCAAGATAGCCTTAGTGAGATGAGCAATTTTACCAAGATTAACAAGCGGAGGAGGTAGTCCACTCAAGAATCAAATTTTACTAGATGCGAAAAGCCCCGAAGTTTTGTAAGATCAAGCTTGTCTTCTGTAAATAGGAGGGACGCAGAAAATACATAAAGATGTAGGCAAAGACTACTAAGGAGCAGACTTTGCCTGGAGACTGGACAACTAAATAATCTCAGAGCGAGGTTGATTTCGGACTGACGAAGAAAGTGGGGTTTAAAGTTTGGCGACTTGAAACCACTAACTTGTCAAGAAGATACCACGCTGCTTTACTTTGCTTTGCCAATTATAGCCAAAAAGGGACAGGCAATGACAGGTTTTGCTGACCTTTTTTTGGCGGATTGGAGCAAGAATTTATATTATCTTTAGTAAATTTTTGTAAAGCAGCATCAATTCGCAACGCCCTACGGGTTCTGGCTACGCAATTTGGAGCTATTGCATCAAGTTGAAATTTGCGTGTTTCTCTAACAGAGGCTGCGCCAATAGAACGAAGCTAACGCCCAAAGGTGAATTGCAAATTGAGTGGAAACTCTCTCTGAGACTTGAAAACCAAGTTATCGGAGGAATTTACCGTGTCTAAAGACCAATACCCACAGTCGGGTATTGGGGATCAATTGTTGTCAAAAAACACAATAGAATACCCCAATAATCTCACCGCCGCCGAGTATCATGAGCTAGCAGTGGGCAGCGCCATTCACCCATCGTTGATTGAGCGCAATTTCCGACATATTGAGGGAGAGGCGATTTACGAATACCTGTTCATCTCACCAGACATCCCCCGGAAAAACGCGGGTCGAGTGACAGATGGATTTTTGAAAGCATATCTGCACCTACTAGCTGGGGGGATGTGGATATCCGGGCTAGACCCACAGCGCAACTGGCAACCGATGGAGTGGGGAAGGTTCAAACCCTCCAACCCCCGTATTGATTGGGAAAAAGGTAAGTCAGTCAAGTACGAATCGCCGCCGAAAGTTACCAACCGAGTAACATATTTTGATGTACCGGATTGCATTTGGGAACTGGTAGCACGAAGGTACAACATTAAGCGATACCACTCATCCCTCTCCCGCCGATTACAAGATAAACTCCACGCACTGATATTCTGGGAGTGGGTAATCGCTAACCCACAAATTCCTGTCATACTTTGCGAAGGTGAAAAGAAAGCGGCTTGTTTGCTCAGTCTGGGATTTGTAGCGATCGCACTCCCAGGAATCTGGAACGGACGGGTAGGACGGAGGGACTTTGACGAAAGACTGCACCCAGACTTGCTACCACTAGCGCAGCCGGGACGGAAATTTCAAATCTTGTTTGACTACGAGACAAAGCTAAAAACACGTTGGTCAGTTTATCAGGCCACAGTTCGCACGGGTCAGGCAATTGAGGCGGCTGGCTGTATGTGCGAGGTAGTGCAACTGCCAGGGCCAGAGAAAGGCGTGGATGATTTCGTGGTGGCAAGGGGTGAAGATGCCAACGCGCTACTGACGGCGATCGCTCACGATGCACTATCACTCAAAGACTACCAGCAATCATTCTTCATCAAACACCGGGGGCTAAGGAAGTACAAAGCGGATTTGATTGTGAATGAACGCTACCTAACCCAAGCACTTGTAGTAGAAGATGAACCCGACGCACAGCCGCCGTCACCTGATACGGTTGGGTTAAATGATCAAGGGCAAAGGGAAAGGGGGAATAAAAAATCCTTAACTTTACCCCAAACACAATTGGGAGTTGACAATGCTGACCTAAACATTATTGAGAGATCGCCAGCCAAAAGCATTGTCCTCCTTGAACAAAACAATGTTACTGCTGATCATGATGATGTACAACAATTATTACTAGAACTTTTCCCCCAAACTCCCCATACAAAACCCCAAATCCTACCTCAATCTCCCCCACAAACCCAAACCGAAACTCAAACTAATGCTCCTGTTGGCAAAAAACGGAGATTACTACTACCAAAATCAGGATTAGTTGGGATCAAAAGTGGGATGGGGACTGGCAAAACCGAGTTAATGGCTTGGTGGCGCGAGATTCACCCCACCCAACGATTTCTCAACAATGGGCATCGTGTAAACCTGCTCAAAAATTTAGCAGGGCGATTGAAAACTCTCATGTATTCTGAAGTTGGTCATGTAGGCATGGCTAAGGCTATTGCACTTAGCATTACCATTGATAGCCTTTATAAATTAAATACCGAAGCCCTAACCTATGGCTGCATATTTATAGATGAGGCTTGCCAGTATCTTACGCACTTATTACTAAGTAAGACTTGCAAGGAACATCGGGCTATCATTCTAGAAACATTACATCACATAGTCTACAATGCACCCCTGGTTATTATCGCTGATGCACATTTAGATGATGTCACTATCGACTTCTTCCGCGCCATGCGACCACCAGAAGAACAACCATATATTATTGAAAACCAATGGCAAAACGGCGATCGCACTGTCTACTGGTATGAAGGTGATAATTCCTCTGCCCTGGTGGCCAAAATAAGCGCGGCGGTAATGACTGGGCAGAAAGTGATGGTAGTTTCTGACTCTAAACGATTTATTAAGAAACTGGAAAAGTCTCTATTGACTTTACAAACTGTAGTAGAGTCCGATGCGAGTCCTGGGGTTACTCATTCCCCAATCCCCAATTCCCAATCTCCACCACCTCAACGCCGAAGTAATTTACGAGTTTGGTCAATTCATTCCGATAATTCAGGCAGCGAGGAAAATGTAGCCTTCATCAAAGACATCACCAACGCCATCAAAAATATAGATGTATTACTTACATCTCCCAGCCTTGGCACTGGTGTTGATATTTCCACGTATCACTTTGATGCGGTGTTTGGGGTATTTCATGGGGTTTCACAGACAGCTACCGAATGCGCTCAACAGCTTTGGCGTTACCGTCCTAAAGTGCCGCTTCATGTTTGGGTGGCCCCCAAGCCTCCCTTTGGTTATCTCGATACCAATCCGACTAAGATTAAAGAACGGCTGCTGCAAACCAACGAGATTACAGCTTTTCTACTGCGGATTGACCGAGAAACCGGGAAGCGGGGCGCTGAGAAAGACTGGGCGCTTGAGGCTTACTGTAAAATCAAGTCCGCTCGTCACCAATCTATCAACAATCTGCGCTCTGACTTACGCGAATTGTTGAAGCAGATGGGCAATCAAATTGTACCAGTAGGGGACGAGCTTGATGCCCCGACTTGGGAACTGTTGAAGATGGCGGCTGACGCTCTCGACTCGGCTCATCATCATGCCGTCGCCAGGGCTAACAATATTTCCAAAAGTGAATACCGCGCACGACAGGGTAAGGATTACCTTTCACCCGAAGAAGTTTACGAGTGTGAGAAATTCCGCATTCATGATTCCTACGGTATGGAAGTTACGCCGGAACTTGTTGAGCAAGATAACGGTGGTCGGTTAGTTGGTGCGATCGCTGCCCTCGAAGCCATCCTTTCACTACCATCCTCAACCATTGATGATAACGGTAAACAGTACCCTATACCACCTGATCTTGTCACCAACAAAGACCGCGCCGAACGAGACAAATTACCATTCTGTATGGATTGGGGCAATTATTCTGCTCGGTGGTTGGCACGTTTTAACCTGGGATTGCACCATATTTTGACTCGACTCGTCGCCGGTGAGGAAGTTCGGGCGGACGACACACATCTATTAAATATGTCAGCGATCGCTATTGACTGCGCTGCTCATATCAAAGCCATCCTTGGCTTTACTGTTCCCCCCAACTGTCAACCAATCTGGCTTTTGGGTGTTTTGTTAGACCAACTGGGGTTAAAGTTAACTTGCCGTAAGCAGGGGCCACGGGGACAACAGGTGAAACTGTTCTCTCTTGCCAAGAAAGAATTAGAGTTTGCATTACAAGTCATCGCCCATCGACAAGCAAAAAGAGCCGAAAATCAAGCACAATACCCGTCCGTCTACGGTGAAGCTGCCGTATCCACCCCCCCCATAAATGGTATAGGAAATTCCCCTTATGAGGAGGGGGCGACTACAGTTGTTGAGCAGGGGAGTAGGGGAGCAGAGGAGGATTCACTGCCTGACCGAAGTACTTTGCTGCATTGTGTGGAAATGCTGCGTTCTGGTATTTCCCAAGGTGTGGAAGCAATCAAGGGCATTCTCCGGCGCTGGGGTACTGATTTGCGTTGGCTGGTCGTGCTGGAATGGGAAGCTATCGCCGAGGCTGAGGTGCGATCGCTCGAAACGTCTGTGCCGGAATTTTACTCGCTCTTGAGTGAGGATGTTTTGCTGATGCAACCTTAAGGCGTATCTATCACATTCTAGTGCGGTCATACCATTTCACGAAAAATATCATACAGATGTAAACCTTGAAAGCTTTACTACATCTAATTTCTTAAATTGCGCCCTTCTCTACGAGAGGCTGTGCCAACGGAGCGGGAGCATCGTTGCAAATTGGGAATTGGTATCAGCTACGCTATGGGCGCTCTGTCCGATTGTCAATCTGTCTGTCTTGGGGAGTATTCTAAAATCAAGCCAGTAACTTAATAATGATCATCGACAATGAGAGACATGAAAATCTTGCCAGATGTTCAAATGGATTATTAGTGGCTTTGTGATTGTGATCTTGATTTTCGCTCTGGCTCGACCGGGGGGAGGAGAAGAAACTGTAAATTATGACAGTTTCGGCAAGATTAAGATTGGGATGACAATTGCTCAAGCCCAAAAAGTTGCACAGATAAGACTATCACAACTTAACGGCAAGCCTAATCAAAAAGAAGGTTGTTTTTATATACAGCCTTTCAACAATGTTAGATTCATGATTGTAGAGGGAAAAATTGCTACCTTTGAAATAAATAGCTCAGGTGTAAAAACAAGCAAGGGTATTAAAATTGGGGATGAAGAATATAATTTAGCAACTTACGGAATCAAAAATTTTCAAGTTGTCCCTATTAACCTAAAGCGGTACTTTATCTATACTCCTCCTCAAGCTAAGAAC
Source organism: Nostoc sp. MS1 (assembly GCF_019976755.1). NCBI lineage: Bacteria > Bacillati > Cyanobacteriota > Cyanophyceae > Nostocales > Nostocaceae > Nostoc > Nostoc sp. MS1. Next base: position 291,408 of record NZ_AP023443.1, read on the forward strand.
TATCGGATAATTTTCGAGACTGTTAAGTACATTGAGCGTTACAATATTACACGTTACAGAGCAGGTAAACTGCCAGAAATTAACTACCCTATTGGTTGCGCCAATTATTCTCAGAAATCAAGTTGAGTATGTGGTTAATTATTGATGAGTTTGATGAATTTCTAGCTAATCCAATTCAATATATTATTTCTTACGTTAGAGATGTTCCTAGATTAATTGTTACTGTATTTTTTTCGTGGATTATCTTTGTTCTATATCTGATATACTTCGCTTCGCCCCAGAATGTTACTAATAATTCCCTAGTTGACTTTGATCGGATTGGAAGCATCAAAATCGGTATGACCGTTAACGATGCTCAAGAATTTGCACATCTCCAACTTTTATCTGTAACTAGCAGTGGACTGATTAATAAAGGCTGCTATTACGTTGAGCCACAAAGGGGAAATGGGCTGGAGCGCGTCCACTTCATGGTCATCAAAGACGAAATCGCCACTATTGAAGTGAGCCGCAACTATTCTTTGCGTACTGCCAATGGCGCTCAAGTCGGACAGAGTATTGATGAGGTCAAGGCAATCTACGCTAAAAATCTTGTCACTAAAGACAATACTTTAGTTTACACCCTTGCCAAGAAGGAATTTCGCATAGTTTTTGAAACGGAGCGAGGTCAGATCATTGGGTACAGGGCGGGAAGATTGCCGGAAGTTGACTATGCCAATGGTTGTTTTGATTACAAAAGTAAGCCTTAGATATACTAGGGCTTACTTAAACTATTAATATATTAAAAACTCTGGCTCTCCCGACTTGGGTTGATAAATTAACACTAAAAAATGGCTCAATTGATATAACAAGGTTTATCTAAACTAGAATCAAAGATTTAATAAGAATTTACTGTATTCCTCTTGAATCCCAGAGTCTGTAAGAATTTAACCTGATATTAAGTATTAATTTGTTATAGCTAGTCTAGGAGAGCTAAAACTTTTATGGTTCTTCTTGCCATTCTTCAATTGTTGGGCAGGCTTTACCTATGGGTATTAAGCCATTAGAGGACACCCCAAAATTTGTCAGAGAGTTATTTTCTAATTTTGCTTGTGCAATTGCTTCTTTTAAAACTTGTTTCTTTTCTTGTTGAGAAACTAATTCTAGTTTTACGTTACTTGGTAAAGGATCATTACCCTTCTTCAAAGTAAACTCTTCTACTTTATAAAACTTTTCTTGTTGAGGAGTTCCTAAGTTGAGGCATCCCCTGGATTTAACAAATAGTCCTGTATATTGAAGATTATCTACAAAATGTCGTTTGTTGACAAACTTTATTTCTTTAGCATCTGCCCATACATAAGCAGGGCTTGTGTAACCTTCCGTTGGTTCATTCCTTGTTTCATTACATCCTTTGTTAATTTTCAATTTAAGTTTAACACTGAGTTTATCATCGCCACAGACTTTCCAACTTACTCTGTATAGAGCCGGTGTACTTTCTAGATATTCCTGCACTTGCTTATCTTCAGGATTTTGCACATTAGTTGTTGTTGCCGCATAAGCCTGTTTTAACTCATTTTCTGCTTGAGCCACTTTATTCGCATCAGACTGGCAAGCCCCTAATCCTAAACCTATCAAAGCAAGAGATGTCAACAAAGCTATTTTATTCATAAATACTCCAAAATTAATTACTAAAATCACTTAACAATTTTTTGATTTATTTAATATCTACTTCTTAAAACTGCTTAACTACGAGCTGCAAGTATTATACATATTTGTTCTAAATCTGCAATCAGGTTTTAACAGTTTTTTAGTTATATTCAAATTTTGTGGAGTCAAAAACAGAGGTAGCGATTATATAACGTATTTGTAAAAAGTCAAGCAACCACAGTACTAAAAAAAACAGTACTGAAATAGCTTTATTTTGTGGAGTCGAATATGGCATAGATAGGGTGAGTGTAGAGAAAAAACTAAAAATGGGAAGGATATGGACATATTGGGAATTTGATCACCCTTTAGGTATGACGGTGCGGATAATCTCCACCCCATTAGGGCTAGAGATATTTGCTCTCGATGTCTTCGAGATTGTTGCAGCAGAACTAAATAGTGAAAAGGTAGTACCGATTAATATCAAGTCTCAAGAACGTTATGTAGTTATAGGACAAGAGGTAGTGACAGTAAAAACGTTAAATTTCACAGCCATAAATAGCTTAAAAGGGATTGTAGAAGCAGGCTTGATTAATAAATTCTTGCATTGGGTAAGAACAACAATCCGTCCAATATTCCAAAGAGAGTATTTGTAAAACAATTAGTCAATAAAAGGAACGAAAGCAAATGACAACTATTCACCCGCTTCCAGATAATAACCAAAATACTGGGAATACTGCGACAGAGAATACTCCTATTAATACAAAACCAGATGCTCCAGGAGCGGAAAATATAGCATCGAATAATTCAGCAGAGCAAAACGCCAGTGATATAAAACCTAATGCTGGAGCATCCGATAATGTATCAACCAACAATCTCACAGGAAAAACTACAGAGTCAACAAAACCTAACAATCCAGCATCCACAGGTAATAATGAGAATGACGATGAAAATACTAATCCAGAACAACTAAGGAGATTAGTAATGGTAACAGGGGATAAAGGAGGTGTTGGCAAGTCAACATTTGCGAGAGGCTTGGCACAAACTTATATAGATAATGCAGTAAAATTCGTAGGATTAGATGCGGATAATTCTAATCCACACTTAATAAGATTTTATGGAAAACATGCTGATATAGCTCCTTTAGATATATCTAACTCAGATAAATTGGATGAGTTTTTAGATAATTTAAAGCAAATAGTTTATCCCAAGTCTAAGGGAGATGGGAAAATTAGGCAAGAACAATCGTTAATACTGTTAGAAACACCATCCCAATTTCTGCCAACATTAGAGACTTTAATAAAAGAGATGGGGTTTTTAGGTGTAGTAAATGATAAATGTAAAATGCAGGTAACTATAGTAGTAGTTATCAGTACAATCATTGATTGTATAAATCAGCTATCCGAACTACATAGTTTCTGTGGTAATAATGTCGATTATGTGATAGTAAAAAACTTGTTTTACGGAGAGGCAGAACAATTTACTTTTTATGATAATTCAAAAGAAGTAAAAGAAATGTCAAAACAGGTAAAAGCTAAAGGGCATAAATTCATAAACATAAATATGCCAAAACTAGCGAAAAAATCCTACGATTATTTAGATGTGAATAATCTGACATTTAGACAAGCACTAGAGCAAGATGAATATCCTTCTGTATATGGTAGAGTCTTAAGCTGGCTGAAAAATCTTAAGGAGCAAATAAAACCAATTAAAACTTTATTTGGAATCAAAGAAATTTTATCTGAATAAATCTCATAACTTATGACTCAGAAGTGAAGAAGAATTTGATAAAACTAGTCAATTAAATATTGAAGATTTTCCTGAATACTTCTGAGTCATTACTAAATGTAAAAACTAATAGTACTTAAAGATCAAAATGTCAAAACGAATGATTATAACTGTAGGAGATGCGCGAGTGGGGAAGTCTACAGTTATCAAATTATTGCTGGAAATGCTGATGTTAAAAGGAAAACGAGTTAAGGTTTATAGTCAAGATGCTTTTGATGTATTTAAGGCTTATGAAAATCTAGTGCCAATTGAGTATTTTAATTTATTGAATGATGAAGTTGACCAAATAACAGATGAATTAAAGAATTGTCAGCTAGATATAATTATTATTGATATGCCTGGACAATATATTGAGAAGATTAGTCAATATATTGAAAGTATTAGTTTATTTGATGTAGTAGTGAGGTTTGGCTGGAAGCTAACATTTCTCCAACCAATATCTCATAGAAATAATTGTCTAGATTACTTAAACCAAATCATTCAAACTGCTAGTAACAATGCTAACTATGTAGTAGTGAAGAATTATCATTTCTCTCCAGAATTTAGAGAGTACGACGAAAAAATACAAAAAAAAATATCAATAATAGGAGGTACAGAAATAGAATTACCCTCTTTACACCGAAATCATTATCAAATGATGGATAAATTAGTCAAACCTTATTCTGAATGTTGTCACGATATTTCTCTAATTTTGTTTTTGAGAAGCTACATTTATCAATGGATAAAAAAATTTCGTGATTCAGTGATGGATAACGATTTAGCTGTTAAATATTTAGGATTAAATTAATGATACAGCAAGACATATTACAAGGCTATTCTCCAGCACAACAAAAGCGTATAGTTGAGGGGGCGGCTCAATTAGGAATTACACCAGATGATCCAATGTTCAGGATGATGGCAACCTTGGGTCGGTATGAAGAAACGATGCTAGACCTCCAGGCAAGAATGGAGGCAATGGCAGAAGCGTGGGCCAAACAATTTGACCAAAAGCTCGAAAAAACCAGTCAATCTGCTCAAGAAATGCACTATGCAGTTGTCTCCAGTGCAGTGCGGGATGAGATGAAAAAAATCAAGCCCAGCAGTATTACAGATATAAAAGTGCAGGGGGGCTGGCGACTAGGGGTGGCATCAGCAATATGTGGATTAGCTGCCGCCACCTCTGCGGTACTTGGTTCTTTGATAACGTGGAATGTTGTTTCCAACTTGGGAACGAATCAGTCAGTAGTAGTATCACGAGATGATCTGAAAATATTGCAATGGGCAAAATCGCCAGATGGGAAACAGATGTATGAAATAATCTTGAAAAATCAGGGATTGATTGAAGCTTGCCAAACACAGCAGAGTAAAACCAAAGGCTATTGCTTGATTGAAATAGGAAAGTAGTTAACTTACCTTGAGGAAATCTTGTTCGATATAGCCCAGTTTACTAGCTTCAATCAGCGCATTGACGCGATCGCACACATCTAACTTAGCAAAAATCTTGTTGATATGTCCTTTAACAGTACTTTCACTAATGAATAACTGCGCGGCAATGAGCTTATTAGAAAAACCAGCAGCCATCAAAGAAACAATTTGCATCTCAGTGGTACTAAGATGATCTTGGTAAGTTTTCCCCTTAATCTTCTGTTGGAAAAAAAAATTGCGTCGGCTAATATCAGGGTCAAAAAAAGACTTGCGGTCATAGAAAGTGGTTTTAATTGCTTCTAAGATCAGGGGAACATTGTTCTTCTTGAGAATGTAAGAATCAGCCCCTACATTTAAAGCAGACTGAACAATACTTTGAGCATAATAAGAAGAAAGAACCACAATCTTAATATTGCTTGTATTGGCTTTGATTTGTTTAATGACTTCAACGCCAGAGATGTCAGGTAAGCCAATATCGACTAAAAGCACATCAGGAGTTAAATCCCTAACAAGTTTAATTCCTTCATGACCAGTCCGAGCAATCCCTACCATCTGCATATCTGGTTGTTGATTAATAGCGGTAGTTATCCCTAGTCGGATTAACTCCTCATCCTCAATAATTACTAATCGAATCATAGGGGTTTAATTACTTCGATTGTAAAACACTTAAATATTTATAACATGATTATTGAGGTTAAGTATTTTACTTTTTGTGTATGTAAATATAAAATATAATCAGGTAAAAAAAATCTTGCTAAATAAAAGAAAAAAGTTTTTAGTATCAAAACTAGATTGGATAAATTTTTTTTGATAGGTAAAATAAAAATATTCTAAAATCTCTAGACAGAATTAGCATTCAGTCATAAAAGTAGCACATAAAAGTAGCAAAAATAACAATCTTTTACTGGTGGCATAGTTATGCAACAGGAAGTTTTAAGCAAACAGTTGGATTTATCAGCTTTACTGCATGATCTGTCAAATTCGTTGAAAGGTGTATCGTTGATTGTAAATCAGTTGATTGATGGTGCTTATGGATACTCTCTAGAAGAAATCAGACCATTTCTCTTGGCCTTACGAGATACGAATGACCGGAGTATGATCGGGAGCAACGCGATTTGGTGAGGTGGGATCAAAAACCAGCGATCGCTAACAACTTTCTTCAGTACTAAAAAATATTTCTTATATTAGAAGCCGTATTAATACGTAAGCTATCAACCAATTTCAAGTCTGGTGATGTGTGCAAAAATTTATAAAGGTCAAAAACAAGGTAGGATTCCGGTTAAGTAATCTTTCCAGAGTTTTAACGTCTACCTTTTATGGCAAAAAATATAAGTGCAACTCTTGATTTAAACAAGTCAGTTAAAAGTTTTCACTTACAGGTCACAAAACTTTTAGAATTTACAAATATCACAGAGTGGGATGGAAAAAAGCTGAGAGAACGAGAAAAAGAAATTAGAGAACAGGCAATGATTTTAGCAGGTCAATGTATAGCTGTTTTATTATATAATCTTTCCGTATCCCCAAAAATCCTAAACTATTCTGTTAGTCAAACACAGGGATGGAGAAATTTAAATACACAAAAACATGGTTCTAAAAAGCGAAAAATAGTAACAATTGGAAACGTCGAAGTAACTTTAACTTTACCTTATGTACTTGAACGGAATCCCACAAGTAAAGAATCTGATAATCCTCTGCTCAATGAGCCAAAAATAAAAACTTCAAATCAAGGATTTTGTCCGTTTTTAAAGTGGCTAGGGATGTCTGAAGGTATTACCCCTCTAGTCTGGTCAATAATCGCAAAATATGGTGCGATCGCTAGTTCTTTCGATGCAGCACGTTCGACGCTAACGGATTGGGGAATAAATGTTAGTTTAAAACGAATCGAACGCCTGACTTACCTTTTTGGTGAAATTGGTATTAATCTACGCCAATCAAAAATATTAAATCTGGAGATGAACCACTTATCTAATAGTAATGTTCTCAAAGGCCAACGAGTTGTAATCGCTGTAGATGGTGGAAGAACTAAAATTAGGTTTAATAAAAAAGGTAGACGCAGTAAGAAAACAAACCGTCATGGCTTTGTTGGTGAATGGATGGAGCCAAAGTTACTAACAATTTATGTAGTAAATGAAGAAGGTAAAAAAATTAGGACATCGACAATACCTATTACGAATGATGGCACATATTCAGGTTATAAAGAATTCCTCAAAATTTTAGAGATGTATTTAGTAAATTTGGGTATAAGTGAAGCCAAGCAGGTGTTATTGATTGCTGATGGTGCAGAGTGGATATGGATACACATTCCTCTTTTACTAAAAAAATTAAAATGCCCACTTGAAACTTATCAATTATTAGACTTTTATCACGCAGCATCACATTTACAAGATTTTGCTGATGCCGCTTTTAGTACAGATAATGAGCGTCAATCCTGGTTTAAAAAATCTCGGAAAATTTTAAAGAAAGGTCAGGCACTAGATTTAATGAGAAATATGGGTGAATTTATTTCCGAGGCAACAGGAGAGCGCTGTAAAATTATGGTAAGAGAGCGAAATTATATTTTAAAAGCGTATAGAAGGAGGCTTTTAAAATATAACGAAGTTGCAGCTCGAAAATTACCTCTCGGTAGTGGTGCAGTTGAAAGTTTAATTCGTCAAGTTGTTAATTTACGCATGAAAGGAAACAGTAAGTTTTGGTTACAAAATAATGCAGAAATTATGTTACATCTGCGTTGTCAATGGATAGCTAAAAGTTGGGATAATTTTTGTGATTCTATCTTTAATTCTTTTATCAAACCCCAAACTGGTTGATAAATTTTATACTTTAATTCTGCCTTCAATTTATTTTCTGCCGTAATTGATACTAAGTATCAAAGACTTGTTGCAGAGATTTTTGGAAATAATCCTCAAATGACTTGCTAGCAATCTTTTTGAGATATCTCATCAAGATGATTTTTCGTGTAAATCAATATTTTATTTGTAAATAAAATCACTATTAAATTAAGTATGATTTTTAGCGATCGCTTGATTTTGATCCGACTTCACAAAATCGCGTTGCTCCCAGTATGATCTTGGTTGAAGCTAACAGAGTCTCTCCTCAAGAGGTGAAACCAGTAACAGTTGCCCAGTTTGACATGTTGAGTTTTTTAGAAAAAACTCATTCTTTATTCGAGCCAATAGCGCAATATCATTCATTGAAAATTCACTATGAAACACAATCATCATATAAGCATGGAACGCAAGTACGGGGTGACAAAGTAAGTATTGACAGAATGCTATGTAATCTTTTGACAAATGCTATTAAATATACTAGACGAGGAGATATATTTTTAAGACTGCTCAATCAAGAAGATGATTTAATTATCGAAATTGAAGATACGGGCATAGGAATTGCCAAAGAACAACTATCAAATATATTTATTCCGCTATGGCGTTCGCCAAATAGCAATTTATTACATGAATCAGGAATGGGGCTTGGACTATACATCGCCTTATGCGTCGCTCATGCTCATGGTTTGAGTATGCAGGTAGACTCGGTAGTCAAGCAAGGAACGAAATTCAGTATCATATTTCCTTATAAATATGACGGGATCTATGGGGTTGATGGTACGATGCTCCCTAAATCAGCCAGGAGACAAGATGCGTTATCTATATGATGTGAAACTGTGGGACAGAATAGAAACAGGAGTGGAGTTTCTAATTTTTGTGGCATTGATGATAGCGGCAATCATCAAACTGGGACACAATGATTTTCTACAAGCTTTGTTTTATATAGTATTAGCTGTGATTATCTCGCCCTGGTCACAATTCGAGCGTGTAACAAAGCGGTATGTTTTGGTAAGTGTGTATTTCCTGGGGTTGTTTGTTGGTTATTTTCACTAGTCTATTCCAATTCTGGGCCGTCAGGAGAGTGGTCGTTTTGTTGTTGCTGTGGCGGCGAAGGTAACTGTTGCTGTTGCTGTTGCACTCTCATATCAAAATTGATCAGCTTTTGTGTTTCTTCTGGTGAGAGATTATTGTGTACAACATTATATTCTTCCTTGTCATCAACTTTATAAGCACTAAAAGCCGTCTGATTATCACTCTTACGCCAAACCACCAGACGTTGCATCCCCTCTCTCATCATCAGATTTAGTCGATAAGAGATCCCCTCATAAATGCGTCCGCCAATGGTGTCTTGTCCTTTAATTACGAGGATGTTCATCAGTGCAGGAATCAGAGATTTTTTAGCCTCCTCATGATTTTCGCTATCCTTTGGTGTAGATGTTTGGTGATCAACAAAAGGCAACTTGCGTTCTTTAGACTGTAATATCTGCTGTAAGAAAGTCTTTTTCCTCTCGGCTATTAAATTTTCCACCCTGGTGGAGTTATCCATATCAGGTGTTTGTTCAGGTTTATTTAATCCAAATTTTTGGGTGTACTCTTTAAGGTATTTCTCCTTAAGACTTTGCCTGTAATCTTCCGCACTTTGAGCATTTTGCGTAAGAGATAGAGTATTTCTCATCTCAGCCATAATACTCTCGCGCTCTGTGGTGTCCAGTGCAGGGGTTATTGACGGCGAGGGAGGATATTTTTCCATCCAAAGCGCCAGTCTATAGGCCAGTTGGTTGTCAGAAAGTCCACTGTCGCGGTTGATGGTAGTGATGGTTTCGGACACTAAGCTAGACATAAATGTGGTGAACAACGGTTAATTAAAATTCTAATTCTGATGAATTAGTCGCTACAGATTGTTGTGAAGTCTGTTGTTGTGTTGGAGATTTCTGAGAAACAACTTCAACTTTGGCAGAGTAAGTATCGTTAATAAGAAGCTGACGCTGTTTAATTAAATCGTCAATAACTATGTTGATGGGAGGAAGGGTGATATCAGTTGTACCATTATTTTCTTGTTGAAGCTGACTAGTGATGAGTAGTTCATGGTAAATCTGACGTTGTTCGCCAATAGTAAGTTTACCAGTCTTTTCTAGTTTGGAGAGCAAATCCGATAAAGACTGATCCGCATCAGGGGAAGGAAGAGAGGCAGGGGAGGCAGGGGAGGCAGGTGAAGCAATGTTAGTAAATTCCCCCCCTGCTCCCCCTGCTTCTCCTCTCCCCCTGCTCTCTTCCTTGGTTGATATTAAAGAATCAACTCCAGCAGAAGTGGGAGAGGGATTATCTTGAGGTTGAGGGGGCGTTAATTTATCTAATTGACTCTTAATGGCAGGGTGAATAGGCAAATCAATATCACGGCTAGACTTGGGGTCGCCAAACAATGCTTTGTAATTAATATGTAGTTTCTGTGCCAGCAAACCCAAATTTTCCAAGTCAGTTTCATTAATAGCCATTTTTGTAACTTGGTGAGTCATGCCAGTTGGAGTACGCTCAAAATCAAACCGAACTGCTTCCCTTGTAATTTGACCATTTTGTTCAGCTTTGAATAACTGTAGTGTAGATTTTCCCCCTGTGCCTTGCCGAAAAAGAATGCGGTAATTAGCTAAAGTTAAGTCGTCTTTCTCAAAGTTGCGGATAGTCCCCATCATGATTTGCAACAGTTGGGATTGCTTGAAACTCTCTAAAATATTGTGTGTGCCACTAGGAGAAACCGAACTTAAGACAGAAGCAAGCTTGCGTGGGTCATCATCGAGTGAGGGTAATTCTTTTCCTGCTTTGAGGTGGTCTGCGACTAATAAAAATTCTTGTCTTTCAATAGGCAGGATATTAATAGGGTAATTTTTGGTATTAAAGTCTTGACCCAGATTTACCCTCTTCACCTCATCCCAATTATTCGCCATGAAGGTCATCAATTCCTTACCATCGTGGCGACGAGAAATAGTGTAATCTTCACCTTTTTTTTGAATGACGAAAGCATCCGCAACATAAGTTACTAGATTGTCTTTGGCTACACCATATTTTTTGACTAGCGCCACAGCCGCAGAAGCGATCTCTTGATTCTCCTGATGATGGAGTTTTCGTCGTTGGAAGTTTTGTTTATAAAGAGTAACGTCCTGTGTTTTAGCCCAACTCTCAATTTTTGGGGGAGGAGTTTCATTGACTGGTTTTTTCTTTTTCCAAAAAATCAAGCTAAATCGCTCATCATGAGTTTCTCGTTGCTGAGGAAGTTGTTGGTTTTCGGTTGTGGGATTTGTTGATGAGGAGTGCATATTTGTAGTATTTGATGGTGGAGATTGCTGTTGTAGTTGACTAGATTCGGCAGACGGTGAGGAAGTTTCAATTTGGAGATTACACGGCGAAATATCTAATTCAGATGCAGGTGTTTTAGGGCATTCACCAGGAGATTTATGTTGTTGTGCTGGTTGATCTACAGCCTCCGAAGGTGTTTGAGTAATTAAATTCTCTGGCTGAGATTGCTCCGTTGGAGTTTGGAGCGCGACATTATCATGTTGAGATTTGTTGTTTGGTGGCACAATCTCCCCTGAAAGCGCCACAGTCTGATTTTTCTCCCCTACTGTCTTGGTTGTGCCATCTTTGAGCTTGATAGTTGAGCGTGATTTTAAATAGCGCAACTCATCCCATTGTTGTAAGGGTAAAGCTTGGGCAAGTAATTGGTCAAAAGCTTCACGCCCTTTCTCGACGATAAAATCATCTACACCTTTATCTGGGCCGGGAAGAGAAATGACACTCACCTTGCCACCACTCGCTTCTAGTAATTGTCCAGTCCGCAAGGTGGCAGCATCAACATTTCTTTTGGTTTTAGGTTTAGTGTCAAAGTCAAAGCAGATTTTGAAGTCTCGCCCCTTTGTCGCAAAAACTGCTAACTCAGGATGCAAAAAGTGAGTCGGATTAGCTTGAGGTTGAGCGTTGTCTGCTTGATTTTCATCAACCAACTCAACTTCATCGGACTCAATTTCCAGTGATTCAAGGAAAGCATCGGATTGAGTAGCATCGGGTTTAATTTCATTATCAATGTGATTTTCCAGTTTCTTAGTTTTATAGTTGTGATTTGAACGATAATTTAGCCAAACGGTCACGAAATACTTCACTCTGTACTAGGACAACATATAGTTCAAAGCTATAAATGGAGTTCAAAAAACTCAAAACTTAATTACAGCAAGGAACATAGTCAAATAGTTCATTTGTACCGTACCGTAATGAGAGAGAAATAAAAATTCAGATTTCAGGCGATCGCTTTATCACTCAATTTTTGGCGAAACATATTTTTGAACCATATTGTGGACATTTTGAATTATATTTTGACCGAAAGTTTAAAATTTTCGACTAAATTAGTGTGTCTTGCTCGGCATTTTTTACCACATCTAAAAATAAAACTTTTGGTCGTATTATGGTTCACATTTAAAACACGCGGACATAATTTGATTCATAAAGCTAAGTTATTGATTGGCTCAAAAGCTTGAAATTACGTTAACTTTTGGTCACGTTATGGTTCAAAATTTGGTCACGCAGGGGGTAAAATCACAA